>NZ_JACHMZ010000001.1:4980961-5298653 GCF_014205165.1 Micromonospora carbonacea | reverse complement strand
GGTGAGGCGACCGAGGCGTGGATCTACCGGGCCCTCGACGGCGACCACGCGGTACGCCACGACGCGCGCCGGATGCTGCGCCGGGCGGAGGACATCGCGGCCGAGATCGACGTCGCCGGGCGGCTCGCCGCGTCCGACCTGCTGCCGGCCGGCTTCACACAGCGGATGCGTGCCTTCGGGGAGTCCGTGCGACTCGCCGTGCCGGCGGCCGGGGCTCCCGTCTCGCCCGCCGGTGAGCTGATCGAGCGGGCGCAGGACCGGCTCGCCGAGGTGGAGACCCACCGGTCGGCCGAGCGCTCCCGGGTGGAGACCGCCCGGATGGCCGTCCGCCTGCTGCGCTGGCTGGCCACGCCCGAAGGGCCCGCCCCCGCCACGATGCTCGACGCCGTGCAGCGGCAGGTCCGCGACGACGGCTGGGTCGACCGGGCCCGCCTCGACATCTTCGTCGGGGACGTCGACCCGCAGGTCGCGCAGGCCTACCGGCTGCTGCACGCGGCCGTGGAAGCTCGTCGTGCCCGCCACGACCACCAGTTCGCCGAGCTGCTGCAGGACACCACCACCGCCGAGCGGGACCCGGGCACGCTGCTGCGCGTGGAGGACGTGCTCGACCGCGTCGTCCGTCCCATCGTGGACAACGGACGACGGGTCCTGATGCTCGTCCTCGACGGCATGGGAACCGCGGCGGCCATCGAGATCGCCGAGTCCCTCGGCCGTGGCGGCGCCTGGGAGGAGCTGACGCCCGGCGGCGGCCCCCGCGTCGGCGTCCTCGCCGCGCTGCCGACGGTCACGCAGGTCAACCGGTGCAGCCTGTTCAGCGGGCGGATCGCCGTGGGCGACCGTGGCGCCGAACTGCGGGCCTTCCGCGAGCAGTTCCCGGGCGGCGTGCTGTTGCACAAGTCCGACCTGCGCACCCCGGCCGGGCTGGCCGTCGACCCCGAGGTGGCCGCCGCCCTCGGTGACCCGGCCGTCCCGCTGGTCGCCGCCGTCATCAACACCATCGACGACGCCCTCGACCGCAGCGACCCCGGCATCACCGAGTGGAGCACCGACACCGTCAACGGGCTGCGGAACCTGCTCGTGGTCGCCCAGGACCGGGTCGTGGTGCTGGTCTCGGACCACGGCCACGTCGTCGACCGGGGCACCGAGGCGGTCCTGCGGCCCGCCGACACCAGCGAGAACCGGTGGCGGCCGGCGACGGGCGAGCCCGGTGACGGCGAGCTGCTCTTCAAGGGCAGCCGGGTGGCGCTCGGCGGCGGCGAGGTGATCCTGCCCTGGCGGGAGGAGCTGCGGTACGGCCCGCGCAAGGCCGGATACCACGGTGGGGCAGCCCCTGCCGAGGCGGCGATCCCGCTGCTGCTCTTCGCCGCCCACGACGAGAACGCCGTGCCGGGGTGGGCGGGCGCGCCGGTGTCCAGCCCGGAGTGGTGGCGGGAGCCGCTGCGCCAGGCGGCGGGGGAGACGACCTCCCCCGAGCCTGCGCCGACGGAGAACCGCCGCCCCGCCCGCCGCCCCGCCCGGCCGCCGGTGCAGGACGAGGGCCTGTTCGACCTGCCAGCCCCGGTCGCCGCGACCGCGCCGCCCCCGTCCGCTCCGACCTCCCCACAGGTCCCGTCGTCCCCGGCCCCGGCCGATTCGGCGGCGGCCCTCGTGGCGGCGCTGCTGGCCAGCCCCGTCTACGCCGACCGTCGGGGCACCCGCGCGCCCCTGCCCGACGAGCGGGTGGCCGCCATGGTCGCCACCCTCGTCGCCGGCAACGGGCGGGCGACCCTGGAGACCCTGGCGACCAGGGCCGGGATACCCGTGCACCGGGTCACCGGCACGTTCACCGTCCTGCGCCGCCTGCTGCAGGTCGAGGGGTACCCCGTGCTCAGCCTCGACCCAGACGGGCGGACGGCCAAGCTCGACATCGCCCTCATGGTCGAGCAGTTCGGGCTGGCGGTCCCGTGACGGTCGAGGTGAGCGCCCGGCGGCGCAAGGACATCGTCGACGCGCTCCGCCGGGGAGCGGTGCCCGCCAACGGCCTGGACGCCCTCGCCGTCGGGCTCGACCGCTTCGCCACCGCCCTCGACGAGGACCTGGCCCGGGTGGCCGGCGGCGGCAGCGTGTTCAAGGCCGTCCGGGGTGAGTACGGGGCCGGCAAGACCTTCTTCACCCGCTGGCTCGGAGAGCGGGCGAAGCGCCGGGGCTTCGCGGTGGCGGAGGTGCAGGTCTCCGAGCTGGAGACGCCGCTGCACCGGATGGAGACGGTCTACCGCCGGCTCGTCGAGCAACTGACCACCGAGCAGTTCGCGCCGAGCGCGCTGCGACCCGTACTCGACGGTTGGATCTTCGCCCTGGAGGAGGACGTGCTGGCCGCAGGCACGGTCGCCGAGGCCGACGCGGACGGCCTCGACCGGGCGGTCGGTGAGCTGCTCGAACGCCGGCTCGCGGACATCTCCCGCAGCACCCCAGGGTTCGCGGCGGCGCTGCGGGGCTACCGCGCCGCGATCGCCACCGGCGACCAGGTGACCGCCGGCGGGCTGGCCGCCTGGCTAGGCGGCCAGCCCCACGTCGCGGCCTCGGCGAGGCGGGCCGCCGGGGTCAAGGGCGACCTCGACCACTTCGGGGCGCTCAGCTTCCTGCAGGGCCTGCTGACGGTGCTGCGGGACAGCGGCCACCCCGGCCTGCTCCTGGTCCTCGACGAGGTCGAGACCCTGCAGCGGGTCCGGTCGGACGCCCGCGACAAGGCCCTCAACGCGCTGCGGCAACTCGTGGACGACATCTACGCCGGCCGGTTCCCCGGCCTCTTCCTGCTGATCACCGGCACCCCGGCGTTCTTCGACGGCCAGCAGGGCGTGCAGCGGCTCGCGCCGCTGGCACAGCGCCTCGCCACCGACTTCGGGCCGGAGCCGCGCTGGGACAACCCACGTGCCACCCAGCTCCGCCTGCCCGGCTTCACCGAGGCCGCCCTGGTCCAGCTCGGGGTGCGGGTGCGCGACATCTACGGCAGCGCCCGGGTGAGCGAGGTCGCCGACGACGCCTATCTCGGGGAACTCGCCCGCGCCGTCGCCGGCCGGCTGGGCGGCCAGGTCGGGGTCGCCCCCCGCATCTACCTCAAGAAGCTCGTCGCCGACGTCTTCGACCGGGTGGACCAGTTCGCCGACTGGAACCCCCGGGAGCACTACGCGCTGACGCTCCGGTCGGACGAGCTGACGGCGGTCGAGCGCAACGCCGCGTCGGCCGACGACGTCGACCTGACCCTGTGAACGACGAGGCGCTGCTGCACCCCGTGCTGCTGCACCACGTCGTCAACAGCCTCGGCTGGCCCGAGCTGCGGCCGTTGCAGCGGGCCGCGATCGGGCCGCTGCTCGACGGCGACGACGCGCTGCTGCTCGCCCCGACGGCGGGCGGGAAGACCGAGGCGGTCACGTTCCCTCTGCTGTCCCGAATGGCGCGGGACGGCTGGACCGGCACCTCGGTGCTCTACCTGTGCCCGCTGCGGGCCCTGCTCAACAACCTGCACCCCCGCATCGAGCGGTACGCCGGCTGGTTGGGCCGCACGGCGGCCCTGTGGCACGGCGACGTGCACACCGCCGCCCGCCGGGCGGTGCTGTGGCAACGCCCCGACATCCTGCTGACCACGCCCGAGTCCCTCGAGGCGATGCTGGTGAGCGTCAACGTCGACCACCGGGGCTTCTTCGCCGGGCTGCGGGCGGTGGTGGTCGACGAGGTGCACGCCTTCGCCGGGGACGACCGTGGCTGGCACCTGCTCGCGGTGCTGGAGAGGCTGACCCGGGTGGCCGGGCGGCCACTGCAGCGGGTGGGGCTCTCCGCGACCGTCGGCAACCCGGCGGACCTGCTGACCTGGCTGCAGGGATCGGCGACGGGCAGCCGCCCCGGGCGGGTCGTCGCCCCCGGTGTGCCCGCCGCTGCCGGCCTTTCCGCTGCTGCCGCGCCTTCCACCGCCACGGGCTCTTCCGCCGCTGCCGGCCCGCCGCCCGGTGACGTGGAACTCGACTACGTCGGGTCGCTGTTCAACGCCGCGAAGGTGATCGCCGCCCTGCACGCGGGGGAGAAGCGGCTGGTCTTCTGCGAATCCCGGCAAACCGTCGAGGAACTCGGCCAACTGCTGCGGGAACGGGGGGTGACCACGTTCCTGTCGCACGCCTCACTCTCCGCCGACGAGCGACGCCGCTCCGAGCAGGCGTTCGCCGAGGCCAGGGACTGCGTCATCGTCTCCACCAGCACCCTGGAGCTGGGCATCGACGTGGGCGACCTGGACCGGGTCGTGCAGATCGACGCGCCTGCCACGGTGGCGTCGTTCCTGCAGCGGCTCGGCCGCACCGGCCGCCGTCCGGGCAGCACCCGAAACTGCCTCTTCCTGTGTCGTACGGGGCAGGATCTGGTCCGGGCGGCGGCGCTGCTGTCGCTCTGGGGGCGAGGATGGGTGGAGCCGGTCGTCCCGCCGCCAGACCCCCGGCACATCGTCGCCCAACAGGTGCTCGCGCTCTGCCTGCAGGAACACCGGGTCGGTGACCGCCTCTGGACGCAGGCGTGGAACGGCCTGCCGCCCTTCGGGCCGGGTGCCGAGCCGATCGTCCGGCACCTTGTCGACCACGGCTACCTCGACAGCGACGGTGGACTGCTGTTCATCGGGCCGGAGGCGGAGCGACGGTTCGGCCGGCGGCACTTCATGGACATGACCGCCGTCTTCACCGGCCCGCCGGAGTTCACCGTGCTGCACGGTCGCCAGGAACTCGGCCGGGTCGACCCGAGCCTGCTCACCGAGGAGGTACGAGGCGATCGGCGGCTGCTGCTCGGTGGGCGGAGCTGGCGGGTCACGTACGTCGACTGGCGTCGGCGGCGCTGCTTCGTCGAACCGGTCGACGACGGCGGCCGGGCGCGGTGGACGTCCCCGGGCTGGGTGGGCTGGAGCCACCCGCTGACCCGGACGATGCGGGACGTCCTGCTGGGCGACGATCCGTCCGTACGGCTGACCGGGAGGGCAACGGACCGGCTGGCGGCCGAACGGGCCGACCGCTCGGCCGTGGTGCACCCGGGCGGCAGCCTTGTAGTCCGGGCCGAAGGCGGCGACCTGACCTGGTGGACGTGGGCCGGGCTGCGGGCGAACGCGACCTTGGCCGCGACGCTCAGTGAGGTCGTCGACCCGATGCAGCGGTACGACGACTACATGATCCGGCTGCGCGCGGACCTGGACCGGTCGCAGTGGCGCTCACTGGTGGCCGACGCGGGACAGCGGATCTGCCTGCCCGAGGTCAACGCACGGGCTCTCGCCGGGCTGAAGTTCGGCGTCGCGCTGCCGGAACGCCTGGCCCGCGCGACCCTCGCCGCGCGCCTCGCCGACCTACCCGGGGCGGCGGCGGTCCTGGCGGAACCGGTCCGCTTCGCTGCCTTGTAGTGCTTTGACCACGAACGGTCTGGAGAGGCGATCCGATGTATCAGGCCTCGAGCTACGACCCGAGTGATCTCCTGCACCCGGCTCGCGTGACCTCGGCGCTGTGCGGGCTGACGCGGGTGGTCGCCCGACTCGCGCTGGCGCCGGACGACCAGCGGGAGTACCTGCGCAGGGCTGGCGCCGGCAGCTTGGCGGACGAGCTGGCGTTGCAGATCGAAGCCGTGGTCGCTCTCCTGGATCCGTTGGAAGAGGCTGATCTCGTCGATCCGGCACAGGCCGAGTTGGCCCGCCGCATCGACGAAATGCTCGACCTGATGAGCGGTGCGGAGAAGGCGTACCTGTGGGAACCGGAGGCACTGTCGACGGCCCCGGAGTGGATCGAGGTACGTGCCCTCGCCAAGGAGTTCCTGTTCCTGCCTGATCCGTTCGGCGGCACGTAGCGGGCGAACGGTGGTCCGGGGCGAGAATCTGTTCGCCCCTGGTCACCCGTCGCCGAGCGTGGTGAGGAGGGGCCCCTTCTATACGCCAGGCGTTAACAAGGGGCCCCTCCTTTCACCTCACTCGGGGACGCGGCGGTAGGCGCCGTCGCTGGCCGACGTGGCCATCGACGCGTACGCGCGCAGCGCCGCCGACACCGGGCGCTGCCGGTCGGCCGGCGTGTACGGCCTGGGGCGCTTCTCCTGCGCGATGCGCCGCGCCTCCAGCACGTCGTCGGGCACGTTCAGCTCGATGGACCGGCCCGGGATGTCGATGACGATCTCGTCGCCGGGCTCGACCAGGGCGATGAGGCCGCCGGAGGCCGCCTCGGGGGAGACGTGCCCGATGGACAGCCCGGAGGTGCCGCCGGAGAACCGGCCGTCGGTGAGCAGCGCGCAGGAGCGGCCCAGCCCGCGCCCCTTGAGGAACGAGGTGGGGTAGAGCATCTCCTGCATGCCGGGCCCGCCCTTGGGGCCCTCGTAGCGGATCACCACCACGTCGCCGGCGACGATCTCCTTGGCCAGGATGGCCGTGACCGCGTCGTCCTGCGACTCGTAGACCTTGGCCGGGCCGCGGAAGGTCAGGCACTCGTCGGGCACGCCGGCGGTCTTCACCACGCACCCGTCCGGGGCGAGGTTGCCGTGCAGGATGGCCAGCCCACCGTCGGCGCTGTACGCGTGCTCGCGGTCGCGCACGCAGCCGCCGGCCGCGTCGGTGTCCAGCGTCGACCAGCGGTTGGTGGTGGAGAACGGCTCGGTGGTGCGCACCCCGCCCGGGGCGGCGTGGAACAACTCGATCGCCTCCGGGGTGGCGGAGCCGCCGCGGACGTCCCAGTCGGCGAGCCACTGCGCCAGCGAGGGGGAGTGCACGGCGTGCACGTCGCGGTGCAGCAGCCCGGCGCGGTCCAGCTCGCCGAGGATGGCGGGGATGCCGCCGGCGCGGTGCACGTCCTCCATGTGGTAGTTCGGGGAGTTCGGCGCGACCTTGGCCAGGCAGGGCACCCGGCGGGAGACGGCGTCGATGTCGGCGACGGAGAAGTCGAGCTCGGCCTCCCGCGCGGCGGCGAGCAGGTGCAGGATCGTGTTGGTGGACCCGCCCATGGCCACGTCGAGGGCGATGGCGTTCTCGAACGCGGCCCGGTTGGCGATCTGCCGGGGCAGCACGGAGGAGTCGTCGCCGTCGTACCACCGCTTGGCGATCTCCACGACGGTGCGCCCGGCCTCGACGAACAGCGACCGGCGGGCGGCGTGGGTGGCCAGCGTCGAGCCGTTGCCGGGCAGGGCCAGGCCGATGGCCTCGGTCAGGCAGTTCATCGAGTTGGCGGTGAACATGCCGGAGCAGGAGCCGCAGGTCGGGCAGGCGGACCGCTCGATCTCGCCGAGCTGGTCGTCGGTGACCGCCTCGTTGGACGAGGCGATCATGGCGTCGATCAGGTCGATCTTGGAGTGGACGACGCCCTCGATCGCCACGGTCTTGCCGGCCTCCATCGGGCCGCCGGAGACGAAGACGGTGGGGATGTCGAGCCGCAGCGCGGCCAGCAGCATGCCGGGGGTGATCTTGTCGCAGTTGGAGATGCAGACCAGGGCGTCGGCGCAGTGCGCGTTGACCATGTACTCCACCGCGTCGGCGATCAGCTCGCGGCTGGGCAGCGAGTAGAGCATGCCGCCGTGGCCCATGGCGATGCCGTCGTCCACGGCGATGGTGTTGAACTCGCGGCCGACCCCGCCGGCCTCCGCGACCGCGTCGGCGACGAGGCCGCCGAGGTCCTTGAGGTGTACGTGGCCGGGGACGAACTGGGTGAAACTGTTGGCGATGGCGACGATCGGCTTGCCGAAGTCGTCGTCGGTCATCCCGGTGGCCCGCCAGAGGGCCCGGGCGCCGGCCATCGTCCGACCGTGGGTGGAGGTCCTCGACCGCAGCTCAGGCATGGGTACCAGTCTTGCACCGTCGGAGGGGCAACCGCCGGGGCGCGGCCCCGTATCCCAACAGTTGCACACCCGGCCCCCCATGGGCAGCGGGCATCCGGCACAGTTGGGAGCGTGCACTTCCCCCCGGGCATGATCGCCGTCGCGGTGCTGAGCGGGCTCGTCGCCGCCGGCGCGACCGCCCTGTTGGTCGTCTCCGCCCGGCGCTCCGGCCGCCAGTGCGGGCGGGCCGCCGGGCTGGTCGCCGTGGCGGGGGGCTTCGCGGTGGCCGGCCTCGCGGTCGGGCTGGCCGTGGCGCTGGCCGGCGAGCACCTGGCCCACCGCCAGGGGCAGCGCACCGGCTGGGCCACCCTGGTCTCCGCCGGGGTCGCGGCGAGCGCGCTCGCCTTCGGCGCGGGCCTGCTGCGGCTGCCCGGCGCGGGGGCGACCCGCGCGGCGACGGCCCGCCTGGTCCTCGACAGTGTGACGATGGCCACCGCGCTCTGGTTCGTGGGCTGGGTGCTCTTCTCCGAGCCGACCCGGCTGCTCGGCGCGGCCACGCCGATGGCCTGCGCGCCGATCCTGCTGGCCACCGTCAGCGTCGCGCTCACCGCCGGGCTCACCCTGATCGTGCTCCTGCGGGCCGCCCGGCCCCGCCGCCGGCTGGCCCTGCTCGGCACCGGGATCACGGCGGTGACCTCCGGCGGGCTCGGCATCGCCGGCGGGCTCTGCCAGGCCGTGCCGGGCATGGCGCTGGCGGGGGCCGTGCTGCTCGCGGCGGGGCTGCTGACCGCCGCGCTGGTCGTACGCCGGGCCGACCCGCCGGGGCAGCTCGACGTCGACCTGATCGGCGCCGACGGCGCGTACGCCTTCGTGCCGATGGGCGCGATGGCCGCCTCCGCGATGTACCACCTGCTCCAGGGCGGCCGGTTCGACGCGCTGGGCATCGTCGCCGGCAGCCTGGAGGGCTTCGCGCTGGTGGCCCGGCAATACCTGGCCCTGCACGACGTGCGCCGCTACGCGGGCCGGCTGGCCGAGCGGGAGGCGCACTTCCGCGAGCTGGCGCACACCGACCCGCTGACCGGCCTGGCCAACCGGCGGGGGCTGCTGCGCGCCCTGCACCAAGCGACCGGCTCCGGTGACCCGTGCGTGCTGCTCGGGCTGGACCTGGACGGCTTCAAGAACGTCAACGACATGCGCGGGCACGACGTGGGCGACGAGGTGCTGGCGGAGGTGGGCCGGCGGCTGCGCGGCAACCTGCGCCCCGACGACCTGGCCGCCCGGCTCGGCGGGGACGAGTTCGCGGTGCTCGTGCCGGGCCGCCCGGCCGAGGCGGGGCGGGTCGCCGAGCGGCTGCTCGGGGTGCTCGGCGACCCGTACGACCAGCCGGGCGGGCCGGTCTTCCTGTCGGTGAGCATCGGGGTGGCCGGGCTGCCCGACGAGCCGGACACGGAGCTGCTGCTGCGCCACGCCGACCTGGCCCTGCGCTACGCCAAGCAGCGCGGCAAGAACCGGATCGAGCACTACGACGGCGCGTACGACAAGCTCTTGCGCCGCCGCACGACGGTGGAGCACGAGCTGCGCGGCGCGATCGAGCGCGACGAGCTGCGGCTGGTGTTCCAGCCGGTGGCGTCGTTGCCCTCGGTGCGCCCGGTGGGGGCGGAGGCGCTGCTGCGCTGGCACCACCCGGAGCTGGGCCACGTGCGCCCGGACGAGTTCATCCCGCTGGCCGAGGAGTGCGGGATGATCGCCAAGCTCGGCGCGTGGGTGCTGCACCAGGCGTGCTACCAGCTCTCCCGCTGGCTGGCCGACGGGCACGACGTCTGGGTGTCGGTGAACGTCTCGCCCCGGGAACTGCACGCGCCGGAATACGTGGTGCAGGTCGCCGACGCGCTGCGTGCCCACCACGTGCCGCCGCAGCGGCTGGTGCTGGAGGTCACCGAGCACGCCGTCGCCACCGACCTCGACGAGCTGATCCGGCGGCTGACCGCGCTGCGGCGCACCGGCGTCCGGATCGCCCTCGACGACTTCGGCGCGGGATATTCGTCACTCGGCCAGCTCCGCCGGCTGCCGATCGACATCCTCAAGATCGATCACGGGCTGGTGGCCGAGCACGAGCCGGTCCGCCCGGCCGGCGCGGACGGCCCGCCCTTCGCCCCGATGGTGGACATCGTGATGCGCCTGGGGCACCAGCTCGGGCTGGAGGTGATCGCCGAGGGGGTGACCAACCCCACCGAGCTGGCCGCCGTGGTCGCCGCCGGCTGCCGGTTCGGCCAGGGCGCGCTCTTCGGCTGGGGGGTGCCGGCCGAGCACCTGGAGGCGATGCTGGAGGCGGCGACGTCGTCCGGGGCGCGCCGTTCCCCGGTGCCGGCCCCGGCGGCCCCGGCCGGGCCGCCGGCCCCGGTGCGGCCGGCGCGTCTGCCCGCCCAGCGCGCGGACTGGGAGGGGCCCGCCCCACGGGCCGACTGGGACGGGTCCGCGCAGCTCGCGGGGGGTGCGGGCGGCGCGGCGGGGCAGGACGCGCCGACATCCGTTAACCAAAATGTGGGATCAGTTGACTCATCGCGTGAGATGCGGCAGGCTTGACCGCATGTCGTCGAACCGGTCTCCGCGAGTACTTACCTGAGCGCACTCTCCGTCGTCGAGAGTGCGCTGGCCCCGTGCATGTCTGCACGAGGGCCGTTTTTATTGCCATCGGACCCATCGCATCGGGGCGGGCACCCGCCCGCGCCGCACGCCCGCAGAGCACCAGCCACTCCAGCCGAAGGCCTGAACCGCAATGACGAGACCCACGCCAGAGACACTTGCCCACTCCGCCCGCCGGGCCCGCGCCGGCGCCGAGCCCGCGACCGACGCCGCGGCGACCGGCCGCGCCGCCGCCGTCCCGGCCGCCCCGGCCGTACGGCAGCCCGAGCCGGTCCAGCTCTCCGGGGCCGGTTCCCTCGTGCGGTCCCTGGAGGCGCTCGGCGTCGACGTCGTCTTCGGCATCCCGGGTGGGGCGATCCTGCCGGCGTACGACCCGCTCTACGACTCCACCGTCCGGCACATCCTGGTCCGGCACGAGCAGGGCGCCGGCCACGCCGCCACCGGCTACGCCCAGGCCACCGGCCGGGTCGGCGTCTGCATGGCCACCTCCGGCCCGGGCGCGACGAACCTGGTCACCCCGATCGCCGACGCGTACATGGACTCGGTGCCGATGGTGGCGATCACCGGCCAGGTCGCGCGGCCGTCGATCGGCACGGACGCCTTCCAGGAGGCGGACATCCAGGGCATCACCCTGCCGATCACCAAGCACAACTTCCTGGTCCAGACGGCCGAGGAGATCCCGCGGGTGCTCGCCGAGGCGTTCCACCTGGCCTCGACGGGCCGTCCCGGCCCGGTGCTGGTCGACATCCCGAAGGACGTCCTCCAGGCGCAGACCACGTTCTCCTGGCCGCCGATGCTGGACCTGCCCGGCTACCGGCCGACCCTGCACCCGCACGGCAAGCAGATCCGCGAGGCGGCCCGGCTGATGACCAGCGCCCGCCGGCCGGTGCTCTACGTCGGCGGCGGCGTGCTCAAGGCCGGGGCCACCGAGGGGCTGCGCCGGCTGGCGGAGCTGACCGGCATCCCGGTGGTGACCACGCTGATGGCGCTCGGGGCGTTCCCCGACTCGCACCGGCAGCACCTGGGCATGCCCGGCATGCACGGCACCGTGGCGGCCGTCTACGGCCTCCAGAAGGCCGACCTGATCGTGGCGCTGGGGGCCCGGTTCGACGACCGGGTGACCGGCAAGCTGGACTCCTTCGCCCCGGACGCGACGGTCGTGCACGCCGACATCGACCCGGCCGAGATCGGCAAGAACCGGCACGCGGACGTGCCGATCGTCGGCGACGCGAAGCACGTGATCGAGGAGCTGATCGCGGCGGTCACCACCGAGCGGGCCGCCGGGCGACCGGCCGACCTGGGCGACTGGTGGACCCAGCTCGACGACCTGCGCGAGCGCTACCCGCTGGGCTACGAGGAGCCGGCCGACGGCACCCTCTCCCCGCAGTACGTGATCGAGCGGCTGGGCAAGATCGCCGGCCCGGACGCCGTCTACGTGGCGGGCGTCGGCCAGCACCAGATGTGGGCGTCGCAGTTCATCTCGTACGAGAAGCCGGGCACCTGGCTCAACTCCGGCGGCCTCGGCACGATGGGCTACGCGGTCCCGGCCGCGATGGGCGCCAAGGTGGGCCGGCCGGACACGGTGGTCTGGGCGATCGACGGCGACGGCTGCTTCCAGATGACCAACCAGGAGCTGGCCACCTGCGCGCTGGAGGGCATCCCGGTCAAGATCGCCGTGATCAACAACGGCAACCTCGGCATGGTCCGGCAGTGGCAGACGCTGTTCTACAACGAGCGCTACTCCAACACCGAGCTGGGCACCCACAAGCACCGCATCCCCGACTTCGTCAAGCTCGGCGAGGCCCTCGGCTGCGTCGGCCTGCGCTGCGAGAACGCCGCCGACGTCGACAAGACCATCGAGGCGGCGATGGCGATCAACGACGCCCCCGTCGTGATCGACTTCGTGGTCGGCAAGGACGCGATGGTGTGGCCGATGGTCGCCGCCGGCACCAGCAACGACGAGATCATGTTCGCCCGCGGCGTCCGCCCGGCCTTCGACGAGGACGACATCTAGTCATGACCGAATGCACCGAGCGCAGCGAGGGCCATGAGGGCATGACAAGAGAGGCACTGCCATGACGATGCACACGCTTTCCGTGCTGGTGGAGAACAAGCCGGGTGTCCTGGCCCGGGTCTCCGGGCTGTTCTCCCGGCGCGGCTTCAACATCGACAGCCTCGCCGTCGGCGAGACCGAGAACCCCGACGTCTCGCGGATCACCATCGTGGTCAACGCCGAGTCGTCCCCGCTGGAGCAGGTCACCAAGCAGCTCAACAAGCTGGTCAACGTGCTCAAGATCGTCGAGCTGGACGCGCAGGTCTCGGTCGCCCGGGAGCTGCTGCTGGTCAAGGTCCGCGCCGACCGCGCGGCCCGCAGCCAGGTGCTGGAGACGGTCAACCTGTTCCGCGCCCGGGTCGTCGACGTCGCGCCCGACACGCTGACGATCGAGGCCACCGGCACCCCCGACAAGCTGGACGCGCTGCTGCGCGACCTCGAACCGTACGGGATCAAGGAGATGGTCCAGTCCGGGACGGTGGCGATCGGGCGCGGCTCGCGCTCGATCACCGCGGGCCCGGCTCTGCGGGCCGCCTGATCCCCCGCACCACCGACCGCACAAGCCACGACGGGCCACACCCGGGCCGCCGTACGAAAGGGAAGTCAATGAGCGTTGAGGTGTACTACGACGACGATGCCGACCTCGGCCTGATCCAGGCCAAGAAGGTCGCGGTGATCGGGTACGGCAGCCAGGGCCACGCCCACGCGCTGTCGCTGCGCGACTCCGGCGTCGACGTGGTGATCGGCCTGCCGGCGGGCTCGAAGAGCCGGCCCAAGGCCGAGGAGCAGGGCCTGCGGGTGCTCACCCCGGCGGAGGCCGCGGCCGAGGCCGACGTGATCATGATCCTGGCCCCGGACACCGCGCAGCGCGGCCTCTACACCGAGGCGATCGCCCCGAACCTGGCCCCGGGCAAGGCGCTCTTCTTCGGCCACGGCTTCAACATCCGGTACGACCTGATCAAGCCTCCGGCCGACGTGGACGTGGCGATGGTCGCCCCGAAGGGCCCGGGTCACCTGGTCCGCCGCCAGTACGTCGACGGCAAGGGCGTGCCCTGCCTCGTCGCCGTCGAGCAGGACGCCAGCGGCACCGCGTTCGCCCTGGCCCTGGCGTACGCCAAGGGCATCGGCGGCACCCGGGCGGGCGCGATCCGGACCACCTTCAAGGAGGAGACGGAGACCGACCTGTTCGGCGAGCAGGCGGTCCTCTGCGGCGGCGCGGCGGCGCTGGTGCAGACCGGCTTCGAGGTGCTCACCGAGGCGGGCTACGCCCCGGAGATCGCCTACTTCGAGTGCCTGCACGAGCTGAAGCTGATCGTCGACCTGATGTACGAGGGCGGCATCGCCCGGATGCGCTACAGCGTCTCCGACACCGCCGAGTACGGCGACCTGTCCCGCGGCCCGCGCGTCGTCGACGCCCGGGTCAAGGAGGAGATGCGCAAGATCCTCTCCGAGGTGCAGTCGGGCGAGTTCGCCCGCGAGTGGATCGCCGAGGACGACAACGGCCGCCCCAACTTCGCCAAGTGGCGGGCCGAGGGCGCGGCGCACCCGATCGAGGCGACCGGCCAGAAGCTGCGGTCCATGATGAGCTGGGTCGACCGGCCGATCACCGAGACCGCCTGAGCACTGCCCGCACCGCGGCGACCCGCCCGACGCTCTCCCCGGCGTCGGGCGGGTCGCCGTGTCATTTCACCCAGCCTTAACACCCTTGACATGTCGGGTTTGTGAGGGCACTCACCCCAGCGTCCGGGGCACGCCGGGCGGCCCGCGCCCTACGATCGCGGGTAGGTGCGTAGCCGGCACCTGACGGCCATGGCACGAACCAGCGCAGGGCGCAGCGCGGCGCCCCGTCGCCCCGGCCGACCGCCAAACGACCTCTACGAGGACCGATGAATCCTGTCGTACTGATCGCCGAAGAACTCGCTCCCGCCGCCATCGAGGTGCTCGCCCACGACTTCGACGTCCGTCACGTCGACGGCACCGACCGCCCGGCCCTGCTCTCCGCGCTCTCCGAGGCCGACGCGGTGATCGTGCGCAGCGCCACGCAGATCGACGCCGAGGCGATCGCCGCCGCCCCGCGGCTGAAGGTGGTCGCCCGGGCCGGTGTGGGCCTGGACAACGTCGAGGTGCCGGCCGCCACCGCGCGGGGCGTCATGGTCGTCAACGCCCCCACCTCCAACATCGTCTCCGCCGCCGAGCAGGCCGTCGCGCTGCTGCTCGCCGTGGCCCGCAACACCGCCAGCGCCAGCGCCGCGCTCAAGGCCGGCGAGTGGAAGCGGTCCAAGTACACCGGCGTCGAGGTGCAGGGCAAGACCGTGGGCGTCGTCGGCCTCGGCCGCATCGGGGTGCTCTTCGCGTCCCGGATGGCCGCCTTCGGCACCCGGCTGATCGCGTACGACCCCTACATCCAGCCGGCCCGCGCCGCCCAGCTCGGCGTGCGCCTGGTCGGGCTGGAGGAGCTGCTGCGGGAGAGCGACTTCATCTCGATCCACCTGCCGAAGACCCCGGAGACCGTGGGCCTGATCGGCGAGAAGGAGCTGTCGATCGTCAAGCCGGGCGTGCGGATCGTCAACGCCGCCCGGGGCGGGCTGGTCGACGAGCAGGCCCTCGCCGACGCGATCGCCGAGGGCCGCGTCGGCGGCGCGGGCGTCGACGTGTACGCCAAGGAGCCGTGCACCTCCTCGCCGCTGTTCGCCTTCGACAACGTGGTGGCCACCCCGCACCTGGGCGCGTCCACCGCCGAGGCGCAGGACAAGGCCGGCCTCGCCGTGGCCAAGAGCGTGAAGCTGGCCCTCCAGGGCGAGTTCGTGCCGGACGCGGTCAACGTCCAGGCCGGCGGCGTCGTCGCCGAGGACATCCGCCCGCTGCTGCCGCTGGCCGAGAAGCTGGGCCGGGCGTTCACCGCCGTGGCCGGCGGGGTGGCCGCCAGCGTCACCGTCGAGGTGCGCGGCGCGGCCGTCGCCCACGACGTGTCGGTGCTCAAGCTCGCCGCGACCAAGGGCCTGTTCAGCTCGGTGGTCGAGGAGCAGGTCACCTACGTCAACGCGCCGCACCTGGCCGCCGAGCGGGGCGTCGAGGTCAACCTGGCCAGCCAGGCCGAGACGACCGACCACCCGACCCTGGTGACGGTCCGCGGCGCGCTGCCCGACGGCCGCACGGTCAGCGTCTCCGGCACGGTCGCCGCGGCGGGCGCCCGCGACGTGCTGAAGCTGACCGAGGTGGACGGCTTCGACGTGGAGATCGGCGCGGAGGGCATCCTGCTCTTCCTGCGCTACGTGGACCGTCCGGGCGTGGTCGGCACCGTCGGCACGCTGCTCGGCGAGGCCGGCATCAACATCGCCGCGATGCAGGTGGCCCGCCGGGAGGCCGGCGGCGAGACCCTGATGACCCTCACGGTCGACCAGGCCCTCGGCGCCGACCTGCTCACCTCGGCGGCCGACTCGATCGGCGCGACCGCGGCCAGCGCCGCGGACCTGCGCGACGAGTAGGCATCCGTCCACCGTGGACCGTCGCGCACGGTCCACCCGGGACGACCGCGGGGCCCGGCCGGATCGGCCGGGCCCCGCGTCGTGTCGGACGGCGTCGGATCGTGTCGTTCGGATGGGCGGACGGGCGGGAGCGGACGGGTCAGCGCCGGGTGCGGGCGGGCGGCGGATAGACCGAGCCGTCCTGGTAGTCGAAGAGCATCAGGTCGTACTCGCCGGCCAGCCGCTCGATGTCGAGCAGCACCTGGTCCTCGCAGGCGGGGTTGAGGTTCATCTCGATGTGGTCGTTCGCCGCGTGCAGCGGCACGACCTCCCACGGTGAACCCGGGCCGGCCGGCCGGTCGGGATAGCTGGCCGTGATCGCCCGGTAGAAGGCGACGACCCGCGGGTCCGGGTAACGTTCGCCGTGCTGCCCCTGCCGGCACCGTTGCACCGCTGCCCGCACGTCCGCGGGCGTGGCCCCGTCCGGGAGGGCCCACACGCTCAGATCGAAACTCACGGCGGACAGCGTGCCATCTTGGGCCCGGGAAGTCACCGCGACCCCACCGCAGGTGAACGGGGAAAGTTCCGAACGTCCCTCCGGGACGGTCCGCTGTGGAGACTCTTGCGTCGAGTTGCGTCGATTCGCTAGCGTACTCGTGCGGTCACTGGCTGAGTTCGGTCGTCGGCCCGTCTTCGGGTGGCGTGGTCTGACCTCGGGCCCGGCCGGTCCCGCACCCCTCGATTGCGCGAGCCACGCGCACTCGTCGCTGATCGGCCCCCACGGTCGTTGCCGAGACCGTGGGGGCCGATCGCCGACCACCCGGCGGCCGGGATGCGAAAGCCGGCCGGCGCGGGTGGCGGCGGCCCGCGACCGGTGGGTCGTGCCGGTTCACCCGGCGGCGGGCCCGGCGTCGAGGCCGGCTCAGCGCCGGCGGTGGGCGAACAGCGCCCGGTAGTCCGATCCGTTGCGGAACCAGGCCAGCCCCGCCGGGCCGGCGGCGTAGAGCGCGGTGGCGTAGGCGTCGGCCACGGCCAGGTCCGGGCCGATCACGGTGGCCGCGTCGAGCTGGTCGGCCGGCTCCCCGGTGTGCGGGTCGACCACGTGTCCCCGCCGGCCGGTCACCCCGGAGGTCCCCACCGCCCCGGCCGTCATCTCCAGCGCCAGCGGGGCGCGCCGGGGGTCGGTCGGGTGGTGCACCGCCACCCGCCACGGGCCGCCGTGCGGGGCGTGGCCGCGGACGACGAGGTCGGCGCCGGCGACCACGGCGTAGTCGTGGATGCCGGCGGCGCGCAGCCGGGCCGCGGCCCGCTCCACCGCCCAGCCGCCGAGCAGGCCGCCCGGGTCGAAGCCGCCGGGCACCGCCCACGCGTCGAACCAGCCGTCGGTGGCCGCCCGCATCGCGGCGCACCGGTCGACCAGGTCGGTCAGCGGCGCGTACGACTCGGGGCTGATCTCTCCCCGGCGCAGCCGGGAGACCAGGCTGTCGGGGCGGGTCGGGCTGTAGGTGAGGTCGACGGCGCGCAGCTCGGCGACGGCGTCGGCCAGCGCCTCGCCGACCCCGCGCCGGCCCAGCCAGCTCGGGGCGTTGAGCAGCAGCGAGTATTCGGCGGTGCCGGTCCGGACGGTGTGCTGCACGGCGATCCGGTCGACGGCGGCGCCACCGGCGGGGTCGAGGCGGTGGCTGCGGGCGCCCAGCCGCAGGTCGGGGCGGCGGCTGGCGAACGTCGACTGGTCGACCCAGCGGGTGCGCGGCTGTTCGTCGACCCGGCGGTGCCGAGGCTGCTCGTCGATGCGCATCCTGCCGCTCCTTCGCTGACGGTGCCGCGGCACCGCGGCGACCACCCGTCCGGGCCCCCGTGACCCGTTCGCCACCGACCCTACGCAGGGAAGTTGACCGCACCATGAATCTCACCTGGGAGCCTGCTGTGCATTCCGCTTTCCCGAATTGTGGAAGGCTCGTACCGGGAGGCGGGACGGGGCCGTACCGTTGGGCGGAGACGACGAGGTGAGGGAGCTGACGACGTGGCACGCATCGCGGTGGTGGCCGGGGACGGGATCGGACCCGAGGTGGTCGCGCAGGCCCTCAAGGTCGTCGACGCCGTGCTCCCCGGGGTGGAGACCACCGCCTACGACCTCGGCGCGGCCCGCTACCACCGCACCGGCGAGGTGCTGCCGGAGTCGGTGCTGACCGAGCTGGCCGGGCACGACGCCATCCTGCTCGGCGCGGTCGGCGACCCGACGGTCCCGCCGGGCGTGCTGGAGCGGGGCCTGCTGCTCAAGCTCCGCTTCGCCTTCGACCAGTACGTCAACCTGCGCCCCTCCCGGCTGTGGCCGGGCGTGGCCGGCCCGCTGGCCAGCGTCAAGCCGGGCGAGGTCGACCTGGTCGTGGTCCGCGAGGGCACCGAGGGGCTCTACGCCGGCGCCGGCGGCTCCCTGCACCGGGACACCCCGGCCGAGGTGGCCACCGAGGAGAGCCTGAACACCCGGCACGGCGTGGAGCGGGTCATCCGCGACGCGTTCGCCCGGGCGGCGCGCCGCGAGCGGCGCAAGGTGACCCTGGTGCACAAGACCAACGTGCTGACCCACGCCGGGTCGCTGTGGGCCCGCGCCTTCGAGGCCGTGGCCGCCGAGCACCCCGACGTCACCACGGAGTACCAGCACGTCGACGCCGCCGCGATGTTCCTCGTCACCCAGCCCCAGCGCTACGACGTGGTGGTCACCGACAACCTCTTCGGCGACATCCTCACCGACATCGCCGCCGCCGTCACCGGCGGGATCGGGCTGGCCGCCAGCGGCTGCATCAACCCGTCCGGGGCGTACCCGTCGATGTTCGAGCCGGTGCACGGCTCCGCGCCGGACATCGCCGGCCAGGGCGTCGCCGACCCGGTCGCCGCCGTGCTCTCCGCCGCCCTGCTGCTCGACCAGCTCGGGCACGCCGAGGCCGCCGCCCGGGTCACCGCCGCCGTCGGCACGGAGCTGGCCAACCGCACGGCCGGCGTACCGCTGCGCACCGCCGAGGTAGGCGACCGGCTCGCCGGCTACGCGGTGGCCTGAGCCGCCGGGGCCGTCGCGAGCACCCGGTGACCGGCCGGCACCGCCGGCACCCTGTCGGAGGCCACCGCCCGTCGGTTGGCGCTACCCGCTGAACGAGCGTTCGGGGTAGGTTTCTGGCAGCACTTTCCCCCGGCGTGCGGTCCCGCGCGCCGTCGTTCCCCAGGGAGGCACGCGCGATGAGCGGTGGTGACATGCTCGACTTCGAGATCCGTCCGAATCCCACGCCGGTATCCGCCGTCGAACGGGCGGCCCTGCTCGCGGCCCCGGGGTTCGGCCGCGTCTTCACCGACCACATGGTCACGATCCGCTACGCCGAGGGCAAGGGCTGGTACGACGCCCGGGTCGAGGCGCGCGGGCCCATCCCGATGGACCCGGCCTCCGCCGTGCTCCACTACGCGCAGGAGATCTTCGAGGGGCTGAAGGCGTACCGGCTCGCCGACGGGTCGATCACCATGTTCCGGCCGGAGGCCAACGCCGCCCGGTTCGTCGACTCGGCCCGCCGGATGGCGATGCCGGAGCTGCCGCCGGAGCTGTTCGTCGACTCGCTGCGCCGGCTCGTCGACATCGACCGGGACTGGATCCCCGAGGGCGACGGGGCCAGCCTCTACCTGCGCCCGTTCATGATCGCCAGCGAGGTCTTCCTCGGCGTCCGGCCGTCCAACGAATACCTCTACGTGGTGATCGCCTCCCCGGCCGGGTCGTACTTCTCGGGCGGGGCCAAGCCGGTCACGGTCTGGGTCTCGCCGGACTACACCCGCGCCGCCCCCGGCGGCACCGGCGCGGCCAAGTGCGGCGGCAACTACGCCGCCTCGCTCGCCGCCCAGGCCGAGGCGATCGAGGCCGGCTGCGACCAGGTCGTCTTCCTCGACGCGGTGGAGCGCCGCTACGTCGACGAGCTGGGCGGGATGAACGTCTTCTTCGTCTACGACGACGACACCCTCGTCACCCCGCCGCTGACCGGCACCATCCTGCCCGGCATCACCCGGGACGCGCTGCTCACCCTGGCCGCCGAGGCCGGCCACCGGGTCGAGGAGCGGCCGGTCAGCTTCGCCGACTGGGAGGCCGACGCGGCCAGCGGCCGGCTGCGCGAGGCGTTCGCCTGCGGCACGGCGGCCGTGATCACGCCGATCGGCCGGGTCAAGTACCCCGACGGCGAGTTCGCCGTCGCCGACGGCGGGCAGGGCCCGGTGACCACGGCGTTGCAGCAGCGGCTGGTCGACATCCAGCGCGGCCGGGCCGCCGACCCGCACGGCTGGGTCACCCGCCTGTAGGTGCAAGGAAGGGCCCCTTCTTAACACCTGGCGTAGAGAAGGGGCCCCTTCTCACTCCCGCCGGAGCGGGGGTGGTGCGGCTCAGGTCAGCAGGTGCGCGCGGAGCGCGGCGAGCTGGGCGTCGGTGACGCCGGCGTGCCGCAGGTAGCCCTCCGCCGAGCCGTGCCCCTCCCGCAGCTCGGCCAGGAACAGCGTCATCGCCTCGGCGGGCGAGGCCAGATAGGGCGCCGGCAGCTCCCGGGCGTCCGGCATCGTGGCGGCCACCCAGGCGCTGAACCGCTGCGACGCCTCGGTGCTCAGCGCGTAGTCGGCGGCGATGTCGGCGTCGCTCACGCCCAGCGCCGACAGGGTCAGCGCGCAGACGATGCCGGTGCGGTCCTTGCCGGCCACGCAGTGCACGACGACCGGCTCGGCAGCGCTGTCGGCGATCAGCCCGACCGCCTCGGCGAGCCCGGCCGCGCCGGTGCCGGCGAGGTCGGCGTACCGGTCGGCGAGGAAGCGGGCGAGGCTGGCCCCGGGCTCGTACTGGGCCTCCGCCCAGTCGGCGTGCTCCGGGTGGATGTGCCGGTAGGCGAGCCCGGGCAGCTCCGGCACCCGGCCGTCCCGGGCCACCTCGGTCGGGCGGCGCAGGTCGATCACGGTGCGCACGCCGAGGGCGACGAACGCGTCCCGGTCGGGGCCGTCGATGCGGTGCGGGGAGTCGGAGCGGTAGAGCCGGCCCCAGCGGACCGTGCGCCCGTCGCCGGCCGGGTAGCCGCCGACGTCGCGGAAGTTGAACAGGGCGGTGAAGGGGATCCTGCGCTTGTCCTCGGTCGCGTCCACGCTGACAAGGTAACGGCCGGTGGGTCGGAACCCCACCGGCCGTCACGGCGGGCGGTGGCCGTCGCGGTGAGCGCCGCCGGTTACGGCGGGCGGTGGCCGGCGCGGCGAGCGCCGCCGGGCACGGCGGGCGGTGGCCACCATGGCGAGCGCCGCACCGGCACCGCCACCGCGGCGGGCGGCGGCTCAGCGGGCGGTGCCCGGGGGCAGGTTGCCGTAGCTCTCGTCGTAGTAGCCGCCGAGCCGGTCGCGGAACGCCGGGTCGCCGTGGCTGTCCTCGTCGTACTCGGGGGCGGCCTTGATCTGGTCGCGCGTCCGGTCGACGTGCACGGTGCGGGCGTCGTGGTCGACGTGGTTGACCGTGCCGGCGGGCAGCATGACCTTCCTGCCGAAGATCCAGGGGCCGGTGTCGACCACCAGGTAGCTGCCGCCGACCTCGTGGCTCGCGCTGTCGATCTTGCCGATGCCGCCGTCGGTGGCCTCGACGTGGTAGCCGACGAGGTCGGCGTCGGCGACCGAGGGCCGGTCGCGGTAGCTCCACGGGTCGAACGCCCCGGCGGGGGCGCCGCCGGCGATCGCGCCCTGGTCGCCGTGCCGCATCGGGTCGGGCGTGCCGGTGGCGGCGTGCGGGTCGAGCCTGTCCATGGGTGCTCCTGCCCCGACCGTCGTGGTCGTCTGAGAGGGATCGTCTCGGCGGGGTCGTCCCCGAACGACCACCTACCCGGGCCCCGGGCCGCCTACACGCGGACACCCGCCGGGCCGCGGGGTGCGGCGTCGGCGGGTGTCCCGGGCGTACGGCTCAGGCGAGCGCGGCCTGCGCGTCGAGGGCCACGGCGGCGGCGTGCACGACGGCGGCGATGCGCAGCCCCTCGTGCACCTGCTCCCGGGTGAACCCGGCGGCGCGCAGGGTCTTCTCGTGCGACTCCAGGCAGACCCCGCAGCCGGTGATCGCCGAGACGGCGAGGCACCACAGCTCGAAGTCGCCCTTCTCCACGCCCGGCCGCGCGATGATCTGCATCCGCAGCCGGGCCGGCATCGACGCGTAGTTCTCGTCGCCGATGAGGTGCTTGGCCCGGTAGTAGACGTTGTTCATCGCCATGATCGTCGCGGCGCCCTTGGCGGCCTCGACCGCCTCGGCGGTGAGGTGGCCGGCCGCCTCGGCGGCGATCTCCCGCAGCACGACCGGGTTGCGGGCGGCGACGGCGCAGGCCAGCGCCGTGCCCCACGCCTGCTCCGGCTTGAGCGTGGAGGCGCCGACGGTGGAGCCCAGGTTGAGCTTGATGTCCTTGGCGTACTCGGGCAGGGCCGCCTTGATCGCGTCGAGGCCCATCGTCAGGCCCCGGCCCCGGCGAGCAGCTTGGTGGCGTCGAGGGTGTCGCCGCCCTTGTTCCAGTTGCACGGGCACAGCTCGTCGGTCTGGAGGGCGTCGAGCACGCGCAGCACCTCGGAGACGTTGCGGCCGACGGAGCCGGCGGTCACCATGGCGAACTGGATCTCGTTGTCCGGGTCGACGATGAAGGTGGCCCGCTGGGCCACGCCGTCGGCGCCGAGCACGCCGCAGGCGTCGGTCAGCTCGCGCTTGATGTCGCTGAGCATCGGGAACGGCAGCTCACGCAGGTCGGGGTGGTCCTTGCGCCAGGCGTAGTGGACGAACTCGTTGTCCACCGACACGCCGAGCACCTGGGCGTCCCGGTCGGCGAACTCGCCGTTGAGCCGGCCGAACTCGGCGATCTCCGTCGGGCAGATGAACGTGAAGTCCTTCGGCCAGAAGAAGACCACCCGCCACTTGCCCTCGTACGACTTGTGGTTGATCGACTCGAACGCCCGGTCGGCGTCCAGCGAGACGCAGGCGGTCAGCTCGTACTCGGGAAAGCGGTCACCGACAGTGAGCACGGGGTCCTCCTTGGCAGCGGCACGGGGCCGGTAACTTGATCGGTTCCAGATACTGCCGCAGCGGTGTTTCGGCTCGATAGCGGCCGGATGACTTGTGAAGTCGATCACCGACGGCGCGTTCCGCCCCGGGTGGGGCCCGCCCTGCGGTATGCAACCCTCCGTGACCGTCCCGGTATGTGGATTGTTCCTCCCGAAACCCGGGTGCGGGTGGCAGAGTGGCGACCGTGACCAGCACCGTCGCCATTATTGGCAGCTAGCGCGCCCGGCAACCGACTCGCCGAGCGCGCAGACCTCCCGCATCCGCGGGGGGTCTTTTTGTTGGTCCCCCTCCGCCGCCGTACCCCGTCCCGTCCGTGCCCGAAAGGACTCCCCATGACGTTCCAGCTGTACGACACGACGCTGCGCGACGGCGCCCAGCGCGAGGGGCTCACCTACTCGGTCGTCGACAAGCTCGCCGTGGCCCGGCTGCTCGACGAGTTCGGGGTGGGCTTCATCGAGGGCGGCTGGCCGGGCGCGGTGCCCAAGGACACCGAGTTCTTCCGCCGGGCCCGCACCGAGCTCGACCTGAAGAACGCCCTGCTCGTCGCGTTCGGGGCCACCCGCAAGGCCGGCGTCGCCGTCGCCGACGACCCGCAGGTGCGGGCGCTGCTGGACGCGCAGACGCCGGCCGTCGCGCTGGTCGCCAAGGCCGACCTGCGGCACGTCGAGCGGGCGCTGCGCACCACCGCGCAGGAGAACCTGGCGATGATCCGGGACACGGTGCGCCACCTCGTCGCCGAAGGGCGTCGGGTCTTCGTCGACGGGGAGCACTTCTTCGACGGCTACCGCAACGACCCCGCGTACGGCGCGGAGGTCGTGCAGACCGCCCTGGCCGCCGGGGCCGAGGTGATGGTGCTCTGCGACACCAACGGCGGCATGCTGCCGTCCCACGTGAGCGCGGCGATCGCCGACCTGACCGCCCGCACCGGGGTCGACCCCGCCCGCCTGGGCATGCACGCCCAGAACGACACCGCCTGCGCGGTGGCCAACACCATCGCCGCCGTCGAGGCCGGCGTCCGGCACGTGCAGGGCACCGCCAACGGCTACGGCGAGCGCCCCGGCAACGCCGACATCTTCGCCGTCGCCGCCAACCTCCAGCTCAAGCTCGGGCTGCCGGTCCTACCGGAGGGCTGCCTGGAGCAGATGGTGCGGGTCTCCCACGCCATCGCCGAGATCGCCAACATCGCCCCCGACACCCACCAGGCGTACGCCGGGGCCGCCGCCTTCGCCCACAAGGCGGGGCTGCACGCGAGCGCGATCAAGGTGGATCCGCTGCTCTACAACCACGTCGACCCGACCGTGGTGGGCAACGACATGCGGATCCTGGTCACCGAGATGGCCGGCCGGGCCAGCGTCGAGCTGAAGAGCCGCGAGCTGGGCCTGGACCTGGCCGGCCATCCGGAGACCCTGTCCCGGGTGACCAGGCGGGTCAAGGAGCTGGAGGCCGGCGGCTGGTCCTTCGAGGCCGCCGACGCCTCGTTCGAGCTGCTGGTCCGCTCCGAGCTGCCCGACGCCGCCCCGGCCCGGCCGTTCGCCCTGGAGTCCTACCGGGTGCTGGTCGAGCACCGGGAGGACGGCTCGGTGGTCTCCGAGGCCACCGTCAAGATCCGGGTACGCGGCGAGCGGCTGATCGCCACGGCCGAGGGCAACGGCCCGGTCAACGCCCTCGACGAGGCGCTGCGGGTCGGCTTGTCCCGGCACTACCCGGAGCTGCGCGACTTCGAGCTGGCCGACTACAAGGTGCGCATCCTGGAGGGCAGCCACGGCACCGGCGCGGTGACCCGGGTGCTGGTGGAGACGGCCGACGGGGCGGGCCGCGACTGGACCACGGTCGGCGTGCACCCCAACGTCGTCGAGGCGTCCTGGCACGCCCTCGTCGACGCCCTCACCTACGGCCTGGACCGCGCCCGCGTGTAAGGAGGGGCCCCCGGTTAACGCCTGCGGTAGAGAAGGGTCCCCTTCTCGCCACCGCAGGCGGCGCGGCGCGGCGCGGGGCGGCGCGGCGCGAGGCTCAGGCGGCGGGCAGGCGCAGCTCGGCGAGGACCGCGCGGTGGTCGCTGCCCGGCACCGCGCGCACCGACACGGACCGGACTGCGATCCGCCGGTCCGCCAACACGTGGTCGATCGTCACCGGCGGGATCGGGTCGCCGTCGTACGGCCCCCAGGTGCCGACGAGCCCGGTGCCGGTGGCGTCGGCCGCGTCGACGTACCCGGTGGCGAGCAGGTCGCGCAGCGGGGCGTGGTCGAGGGTGGCGTTGAAGTCCCCGGCGAGGATCGACAGCCCCGCATCGGGGGTGGCCGGCGGCTGCGCCGCCAGGTCGGCGCGCCAGAAGCCGACCTGGTCCAGCGCGTACGGGGCCGACGGGTGGACCGACTCGACCCGCACCGGCGGCCCGCCGGGCGGGGTGATCGTCCCGTACGCCTGGGTGAAGCCCCAGCCGCCGCGGTGCTGCCGGATGCCGCCCCCGGCGATCGGGAAGCGGGCGTAGAGCCCCGAGCCGACGGTGCCGACCTGCGGGTTGAGCTGCCGGTGGGGCAGCAGGGCGGCCAGGCCGAGCCGGTCCAGCTCGGCCGCCGCGCCCGGGGTGAACTCCTGCACGGCCAGCACGTCGACCCGCAGGTCGCGCACCAGCCCGACGACGGTGCCGGCGTCGGCGGCGCCGGCCAGCAGGTTGGCGGTGAGCACCCGCAGCGTCGGCCCGCCGGCCGGCGGCTGCGCCGACGGCACGGCCCGGGGCACGACCACGGCGATCAGCGCCGCCGCGACCAGGGCCGCGACCGCCGCCGGCCAGCGCCGCCGCAGGGCGAGCGCGAGCAGCAGCGGCACGGGCGTCCAGGCGGCGACGTACGGGGTGAAGGCGACCGCCTGCACCGCCGGCCCCCGTTCGAGGCCGGGCAGGCGCACCGCCGCCCACACCACCCCGGGGGCGACGGCGAGCCAGCACAGCCAGGCCCGGGTCCGGGCGGCGCGAGCGGCCGGTCGGGCGGGGGTGTCGGCGTGGGTGAGCACGTCGACACCGTAGCGGCAGGGCGCGACCGGCGACGCCGCCCGTGCCGGAGCGGCGGGCATCGTGAATTGTCGAGCGTTCATGTTTCGCAATTTGTGGGCTGGGCTGGAACAGTCTGAAACGCCGCCTTCCGCCATTGACCCCGCGCTTTTGCCGGTGCTACTTTCCACCTGGTTCCAGCCCCGATTCTCAGGGAGTAATAGCTGCTCAAGGCGGGTGTGGGTGCTTCTTCAGCCGGCTTGACGGTGGTCGCTTCAGCGACATTTTTCGGTGCTGGCAGGCTCGGATAAAGCCGGCTCGTTGTTTCGCGGGTCGGTCGTGTCGACACGGTCAACAAGGGGGACCTGTCATGGCAAGAATCATTTCCCGTAGGGCGGTCGCGGTCACGTTCGGCGCGCTGGTGCTGACGCTGGCCGGCGGCGGGATCGCCGCCGCCCAGACCACCACGGCGGCCAGGCCCGCGGCCCAGACCGGGCAGCCGGGTGGAAGCGCCGTCGCGCCGTCCGGACAGCCGCAGCCGACGGTGGCCGAGGCGGCGGCGGCCAAGGCGGCGATGAAGAAGGGGGTGAGCCCCTCCTACGTCAACGGCTCGACGTCCTTCGCCGTCGTCAGCAGCGCCGGCACCCTGCTCCGCTCGCGGGACGCCGTCTCCGCGACCAAGTACGGCCCCGGCCAGTACCAGGTCATCTTCAACCGCAGCCTGACCAGTGCCGCCTTCGTGGCCACCATCGGCACCACGGACTCGTGCTGCATCCCGCCGGCCGGCGAGATCTCGGTCGCGCCGCGGCTGGCCACGCCGAACGGGGTCTTCGTGCAGACGTACGACTCCACCGGCGCGCCCGCGGACCGGCCGTTCCACCTGGCCGTGTTCACTCCCTGACCCCGTACCGCCCGGCGCGGGTGCCGGCCCCGGTGACGGGGCCGGCACCCGCGTGCCGCCCGCGAGCCCTGCGGCCTTCGGTCGCGGTTGAGGGCGCTCGTCCCGGTTCGGCCCGGTAAGGTGCTCGAATTCCGACGTTTGCCCGGGTGCCGGCCCGGGAAGCAAGCACCGTGACGGACATCTCGGACACCCTGGCCAGCCTGCCCACCGCGGTCGATCCCGATCCGAGCGGCGTCGAGCTGGAACAGACCCTCTTCGAGGTCAAACGCGTGATCGTCGGGCAGGATCGGCTCGTCGAGCGACTGCTCACCGCCCTCGTCGCCGGCGGCCACTGCCTCCTGGAGGGGGTACCCGGCGTGGCGAAGACCCTCGCCGCGCAGACCCTCGCGACCGTGGTCGGCGGGACGTTCTCCCGGATCCAGTTCACCCCGGACCTGGTCCCCTCCGACATCGTCGGCACCCGCATCTACCGGGCGTCGAAGGAGAGCTTCGACGTCGAGCTCGGCCCGATCATGGCCAACCTCGTGCTCGCCGACGAGATCAACCGGGCCCCGGCGAAGGTGCAGTCCGCCCTGCTGGAGGCGATGGCCGAACGGCAGGTCTCCATCGGCGGGCGCGCCTGGCCGGTCCCCGTGCCGTTCCTGGTGCTGGCCACCCAGAACCCGATCGAGTCGGAGGGGGTCTACCAGCTCCCCGAGGCGCAGCGGGACCGGTTCCTCATGAAGATCGTCGTCGACTACCCCGGGGACGCCGACGAGCTGGCCATCCTCTACCGGATGAGCACCGACCGGCCCACCCCGCGCCGGGTCCTCGACCCCGACCGGCTGCGCGCGCTCCAGCGGCGGGCCGGCGACGTCTTCGTGCACCACGCCGTCGCCGAGTACGTCGTGCGGCTGATCCTGGCCACCCGGGACCCGGGCCGGTTCGGGTTGCCCGAGATCGCGCCGCTGCTGGCGTACGGGGCGAGCCCCCGGGCCACCCTCGGCCTGGTCGCCGCCGCCCGCGCCCAGGCCCTGCTGCGGGGCCGCGACCACGTGCTGCCCGAGGACGTCCGGGAACTGGCGGTGGACGTCCTGGCCCACCGGCTGGTGCTCTCCTTCGACGCGGTCGCCGACGGGGTCTCCGCCGAGGCGGTGGTGCACCGGCTGATCCAGGCCGTGCCCCCGCCCCGGGTCGCCGCCCAGCACACCGGACACGCCACCGACCTGGCGGCGGCGTGAGGGGCTTCGCCGGCCCGCCCGCCGGCGCCGCCCGGGCGACGCGGGCCGCCGGGGGAGCACCCGCCGCCGGGGGAGCCGGGTCGGTGCCGCCGGACCCGACCCTCGCCGACCTCGCGCCGGACCGGCGGCTGCGCCGGCTGGAGCTGACCGTCACCCGCCGCCTCGACGGGCTGCTGCACGGCGAGCACCGGGGCCTGCTGCCCGGCCCCGGCAGCGAGATCGCCGGCAGCCGCGAGTACCGGCCCGGCGAGGACGAGGTGCGCCGGATGGACTGGGCGGTCACCGCCCGGACCACCGTCCCGCACGTCCGCGAGGTCGACGCCGACCGGGAGCTGACCACCTGGCTGCTGGTCGACGCCAGCCCCAGCATGGAGTTCGGCACCGCCGAGCTGGACAAGCGCGAGCTGGCGGTGGCCGCCGTGGCGGCGGTCGGCTTCCTCACGGCGGGCTCCGGTAACCGGCTCGGCGCGCAGCTGCTCGGCGCGCACGGGCTGCGCCGGTTCCCCGCCCGGGGCGGGCGTACCCACCTGCTCGGTCTGCTGCGGGCCCTGCTGGCCGCGCCGCGCGCCGCCGCGACCGACCCGGCCGCCGGCCCGCCCGCCGCGCCCGGCCTCGCCGACGGGCTGGCCGCCGTGGGCCGGGCCGCCACCCGGCGCGGCCTGGTCGTGGTGGTCTCCGACCTCCTCGACGGGCTGCCGGACGACCCGGCGGACCCGCCGCCCTGGGAGGTGGCGCTGCGCCGGCTCGCGGTCCGGCACCAGGTGCTCGCCGTGGAGGTGACCGACCCGCGCGAGCTGGAACTGCCGGACGTCGGCCTGATCACCCTGGTCGACCCGGAGACCGGCCGCCGGCGGGAGGTCTGCACCGGCGACCGCCGGCTGCGCGAGCGGTACGCCGAGGCGGCCCGCGCCCAGCGCGACCAGGTCCGCCAGGTGCTGCGCCGGTGCGGGGCGGCCCACCTGCCGCTGCGCACCGACCGCGACTGGTGCGCCGACATCGTCCGGCACGTGCACGCCCAGCGCCGGCTCGCCCTGGCCCCGGCGGCCAGCGGCACCGGCCGGACGGCCCGCTCCGGAGCGCTGTCGGGAGGTGCCGCGTGAGCTGGGAGTCGCCCCTGCGGCTCTGGCTGCTGCTCGGGGTCGCCGCGCTCGCCGTCGGCTACCTGCTCGCCCAGCGCCGCCACAGCCGGTACGCGGTCCGCTTCACCAACCTGCGGCTGCTCGACCGGGTGGCCCCGCACCGCCCGGCCTGGCGGCGGCACGTGCCGGCGGGCCTGTTCCTGGCCATGCTGGCGCTGCTGGTGGTGGGCTTCGCCCGGCCCAGCGCCGAGGTGCGGGTGCCCCGGGAACGGGCCACCGTCATGGTGGCGGTCGACGTGTCCACCTCGATGCTCGCCTCCGACGTGGAACCGGACCGGCTCAGCGCCGCCAAGGAGGCGGCCCGGCGCTTCGTCGACGGCCTGCCCGACGAGTTCAACGTCGGGCTCGTCGCGTTCGCCGGCAGCGCCGCCGTGCTGGTGCCGCCCGGCACGGACCGCCAGGCCCTGCACGACGGCATCGAACGCCTCGCCGAGGGCAGCACCGGCGTGCAGGGCACCGCCATCGGGGAGGCGATCAACACCTCCCTCGGCGCGGTGAAGGCGCTGGACAGCCAGGCCGCGCAGGACCTGCCGCCGGCCCGGATCATCCTGCTCTCCGACGGCGCGAACACCTCCGGCATGGACCCGATGGAGGCCGCCGCCGAGGCCGTCGACGCGAAGGTGCCGGTGCACACCATCTCGTTCGGCACCCCGTCCGGGTTCGTCGACCGGGGCGGGCGGCCCATCCAGGTGCCGGTGGACGGGCAGACCCTCAAGGCGGTCGCCGACTCCACCGGCGGCGGCTTCCACGAGGCGACCACCCGCGAGGAGCTGCGGGCGGTGTACGACGACATCGGCACCTCCGTCGGCTACCGCACCCAGCGGCAGGACGTCTCCGCCCGGTTCATCGGGCTGGGACTGGTGCTGGCCATGGGGGCCGCGGCGGGATCGATGCGGTGGTTCTCCCGGCTGCCCTGAACACGGCGGCCCCACCGGCCGGCCCGGTCCGGCCGGACTCCCCGACAGACGTCGACGTGAGGAGCAGCGGATGGCAGTACAGACCGGACTGGGCGAGCCGCGCGGGCCGTGGTTCGTCTCGCCCGAGCTCGACCCCGACGGGCGTGGCCGGCGGGACGTACCCGGTGGGGGCGGGGCCGACCGGCGTCGGACCTGGCAGGGCCGGCTGCTGGCCGCCGCCGGGGTGGTGGCGCTGTCCACCCTGTCCGGCGCGGCGGCGGGCGCCTGGGTCGCCGACCCGGCCGCCGCGCCGGGCCCGGAGGCGGCGTCGGCCGCGCCCGTGCCGGCGGAGCTGGTGACCGCCGCCGAGCGCACCGTGCCGGGGGTGGTGTCGGTGCTGGTCGGCGGGGCCACCGGCAGCGCGGCGACGGGGTCCGGCTTCGCCATCGACGACCAGCAGCACCTGATCACCAACGACCACATCCTCGCCAAGGGCGGCGGCGGGGCGGTGACGGTGGAGCTGCCGGACGGCCGGCGGTTCGCCGCCGAGGTCGTCGGTCGGGAACCGGGCAGCGACCTGGCCGTGCTGCGGGTGCCGCCGGACGCCGGCCTGGCCCCGCTGCCGCTGGCCAAGCCGGGGGCCACTCGGGTCGGCGAGCCGGTGCTCGCGGTCGGCTCCCCGCTCGGGCTCGCCGGCACCGTCACCGCGGGCATCGTCAGCGCCCTCGACCGTCAGGTGCGCCTCGGCGCGACCCGGCACCGCGCCGTGCAGACCGACGCGTCCATCAACCCGGGCAACTCCGGCGGCCCGCTGGTCAACGCCCGGGGCGAGGTGGTCGGCGTGAACACCGCCATCGCCACCATCGACGGCAGCGGCTCGATCGGCATCGGCTTCGCCATCCCGATCGAGCAGGTGCAGCAGAGCGCCGACGCGATCATCGGAAAGGGCGGCTGACCCCGGCCGGGCCGCCGCCGGGCCCCACGGCCACCCACCACGCCCGGGCGGGGCGCTAGCCTGCTCACGTGGACGACGGACTGCGGGTGACCGACCGGCTGGTCGTGCCGGCCGCCGAGCTGCGGGAACGCTTCTCCCGCTCGTCGGGCCCGGGCGGGCAGGGCGTCAACACCACCGACTCGCGGGTGGAGCTGAGCTTCGACGTCGCCGGCTCGCCGAGCCTGCCCGAGCCGCTGCGCGTCCGGGCCCTGGACCGCCTGGCCGGGCGGCTCGTCGACGGGGTGCTCACCATCGCCGCCAGCGAGCACCGCGCCCAGCTCGCCAACCGGGAGGCCGCCCGGGAACGGATGGCGGCCCTGCTGCGCGAGGCGGTCGCCCCGCCGCCCCCGCCGCGCCGCCCGACCCGCCCGTCGCGGGGCGCGAAGGAACGCCGCCTCGCCGACAAGAAGCGCCAGGCACAGCGCAAGCGCGACCGCCGCGTCGACGGCGACTGACCGCGCCGCGCCCTGCACCGGCGCGACTGCCACCTCCGCGCGTTGCCCGCCGCGCCGGGGTCTGCTGGAATGGCTTCGGGAGCAACAGGGCCGTCACCGACCGCACGACGTCACGTGACAGGAGTCCCTCCACCATGCCCCGAAAGCCCTTCCTCACCGCCCTCCTCGCCGCCCTCGCGGCCGTGCCGCTGACGTTGCTGCTCGGGCTCGTCGCCGCGCCGCCCGCCCTGCCGGCCGCCGCCGACCCGGTGCGCGTCATGCCGCTGGGCGACTCGATCACCGGCTCGCCCGGCTGCTGGCGCTCCCTGCTCTGGAACCGCCTCCAGTCGACCGGCCACACCGGCGTCGACTTCGTCGGCACCCTCGGCCCGCAGGGCTGCGGCCAGCCGTACGACGGCGACAACGAGGGCCACGGCGGATACCTGGTGACGAACGTCGCCAACCAGAACCTGCTGCCCGGCTGGCTCTCCGCCACCGACCCCGACGTCGTGCTCATGCACTTCGGCACCAACGACGTGTGGAGCAACATCCCCCCGGCGACCATCCTGGCCGCGTACTCCAAGCTGGTCGACCAGATGCGGGCCAGCAACCCGGCGATGCGGGTGATCGTTGCGAAGATCATCCCGATGGCCCCCGCGAGCTGCGCCGAGTGCGGGCAGCGGGCGGTGGCGCTCAACAGCGCGATCGACGGCTGGGCGGCGGGCAAGACCACCGCGCAGTCGCCGATCGTGGTCGTCGACCAGTGGACGGGCTTCAGCACCGCCGCCGACACCTACGACGGGGTGCACCCGAACGCCGCCGGCGACCAGAAGATGTCGGACCGCTGGTATCCGGCGTTGGTCGCCGCGCTGACCGGCGGCACCCCGACGGCCACGCCCACGGTGACCCCGACGGCCACGCCCACGGCCACCCCCAGCGCGACGCCGTCGGTCACGCCGACGCCCACCCCCACCGTCACGCCGACGCTGTCGCCGCCGGTCACCCCGACCTCGAACCCCGGCGGCGGGTGCACGGCCAGCTACCGGATCGTCGGGCAGTGGCAGGGCGGCTTCCAGGGCGAGGTGACCGTACGCAACACGGGCACCGCGGCGCTGAAGGGCTGGACGGTCCGGTTCGGCTACGCCGACGGCCAGCGGATCGACCAGGCGTGGAACGCCGACGTGACGCAGAGCGGAACCGCGGTGACCGCACGGAACGTCAGCTGGAACGGGGCCCTCGCGCCCGGCGCCGAGGCGGCCTTCGGGTTCCTCGGCAGCGCCGGCGCCAGCAACCCGGTGCCGCAGCCGAGCTGCGCCACGTCCTGATCCCCGGCCGGGCCGTGCGCTCGGGCCGACCGACCTGCCGTCGCCGCCCCCCGTTTCCGCCCCTTTGCCCTGCACCCTGACACGCAACGGTCGCCCTCGGTGACCGCTGCGCCCGTGGGTGCAGAGCAAAGGGCGGAGAAGCGGCGGGTGCGGGGGTGGGTCGGCGGGTCGGTCGGTGGAGGCCGGCGCGCGGCGTCGCCGTCAGCGGGCGTGCCCGTGGGCCCGCCCCGGCAGCAGCCAGTGGTTGAAGTCCCAGCCGAAGACCGAGGTGCAGGTCATCCGCTGGATGCCGGGCTTGAAGCCCCAGAGGTCGAGCCGGCCGAGGCCGTGCGCGGCCAGCTCCGCCGCCGCCGGGTCGGTCGTCGCCAGGTCCGTGTCGTCGAGGACCACCAGGCCGGACGGGGCGAGGTGCTTCGGCGCGACCCGGGCGCAGACGGTGCGGGAGGCGCCGTCGATCACCACCACGTCCCAGGGGGCCCCGTCGGCGACCGCCGTCACGTAGGGGGAGTCCGCCGAGCCGTCCCACCAGCCGTCGGCGCAGGGCACGTGCCGGATCTCCCCGTTGGCCGGCTGGGGGAGCTGGGCGAACCAGGCGGCGTCGTGCTCGACGGAGACGATCTCGCCGACCCGGCCGGGCCGGGCGAACCAGGACGTCGACGACCCCGAGCCGTACTCGAACACCCGCACCCCGGGGTGCAGCACGTCGTCCAGCCACCGCACGGCGGAGTAGCTGAGCCAGGGCAGCGGCCGGCCCTCGCCGTCGACGGGCGCCGCCCCCACCGACCGGTGCCAGCCCTGCCCGCGCAGGGTGGCCAGCGCCTCCAGCGACGTCTGCGCCTCGCGGCGGGAGCGGGGGATGCCGGGCGCGGTGCGTCGGATCAGGCCCCGCGCCCGCCCGGCGAGTGATCGTCTGGTCATGGTGCTCCCGTTTCCTCGGTCCCGCGGGTACAGGAAGCCAACGAACGGAAAGCGCGAAAGGTGATGAAAGGTGCGAAAAGGGGAGGATCAGGCGATGTTCAGCGCGGCGAGCAGGCGGGCCCGCAGGCCGGCGGCGCGCTCGGCGAAGCCCCGCTGGGCGGCGGCGTACTCGGCCCGGCCCTCCGGCGTCTCCACCCGCACCGGCGGGTAGCCGAGCGCGGCCAGATCGTAGGGGCTGGCCCGCATGTCCAGCGTGCGGATCTCGCGGGCCAGCGCGAACGCGTCGGCGACCAGCTCGCTGGGCACCAGCGGCGACAGTTTGTAGGCCCACTTGTAGAGATCCATGTTGGCGTGCAGACAGCCCGGCTGCTCCAGCTCGTGCTGGCGCTCCCGGGTCGGGGTGAGCACGTTCAGCGGCCGGGCCGGCGCGGTGAAGAACCGGTACGCGTCGAAGTGGCTGCACCGCACGCCCCGCTCCTGCACGACCTCGGCGGTGCGCGCCGGGCTGAGCCGCAGCGGCCACGCGTTGTGGCGCACCTCCTCCTGGGTCTGCCGGTAGACCATCGCCCACTCGTGCATCCCGAAGCAGCCCAGGTGCGCCGGGCGGCCCGCCGTCGCCGTGAGCAGGGCACGGATCCAGTCGACCGACCCGGCCCGCCGGGCGCGTACCGCATCGGTGTCGAGGGTGAGCCCGGCGGCGGTGGCGCGGTAGTCCCGGCCGAACTCGGCCGGGTCCGCGCCCCGCAGCACCGCCCCCGCGCCCGGGTGCCAGCGGCGCAGCTGGGCGGGGCGGTGCGAGTAGTAGGTGAAGAGGAAGTCCTCCACCGGGTGCTTGCGCCCGGCGCGGCGGCGGGCCAGGTGCGGGGCCAGCCACCCGTCGACCCGCTCCTCGTGGGCCCGGCGCCGCGCCTGCCAGTCGGCCAGGTCGAGCGGCGCGGCGGGGGCGAGGGCGGCGGTCACCCGACCAGCGTACGACCGCCGCCCGGCCGACCCGGCCTCAGGGAACGTCGACCCGGACCCCGGCGGAGAACACCCCGCTGCGCAGCTCCAGTTGCTCGGGCCGGTCCCCGTCGTCGACGGTGAACACCAGCGGCAGCACCAGCCGGCTGCCCGCGGCGAGGGGCTGGCCGAAGACGTCCCGCCCCTGGTTGGCCAGCCGGGTGGCGGCCTCGTCGACGCCGACCCAGGTGCCACCCGGCAGGTACGCCCGCTGCATCTCGCCGTGCCAGGTCTGCTGCTCGGGGGTGAGGTTGCGCACCCCGACCGTGGCCTGGCACTGCCGCCCCGCGACGGACGGCGTCGACGGGCAGGCGACCCGGTAGACGGTGAACTCCAGCGCCTGCTCCCGCAGCGGCACGCCGACCACGCCGGTGGTGCTGGTGCCCACCCACGCGCCGCTGCTCGGCTGCTTGGTCGTGTCGATCGCGGCCACCCGCTGCGTGGCCGTCACCGTCGCGGCGAGCACCACGCCGGCCAGGACCGCGACGGCCGCCCCCACCACCAGCCACACCGGGGGCCTGCGGCGGCGGCCCACGGCGACCGTCGGGACCGGGCGGGGCGGCCCGCCCGCCCCGCCGGGTGCCGCCGCGCCCACGTCGGCGGACCCCGCGCCGGTGCCCGCGTAGACGGTCCCCGCCCCGGCGGCGCGGATCCCCGCCCCGGCGGATCCGGCACCCGGGCCGGTCGGCCCGGCCGTGGCCCGGGCCCGGCGGCGTCGCTGCCACCACCAGAGCCCGGCGGCCGTGAGCAGGAGCACTCCGGCCAGCGCGGCGAGCAGCGCCGCGGGCCGTCGCCAGGCCGGCGCGTCGGTGGCCTGGGCCGCCGGGACCGGGGAGCGGTCCCAGGTCGCGGTCGCGCAGTCGTACGGCCGGTCGCCGCCGGCCGCGAAGGCGCAGGCGGGCGCGGACAGGGCGCGGCCCGGCGCGGCGGTGGTGAGCGCCGTGTGCAGGGTGGTGGTGCTGCGCGCCGGGAGCCGTAGCTGCCAGGTCACCTCCGTGGTGGTGGCCGAGCGGCTGGTCCGCCCACCGGGCGTGACCCAGGTGGCCGACGTGCCGGGCGGCAGCTCCTGGCGCACCGTGGTGGCCACGGCCATGCTGCTGGCGTTGCGCACCTGGACCTGGTAGCCCGGGGCCGGCGTGCCGGCCGGCGTGACCAGCACCGTCACGGCCGACGCCGCGCCCCGCGTCGGCACGACCACGGACGGGGAGACCAGCGGCGGCGGCGCGGGGGCCGCGGGCGTCGCCGCGGTGCCCGTCGGCGTCGGCGTCAGCGTGGCCGCCGCCGCCCGGAGCACCCCCGGTGACGCGGCGGCGGCCCGGGGTGCGGTGGCCGGTGGCGCGGCGGCCCGGGGTGCGGTGGCCTCCGGTGCGGCGGGCTCCGGGGCCACCGTGGGCAGCGCCGGAACGGCGGCGAGAATGCCGAGGCAGTGCACGAACACTGCGAGGGCCCTGTGGTGTCGTCTCGATGCAGGCATACGAACGAACCTCCGGTAGCCGACGCTAGGTGCGGCTCCCCGCCGTGCGGGTACGAAGCGGCGAACCCGGCCCGCGGCGGCGGCATCCGGCGTACGCTGGCCCGCCGCGCGCCGGCCCGTGGCCGACGCGCCGGTGCCGCCCCGGCCGGGCGGGCTAGATTGGCCCGGTGCGTATCGCTCGTTTCGCTCATGCCAAGGGAATGTCGTTCGGGGTCGTCGAGGGCGAACCGGGGGCGGGCCCCGAGGGCCTGACCATCGCCGAGATCGAGGGCCACCCGTTCGGCCAGATCCAGTTCAGCGGCGCCCGGTGGGCGCTCTCCGACGTCCGGCTGCTCTCCCCGATCCTGCCCAGCAAGGTGGTCTGCGTCGGCCGCAACTACGCCGAGCACGCCGCCGAGCTGGGCAACGACGTGCCCAAGGAGCCACTGCTGTTCCTCAAGCCGTCCACCTCCGTGATCGGGCCCCGGGACGCCATCCGGCTGCCGATCTTCTCCAAGCAGGTCGAGCACGAGGCCGAGCTGGCCGTGGTGATCGGCGCGCCGGGCGCCCGCCGGGCCGACCGGGCCGCCGCCGAGCGGGCCATCTTCGGCTACACCTGCGCCAACGACGTCACCGCGCGGGACCTCCAGCGTTCCGACGGGCAGTGGACCCGGGCCAAGGGCTTCGACTCGTTCTGCCCCATCGGCCCGTGGATCACCACGGGGCTCGACGTGACCGACCTGGAGGTCCGCTGCGAGGTCGGCCGCAACCCGGAGGAGATGGAGGTACGCCAGCTCGGCCGCACCCGGGACATGGTCTTCGACGTGCCGGCCCTGGTGTCGTACGTCTCGCACGTGATGACGCTGCTCCCCGGCGACGTGGTCCTCACCGGTACGCCGGCCGGGGTTAGCCCGCTCACGGAGGGGGATACGGTCACCGTGCGTATCGAGGGGATCGGGGAGCTGAGCAACCCGGTCGTCCCGGTGACCTGAGTCGTCGGAAGCCCGAAGCCGCAGGCCAGATGCGGTTTCGGGCCCCCGATTTGGCCTGTGGGGGGCGGGAGGGTAAAGTTTCTCTCCGGTGCCGCAAGGCACCGAACGGCACCGCGAGGTGCCAATGGGGTATGGGGTAATTGGCAGCCCGACTGATTCTGGTTCAGTTAGTCTAGGTTCGAGTCCTGGTACCCCAGCAACCGGCGTTCGCGAGAGTGTCGGTCGCTGGATCACGTCGGAGAGCGTTCCGGCCCGCGCGAGCAGGCAGGAGTGATCGACCGGTAGTGTTCAGTGGCACCGCCCGGCAGGGCGGTGGAGCAAGGCAGGTTCTGGCCCCGTCGTCTAGCGGCCCAGGACGCCGCCCTCTCAAGGCGGTAGCGCGGGTTCGAATCCCGTCGGGGCTACAGGTGTCTCCAGCCCGTCTCACTGCGGTGAGGCGGGCTGATTTGCGTCACGGGCCCGCCCGCGGCGGGTCCTCTCGGCATGGTCGTCCCGTCGGCGCGCCTTCGCGCTCCGTCCACCCCTGCGCGCGCGCCCCGGGGACCCGTCGCTAGACTACAGCGGCACCGTCCGGCAGGGCGGTGAAGCAGGAAAGTTCTGGCCCCGTCGTCTAGCGGCCCAGGACGCCGCCCTCTCAAGGCGGTAGCGCGGGTTCGAATCCCGTCGGGGCTACACCCAGGAAGGCCCGTCTCACCCCGGTGAGCCGGGCCTTCCCCCGTCCCACCCACCTCGTGCGCGCCCTCCGCGCCCCTCCCGTGCCGGTGATCAAGAGGTTCGCGTCAGCTGTCGCGCCGAATCTGACGCAACCTCTTGATCACCGGGGCGGACGGGGCGGAACGGGGGGTGGGGGTTAGAGGCCGCTCAGGCGTTGGCCGGCTCGGACGACGGCCATGGCGTGACGTTCGCCGGGGCGGCGGCCGAGGCGCTCGATGGGGCCGGAGATGCTGATCGCGGCGATCACCCGGCCCGTGCGGTCCCGGATCGGGGCCGAGACGCTCGCCACACCCGCCTCCCGCTCGGCGACGCTCTGCGCCCAGCCGCGCCGGCGCACCTCGGCGAGGGTGCGCCCGGTGAACTTCGACCGGGGCAGCAGCGGCATCACCGCCTCCGGCGGCTCCCAGGCCAGCAGGATCTGCGCCGCCGAACCGGCGGTCATCGGCAGCACCGAGCCCACCGGGACGGTGTCCCGCAGCCCGCTGGCCCGCTCGGCGGCGGCCACGCAGATCCGCTCGTCCGCGCGGCGCAGGTAGAGCTGGGCGCTCTCCCCGGTGGCGTCGCGCAGCGCGGCCAGCAGCGGCTCCGCCGCCGTCAGCAGCACGTCCGGCGCGGCGTTGGCGAGCTCACCGAGCCGGGGCCCGGGGCGCCAGCGGCCCTGGGTGTCCCGGACGAGCATCCGGTGGATCTCCAGCGCCTGCGCCAGCCGGTGCGCGGTGGCCCGGGGCAGCTTGGTGCGTTCAACGAGTTCGGCCAGGCTGGCGCCGTCGACACAGGCGGCCAGGATGACCACCGCCTTGTCGAGAACGCCGACACCGCTCATACTGTGTCCCACAAGCCGAAATTTACCTCCCAGAATTTAGGATGTCCAGATGGTGGGAGACACTCGACCGAGGACCCTGGCCGAGAAGGTCTGGGACGCGCACGTCGTCCGGTCCGCCGACGGTGAACCGGACCTGCTCTACATCGACCTGCACCTGCTGCACGAGGTCACCAGCCCGCAGGCCTTCGACGGCCTGCGGCTCGCCGGCCGCCCCGTGCGCCGCACCGACCTCACGCTCGCGACCGAGGACCACAACACCCCCACGGGGTACGCCGACCCGGCGTTCTCGCAGCGGCGCGGCGACCTGCTCACGATCGCGGACCCCACCTCCCGCACCCAGATCGAGACGCTGCGCCGCAACTGCGCCGAGTTCGGTGTGCGGCTGCACCCGCTCGGCGACGCCAACCAGGGCATCGTGCACGTCATCGGCCCGCAGCTGGGCGTCACCCAGCCCGGCATGACGATCGTCTGTGGCGATTCCCACACCGCCACCCACGGCGCGTTCGGCGCGCTCGCGTTCGGCATCGGCACCAGCGAGGTCGAGCACGTGCTGGCGACCCAGACGCTGCCGCAGGCCCGCCCGAAGACGATGGCCGTGAACGTCACCGGCCAGCTCGGCCCCGGCGTCACCGCCAAGGACCTGGTGCTCGCCCTCATCGCCCAGGTCGGCACCGGCGGTGGGCGGGGTCACATCGTGGAGTACCGGGGCGAGGCGATCCGCGCGCTCTCCATGGAGGGGCGGATGACCGTCGCCAACATGTCGATCGAGTGGGGCGCCAAGGCCGGCATGATCGCGCCGGACGAGACCACGTTCGCGTACCTCAAGGGGCGGCCGAACGCGCCCCAGGGGGCCGACTGGGACGCGGCGGTGGAGTACTGGCGGAGCCTGCCCACCGACGACGGCGCGACGTTCGACGCCGAGGTGACCCTCGACGCGAGCCGGATCACGCCGTTCGTGACCTGGGGCACGAACCCGGGCCAGGGCGCGCCGCTGGGCGCTGCCGTCCCCGACCCGGAGGCGTTCGCCGGCGAGTCCGAGCGGGCCGCCGCCCGCCGCGCGCTGGAGTACATGGACCTCACCCCCGGCACCCCGCTGCGCGACCTCTCCGTCGACGTGGTCTTCGTCGGCTCCTGCACCAACGGCCGCCTGGAGGACCTCCGCGCCGCCGCCGACGTGCTGCGCGGACACACGGTCGCCGACGGCGTACGGATGCTCGTGGTGCCCGGCTCGGCCGCCGTCCGGGAGGCCGCCGAGGCCGAGGGGCTGGACAAGGTCTTCACCGACGCCGGGGCCGAGTGGCGGTTCGCCGGCTGCTCGATGTGCCTGGGCATGAACCCGGACACGCTCGCCCCGGGTGAGCGTTCCGCCTCGACCTCCAACCGCAACTTCGAGGGCCGCCAGGGCCGGGGCGGACGCACCCACCTGGTGTCGCCTCCGGTCGCCGCCGCCACCGCCGTGGTCGGCCGGCTCGCCGCCCCCGCCGACCTGTAGAAGGGCAGCCGCACAGATGGACAAGTTCACCGTGCACACCGGCACCGCCGTGCCGCTGCGCCGCTCCAACGTGGACACGGATCAGATCATCCCCGCCGTGTACCTCAAGCGGGTGACCCGGACGGGATTCGCCGACGGGCTCTTCAACGCGTGGCGGGAGGATCCCTCATTCGTGTTGAACGATGCCGCGTATTCGGGTGCGTCGATTCTTGTGGCGGGCCCGGAGTTCGGCACGGGGTCGTCCCGGGAGCACGCCGTGTGGGCGCTGCGCGACTGGGGGTTCAAGGCGGTGGTCTCGCCCCGCTTCGGTGACATCTTCCGTGGCAATGCCCTCAAGGAGGGTCTGCTGCCGGTCGAGTTGGAATTGCGGGCCGTCGAGGAGCTGTGGGCCCTCGTCGAGTCCGACCCGACGACCCCGGTCACCGTCGACCTGACGTCCCGTGAGGTCCGGGCCGGTGACGCCACCTGGTCCTTCCCCCTCGACGACTTCAGCCGGTGGCGGCTGATGGAGGGGTTGGATGACATTGGACTCACACTTCGGCACGAGGCCGACATCACCTCCTACGAGCGCGGCCGGAGCCCGTTCCTGCCCTCCGTGGCATAGCCGTACGCCCGATCCCGCATCGGTTTCCGCCCCCACCGGCCCCGCCGGTGGGGGCGAATCCGTTACGACACAAGGGCTTTTTTCCACCGAATGTTTGTGTCCAGGCAGCACAGGGCATACCGTGCGCGCAGAATGGCTCGCGTCGAGTCAGTTGCACAATCGGGAGGAAGTAGTGAACAAGGCCGAGCTCATCGAGGCGCTCGCCGTTCGCCTGGGGGACCGGAAGACGGCGACGGCCGCGCTCGACGCGGTCCTCGCTGAGGTCCAGGCGGCGGTCACCAAGGGCGAGAAGGTGGCGATCACCGGATTCGGAGCGTTCGAGAAGCGCGTCCGGGGTGCGCGAACAGCGCGCAACCCGCGTACCGGCGAGGCGGTGAAGGTCAAGAAGACATCCGTCCCGACCTTCCGGGCCGGCGCCGGTTTCAAGGAGATGGTGGCCAGCGGGAAGGTGCCGAAGGCCACGGTGGCGGCGAAGAAGACCGCCACGGCCGCCACCAAGGCGACGACCGCCAAGGCCACCACGGCCAAGGCGGCCGGGACCAAGGCCACCACGGCCAAGGCCACCACCGCGAAGGCGGCCGGGGCCAAGGCCACCGGGGCGAAGGCCACCACGGCCAAGGCGGCGGGGGCCAAGGCGGCGGGGGCGAAGGCCACCACCGCGAAGGCCGCCGCGACGAAGAAGGCCGCCCCGGCGAAGGCGACCAAGACGACGGCGGCCAAGACCGCCACGAAGAAGGCCGCCCCGGCGAAGAAGTCGGCGGCGGCGACCAAGTCGACCGCGGCAAAGAAGACCACCACGGCGGCGACCAAGAGCACCACGGCCAAGAGCACGGCGGCCAAGAAGGCGCCGGCGAAGAAGTCCCCGGCCAAGAAGGCGGCCACCAAGCGCTGACCGGCCGGCACCGTCCCGCGGGGCGTCCACCCGAACGGTGGGCGCCCCGCGGCGTGCCTGGGTGGGGCAGCGTCGCTCCCCGACCGTTGACCGACGGCGTGCCACGCGCGGAGAATCGCCGAACCCCTCACCGGTCGGCGAAAGGCAGCCCGTGCGCTACCGCCACCTCAGCACCGCCGCGCTCGCCCTCGGCGTCGTCGTGCTCACCGACGTGCTGCGGGTCTTCCTCCCGTCGGTCATCACCATCTTCGGGCAGGCCGCCACCACCCCCGCCGAGCTGCTCGGCGCGTTCGCGCTGGGCTGGTTCGTGCTCGCCCTCGCGTTCCCGCCGCTGGTCCGCCGGCTCGGGGCGCGGCCCGTCACGCTCGCCGCCGCGGTCGCGCTGGGCGGCGCGCGGCTCGCCCTCACCGCCGCGCCGGGCGGTCGTACGCAGCTCTGGCTGGCCACCGCCGGCCTGCTCGCCGGACTGCTCTGGCTGGCCGGCACCGCCGCCACCATCGGCCGGCCGGTGCCGGGGCTGGCGCTGGGCATCGCCCTCGGCGCGGTCGGGCACGCGGTGCTCGGCACGTACGACCTGGTCTGGCGGGGTGGCCCGGTCGGGTGGGCCGGCAGCGTGGCCCTCGTGGTGGTGTTCCTGGCTGCCGCGGCGGGCCCCGCGCGGCCGGCGGAACCGGGCGGGGCCCGCGCGTGGCTGCTCGCCGGCCCGGCGTTGCTGCTGACCGGCCTCGTGGCGCTCTCCCCGGCGGTGGCCGCGACCGCCGCCTCCTACTGGCGTGGCCCCGGCGGCGGGCTCTCCTGGCCGCCGGAACCCGGCGACATCGCCACCCTGCCGGCCTGGGCGGTCGGCATCTTCCTGCTCGCCGCGCTGGGCCGGCCGCCCCGGGGGCGCTGGCGGCTGGCCGGCCCGCTGGCGCTGGTGGCGGGCGCGGTGCTGTTCGCCACCGGCGACCCCGGGCTGCTGGGGCCGGCGGTGGTGCTGACCGCCGCCGGCACGGGTGCCTGCCTCGCCCTCGCCGGCAGCGCACCGACCGTCGTCGCACCGCCCGCTGCCGCCGGGCCGCCCTCCGCCACTGTGCCGCCCTCCGCCGCCGCGTCACCCGCCGTCGGGGCCCCCGCCGCGCCGTCACCCGGCAGGGACCCGAGGCGGGCGTCCCGGCCCGGCCTCGCGGCGGTGCTGGGCATGCTGCTCTTCGCCGTCGCCGCCGTCGGCTACTACGCCGCCTACGACCTCGGCTACCCCAACGCCGCCGTGCCGGTCGCGATGGCCGCCCTCGTCGCCGCCGTGGCCCTCGGCGGGCCCCGGCGGGCGACGTCCGCGCCGCCTAGGCGGTGGGTGCCGGGCATCGCCGCGGCCGGCGGCCTCGTCGTGCTCGCCGCGACGGGACTGCCGGCCGGCGTCCCCGTCCCGTCGCGGCCGGGCACGCCCCCGGCGGCGGTCCGGGTGGTGGCCTACAACATCCGGATGGGGTACGGACTGGACGGGCGGTTCGACCCCGACGGGCTGGCCCGGGTGGTCGCCCGCGAACGCCCCGACGTGGTGGTGCTCGGCGAGGTGGACCGGGGCTGGCTGCTCAACGGCGGCCACGACACCCTCGCCCTGCTCGCGGCGCGGCTGCGCATGCCGTACGTCTTCGCGCCCGCCGCCGATCCGCTCTGGGGCGACGCGGTCCTCAGCCGGTTTCCCGTGGCGGCGGCCCGCAGCGAGCGGCTGGCCCCGGCCGGCGCGCCCACCGGCGCCCAGGCGCTCGGCGTGACCGTCGACGTCGGCGGCGGCGTACGCCTCGCGGTGGTCGCCACCCACCTGCAACCGCCGCCGGGGCGGGAGCCGGTGGCGCAGGCCCGCGCGGTGGCGGGCTTCGCCCTGCGGTACGCCGCCGGGCTGCCCCTCGTGGTCGCCGGTGACCTGAACACGGAGCCGGGCGCACCGGGGTACGCGGAGTTCACCCGCGTCGGGCTGGTCGACGCGCTGGCCGCGGCCCGGCCCCTGCCCACGAGCCCGGCCGACGAGCCGCGCGAGCAGATCGACCACGTGCTGGTCTCGGCGGGCGTGCGGCCCGCCGGCCCGGTGGCGCCCCGCAGCACCGCCAGCGACCACCTCCCCGTCGCGGTGACCCTGGCCCTGCCGTGACGCCCGCCCCAGCCCGGCTGCGACACCCGCGCGCCGCCTGCCGCACCCGCCCGGGGCCCTGTCGCGCCCGCCCGCTGCGTCGTGCTGCGGGCGTGGGGGTGAGAGGGGAACCCCTCTCTACCGAATGCGTTAGGAAGGGGCCCTTCCTTACCAGCGGTCGGCGGCGAGGAGACGGTCGGCGGCGAAGGCGAGCAGCCAGCCGCCGCCCTTCTCGGTGGTGAAGTCGCCGGCGTGGCCGGTGAGGCGCTCCAGCGCGCCGGGCATCACCCGGCCCTGGCTGCACGCCCCGGCCGCACCCCCGGCGGCGGCCAGCTCGGCCAGGCAGGCGGCGGCGGCCAGCGCCCGCTCGTGCGGGTCCTGACCGGGCCGTGGCTCGTCCAGGTCGCCGGTCACCTCGACCGGCAGGTCGAGCAGGGCGGCGGCCGGGTCGAGGGTCTGCACGCACCGGCGGGCGGAGGCGGACAGCAGCCGGGTCGGGCGGACGAGGGCCACCAGGGGCGCGAGGGCGTGCGCCTGGGCCCGACCGGTCTCGTCGAGCGGCCGGGCGGAGTCCGGGCCGGACCAGGTGCCGCGCCGGCCGGCCTGGGCGTGCCGGACCAGGGCCACCGTCGCGGTGACCGGTGGGAGGGCGGCGAACGCGGTCAGCACCTCGGCGTCGTGCGGGTAGCTGACCAGCCGGGCGGCCTCCCCGACGGGCAGCCAGCGGATGTCGTCGACCTCGGTGTCGGGCTGGAAGCCCCCCGTGTCGACGGCCCGCATCGACCAGTAGTGGACGACCTTCGGCCGGCCCTCGCTGCGGTAGCGCACGGTGGGCAGCCGCACCTGCGGCACCGCCCGCACGTCGGCCTCCTCGGCGACCTCCCGCACGGCGGCCAGCAGCGGGTGCTCGCCCGGCTCCAGCTTGCCCTTCGGCAGCGACCAGTCGCCGTAGCGGGGGCGGTGCACGAGGCAGACCAGCACGCCGCCGTCGGCCTGACGCCAGGCCACCCCGCCCGCCGCCCGGATCACGCGTTCCCCCTCCGGCATCCGCTCAGCCTAGGCTCATCCGGCCGTGCCGCCGACCCGGCGTAGCAGCAGGTCCTGTAGGTGGGTCGGCGGGGCCTGCCCCGTGCCGGTGCTCCGGGTCCAGGAGCCGTCGCCGTGCAGCTCGAACGCCTCCACGTCGGGGCTGAACGCGGCGGTGAGCACGTGGTCCAGTTCGGCGCGGGCCACCGGGTCGCTCACCTGCACCAGCGCCTCCACGCGGCGGTCCAGGTTGCGGTGCATCAGGTCGGCCGAGCCCATCCAGAACTCGGCCGAGCCGTTGTTGCCGAACCGGAAGATCCGGGAGTGTTCCAGGAACCGGCCGAGGATCGAGCGGACCCGGATGTTCTCCGACAGCCCCGGCACCCCCGGGCGCAGCGTGCACATGCCCCGGATCAGCAGGTCCACGTGCACCCCGGCCCGGGACGCCCGGTAGAGCGCGTCGGTGACCTCCTCGTCGACCAGCGAGTTGACCTTGAACTGGACCAGGCCCGGCATGCCGATCCGGACGTGGCTGACCTCCCGCTCGATCCGCTCGATCAGCCCCCGCCGGATGCCCTGCGGTGCCACCAGCAGCCGGCGGTACGCGGTCTGCCGGCTGTAGCCGGTCAGCACGTTGAACAGGTCCGTCAGGTCCGCGCCGATCTCGGGGTCGGCGGTGAGCATGCCGAAGTCCTCGTAGAGCCGGGCCGTCTTCGGGTGGTAGTTGCCGGTGCCGATGTGGCAGTAGCGGCGGATCTGGTTGCCCTCCTGGCGGACGACCAGGGCGGTCTTGCAGTGCGTCTTGAGGCCCACCAGGCCGTAGACGACGTGGCAGCCTGCGCGTTCCAGGGTGCGCGCCCAGCCGATGTTGGCCACCTCGTCGAAGCGGGCCTTCAGCTCCACCAGCACCACCACCTGCTTGCCGGCCGCCGCCGCGTCGACCAGCGCGTCGACGATGGGGGAGTCCCCGCTGGTGCGGTAGAGGGTCTGCTTGATGGCCAGCACGTCGGGGTCGGCGGCGGCCTGTTCGATGAAGCGCTGCACGCTGGTCGCGAACGAGTGGTACGGGTGGTGCACCAGCACGTCGCCGTCGCGCAGGGTGGCGAAGACGCTGCGTGGCACCTCGCCCTCGGTGAGCCGGGGATGGGTGGCCGGCACGAACGGCGGGTCCTTCAGGTCGGGGCGGTCGGCGTCGCCGTAGAGCTGCCACAGCGCCGACAGGTCGAGCAGCCCGCGTACGCGTAGCACGTCGTGGCTGTCCATGTCCAGCTCGCGGACGAGCAGCTCCAGCATGTGGTCGGAGATCGAGGCGGCGACCTCCAGCCGCACGGGCGGGCCGAACCGGCGGCGGGCCAGCTCCCGCTCCAGGGCCTGCAGGAGGTCCTCGTCGCGGTCCTCGTCGACCTCCACCTCGGCGTTGCGGGTGACCCGGAACAGGTGGCACTCGACGACCTGCATGCCGGAGAAGAGCTGCCCCAGGTGCACCGAGATCAGCTCCTCGACCGGGAGCACCCGCACCCCGGGGGACTCCCGGTCGACCCGGACGAAGCGCGGCACGTTGTTCGGCACCTTGACGCGGGCGAACAGCTCCGAGCCGCCGTCGGGGTCGCGGACCGCCACGGCCAGGTTCAGCGACCGCCCGGAGATGTACGGGAACGGGTGGGCCGGGTCGACCGCGAGCGGCGTGAGCACGGGAAAGATGTGTTCCCGGAAGTAGGTGCGCAGCCGCTCCCGCTCGGGGGCGTCCAGGTCCGTCCAGCGCAGGATGCGGATGTCCTCGGCGGCGAGCTTCGGCAGCACGTCGTCGACGAAGCAGGAGGCGTGCCGGCCGACCAGTTCGGCGGTCCGCTCGCCGATCCGCTCCAGTTGGGTACGCAGCGGCAGCCGGTCCCCGCCGCGCACCGGCAGCCCGGCGGACTGGCGGCGCTTCAGGCCGGCCACCCGGACCATGTAGAACTCGTCGAGGTTGCTGGCGAAGATCGCCAGGAACTTGGCCCGCTCCAGCAGCGGCGTGCGCGGGTCCTCGGCCAGGGCGAGCACCCGGGCGTTGAAGTCGAGCCAGGACAGCTCCCGGTTGAGGAACCGCTCCTCGGGCAGCGGCTTCGGCGGCGCGGGCTCGTCGTCGGGGAGGGGGTCGGCGTCGAGCACCTCCTCCAGCCCGGTCGACGCCGCCGCCCGGCCGGGCGGGGCCGCCGTCGGGTCGCCGGGCCCCGGGGCGGCCCCGGCCGTCGGGGGTTCGCTCCCGTTCGTCCCGGCGGCCTCGGCGGGGCCGGCGGCTGCGGAGGCGTCGCGCGGACGGAACCGGCCGTCGGTGCCGCGCCGGCGGGACCCGTCGCGCCGACGCGCCGGATCGCCGGGCTCGGGTCGGTCGGCGACGGCGGGATCGGGTCGGTCGGGGCCGGGCTCGGGTCGGTCGGCGGCGGGGCGGTGGTCGGCGGCCGGGCCGGTGGGGTGCTCGCGAGGGGTGCTCACCCGCTCATAATGTCCCGGAACGGGTTAACGCAAAATGAACTTGGGCGGGGAGCTCACGGCATCGTCGGCAACGTCACCCGGACGATCGCCCCGGCGGCGTCGGTCTCGACCCGCACCCGCTGGCCCAGCCGCAGCAGCCGCAGGCCGGAGGCGTCGAAGGCGCGCGCCGGGAACGCCAGCTCGGTGCCGTCGTCGAGCAACAGCACGCCGCTGCGCGTCGCCGCGTCGTAGGTGGCCACGGTGCCCTGCATGCCAGCACCGTACACCGGGGCCGGCGGTGGCTCAGCCCGCGCGGGCGGCGGTGGCTCAGCCCGTGCGGGCGGCGGTGAGGGCGGCGGTGTGCGGCCCGAGCCCGAGCCGGGCGGCGGCGGCCAGGTCGGCCGCGGTGTCGACGTCCCGGCGCAGGGTGGGCCAGTCGCCGGCCAGCGGCAGCGCCCCGCCCGCCTCGTGCGCCGCGGCCGAGCCGACCCCGAACCGGGGGTCCAGCGGCACGCCGGCCGGCGCGGCGAGCAGCACCGTGCCGCTCCCCGGGGCGTCGGCGACGAAGCGGCGTACCCCCGGTGGGCCGGCGGCGATCGCGTGCAGCGCGGCCGTCAGCTCGGCCGGGCGCAGCGCCGGCAGGTCCGCCGTGAGCCCGGCCACCCACCCCCCGCCGCCGGCCGCGACCGCCGCGCCGAGCCGGAAGGCCGCGTTCAGGCCGGCGTCCGGCGCGTCCGGCACGACCCGCACGCCCGCCGCGCGGACCGCCGCCGCCACGCGGGCGTCGCGGGTGACGACGACCACCCCGGCGACCGCCGGGCACGCCCGCACGGCGGCGACCGTGTCGGCCGCCAGGGCCAGCGCCAGCTCCTCGTGGGGTACGGCCGGCAGCGCCCCCCGCAGCCGGCTCTTCGCCACGCCGAGGCGCTTCACCGGCACCACCACAGTCCAGGTCCGCTGCCGCACGGCACAATCCTGCCAGTCGGCCCGGCGGTACCCTCACTGGCCGTACCGGGGGCGAGCAGGCATGATTTCGCTGCGGGCGGCACGGGCGGGTGCGGCGTGGGGTCGGGGCTACGAGGAGGCAGGGTGACGCGGCGCAGGCTGGGGTTCTGGCAACGGTTCGCCGTGGCGCTGGTCAAGCCCGTCATGACGGTCTGGACCCGGCGCACCTGGCGGGGCATGGAGCACCTGCGCCACGACGGCGGCGTCATCATCGTCCCCAACCACCTCTCGCACGCCGACCCGCTGGTCTCCGCGCACTTCATCTACGACGCCGGGCGCTGGCCGCGGTACCTCGGCAAGGCCAGCGTCTTCCGGGTGCCCGTGGTGGGCTGGATCCTGCACCGCTGCCTCCAGATCCCCGTCGAGCGCGGCACGGTCGACGCCGTCAAGTCCCTGGACGCCCTCGTCGCCGCCCTGCACGAGGACGGCGCGGTGGTGATCTACCCGGAGGGCACCACCACCCGGGAACCCGACCTGTGGCCGATGAAGGGCAAGACGGGGGCCGCCCGGCTCGCGCTGGCCACCGGCGCGCCGGTGATCCCGGTCGCCATGTGGGGGCCGGAGCGGCTCTTCGACCCCCGGAACAACCGGCTGGGCCTGCGGCCCCGCATCCCGGTGACCGTCGTCGCCGGGCCGCCCGTCGACCTGAGCCGGTGGGCCGGCTCCACACCCACCAAGGCCACCCTGGAAGAGATGACCGACACCATCATGCTGCGCCTGCGCGACCAGCTCGCCGAGATCCGGGGCGGGACGCCGCCGCCGCTGTGGGAACGACCGGCGCGGGCCGCCGGCGCCGCCCGCCCGACGCGGGGCCGGGAGGACGCGGCGTGACCGGCCACGTGGCGGTGCTGGGGGCCGGGTCGTGGGGGACCGCCTTCGCCAAGATCCTCGCCGACGCCGGCCGGGACGTGACGATCTGGGCCCGGCGGCAGCCGGTGGCCGAGGCGATCCGGCTGCGCCGGCACAACCCGGAATACCTCCCCGACCTGCGGCTGCCCGACCGGGTCACCGGCACCGGCAGCGCCGCCGAGGCGATCCGGGGCGCGGAGATCGTGGTGCTCGCGGTGCCGTCGCAGACGCTGCGCGGCAACCTCGCCGAGTGGGTCGGCGACCTGCACCCGGACGCGACCCTGGTGTCCCTGATGAAGGGCATCGAGCTGGGCACCACCAAGCGGATGAGCGAGGTGATCGTGGAGACCGCCCGGGTCACCCCGGACCGGGTGGTCGTCGTCTCCGGCCCCAACCTCGCCCCCGAGATCGCCGCCGAGCAGCCCGCCGCCACCGTGGTCGCCGGCACCGACGACCGCCGTGCCCAGCTCGTCCAGGCGTCGATCCGCACGCCCTACTTCCGGCCGTACACCAACGACGACGTGATCGGCTGCGAGCTGGGCGGGGCGGTGAAGAACGTGATCGCCCTCGCGTACGGCATCGCCACCGCGATGGGCTTCGGCGACAACACCCGGGCGATGCTGATGACCCGGGGGCTCGCCGAGACCGCCCGCCTCGGGGTGGCCCTCGGCGCGGACCCGATCACCTTCGCCGGCCTGGCCGGGATGGGCGACCTCGTGGCGTCCTGCTCGTCGCCGCTGGCCCGCAACCGCACCTTCGGCGAGCACCTCGGCCGGGGCGAGAACCTGGAGCAGGCGCAGGCGGCCACCCGGCAGACCGCCGAGGGCGTGAAGAGCTGCCTGGCGATCCGGGACCTGGCCCGCGCGCACGGGGTGGAGATGCCCATCACCGAGCAGATCGAGCGGATCTGCCACGAGGGGATGGACCCCCGGCTCGCCGTCGACGCGCTGATGAGCCGCACCGCCAAGCCCGAGTCGTACGAGTGAGGCGGCCCGCGTGACGACCCCCGGCACCGACGGCGAACCCACCGACGGCGAACGCGTCGACGGCGAACGCGTCGACGGCGAACGCGTCGACGGCGAACGCGTCGACGGCGGGAGCGTCGACGGCGACGGCACCCGGTGCGTGCGGGCCGGGCTGCCCGAGCCCGCCCCGGGGCAGCCGTTCCTGCCCGGCCCGGTCTTCGCCGCGCCCTATCACCTCGACCCCCGGCAGGGCCCGGCGGCGGCACCGAACGGGTACGGCCGGCCCGACAACCCGACCCGGCGGCTGCTGGAGGCGGCCATCGGCGAGCTGGAGGGCGGCGACGTGCGCGTCTTCGCCAGCGGGCAGGCGGCGATCACCGGCCTGCTGCTGGCCGTGCTGCGCCCCGGCGACACGGTGGTGCTCCCCGCCGACGGCTACTTCCCGGTGCGGGCGTTCGCCACCGACACCCTCGCCGGGATCGGCGTGCGGGTGCTGTTCGCGCCGACCGCCGGGCCGTACCCGTCGTTCGCGGGGGTGCGGCTGGTGCTGCTGGAGTCGCCGGCGAACCCCGGCCTGGACGTCGCCGACGTGCCGGCCCTGGCCGCCGCCGCGCACGCCGCCGGGGCCCTCGTGGCGGTGGACAACACGACGGCCACCCCGCTCGGCCAGCGCCCGCTGGACCTCGGCGCCGACGTGGTCGTCGCCTCCGGCACGAAGGCCCTCACCGGCCACTCCGACCTGCTGCTCGGCTACGTGGCGACCCGCTCCGCCGGGCTGCTCGACCCGGTCACCGCCTGGCGCACCATGACCGGGGCGGTGCCGGGGGCGTTCGACGCGTGGCTGGCGCACCGCTCGCTGGCCACCCTGGACCTGCGGCTGGCCCGGCAGAGCGCCAACGCGGCGGCGCTGGCCCGGCTGCTCGCCGGCCGTCCCGACGTCACCGGCGTGCGCTGGCCGGGGCTGCCGGGCGACCCGGCGTACGCGCTGGCCTCGGCCCAGCTGCGCCGGATGCCCGGGGTGGTGTCGTTCGACCTCGGCGACGCCGAGCGGGTGGCCCGGTTCCTCACGGCGTCCCGGCTGGTGGCCGCCGCGACCTCCTTCGGCGGGCTGCACACCACCGCCGACCGGCGGGCACAGTGGGGCGACGACACCCCGCCCGGGTTCGTCCGGCTCTCCTGCGGCGTGGAGGACACCGCCGACCTGGTCGCCGACGTCACCGCCGCCCTGCTCGCCTGAAAGGAAGGGCCCCCTGTTAACGCCTCCGGTAGAGGAGGGTTCCCTTCTCACGCCGAACAGCCCGGCCCGCCGGGGCGGGGCGCCGGCGGGCCGGGAACGAGGTGGTGGTCCACCCGTCGGCCGGCGGTGCGGACCGGGCGGCGGGTGGACCACGACGAGGGGCCGGACGTGCCGGCCGGTGGGGCCGCGCGGTCCGGCCGGGACGGGACCTCCCGGCCGGACCGCGCGGCGGTCAGCGGCGGTCTGCGCCGGTCACGCGGCCACTGACGGTCGTGCGACCGGTGGCGGTCACACGGCCACTGACGGTCGCGCGGCCGGTGGCGGTCACGGGCGGGGCGGCGCGGCGGCGAAGGCGGCCCAGGCGGTCGGCGGGAAGAGCAGCGCCGGGCCTGTCGGGTCCTTCGAGTCGCGGACGGCCACCGCGCCGGGTACGACCGCCATCTCCACGCAGGCTCCCTCGTCGCCGCTGCGGCTGCTCTTGCGCCATCGCGCCGTGGCGAGGGCCGCGCTCGTCGTCGGGGTCATGTTCTACCGTCCCTTCAGGAGTCGGAGGAGCTGGTCCCGGGTGGCCGCGGGGCTGAGTGCGACCGTCCGCAGGTGCTCCATGATCTTGGTGCAGGTACGCAGGTCGCCGGGCCGGTCGAGGACCATCTGACCGGCGACGGTTTCCACCGACGCGATGATCGGGTCCTCCGGGTCGGGGAACTCCAGGATGTGCAGCGACCCCCTGGTGCCCCGGTGGTAGCCGGCGGACAGGGGGATCACCTGGACCGTGATGTTGGGCAGCTCGGCCATCTTGAGCAGGTGGTGCAGCTGCGCCTCCATCACGGCCTGGCCGCCCACGGGGCGCAGCAGGGCGCCCTCGTCGATGATCGCGTCGAGGATCGCCGGGTCGTCGCCGGTGATCCGCTGCTGCCGGTCGAGTCGCAGGTGGACCCGCTGCTCGACCTGCTCGTCGCTGAGGGTGTGCGGGCCGCCCCGCATCACCCCCCGGATGTAGTCCGCGGTCTGAAGCAGGCCGGGCACCACCGACGGCTCGAAGTTGGCGATGCCGGTGGCCTCCGCCTCGAGCGCGATGAAGTCGATGGTGCGCCGGTCCAGCAGGTACGAGTAGGACACCCACCACCCGGGCTTGCGGGCGTCCTTGGCGAGCTGGACGGCGGCGGCGATCTCGTCGGCACCCACCCCGTACAGGGTGAGCAGGGCGCGCACCGTGGCCGGGCTGATCAGCGTCTGGGCGTTCTCGTACCGGGACAGGGTGCTGCGGGTGCTGTTGATCTCGTCGGCGGCCGCTTCGAGGGTGAGGCCGGCCGCCTCCCGGTGCGTACGCAGCGCGATGCCGAGCCGTCGGGCCCGGGCCGTCTTCGGTGCCATGCGTCGATGGTGGCACACCTTCCCGGGAAGATGCACATGAGAGAACGGCGATGAGAGTTGCATTCACGCCGATCAGCGTGCAATCTGTGACCAGTTCCTCACCGCCGGTTGTCGTGGCGACGGCGGTGGTGAGTGACCGGAGGGGATGGGGCGCGTGGCGATCGGGTTTTCTCCCCCGTACCCGATCGCCGCGTGCCGCCACCCGGGACGCACCGGAAGGGACTCGCATGACGGTGACCGCCTGCTGGCCCCGGGTGTCGCGGTGCCGCTGGTGCGCACACCCCGTGCTGCGCGACAACGACGATGCGTGGATCCACGCCCACCTGGCGTACGTCTGCCGGGACCGTTCCGGCGGGCTGGCGGCGACCACCGCGGAGCCGGAGGGTTCGCCCGGCCGGCCGGCGTGGGGAGCTGCGGGAGGCCGGCGGTGACCCGGTTCCTGGTGGTGCTCACCGACGTCCGCCCGGTGGACGGCGTGCGCCGGGACGAGCGGCAGGCCCCCGAGCGGCGGCGGCAGGTCGTCGGGGCGAGCAGCCGGGAGGCGGCGGACCGGATCGCCGGCGCGTTCATGGCGCTGGGCATGGTGCGGGCCGGGCGGCAGCGGGTGAAGGTGATCGCCGTCGGCCGCCGCTACGGCCTCTGACCACGAGTTGTCGGTCGCCGCTACGGCCTCTGGCAGTGAGGATGTAGGAGCGGATCCGGCGGGCCGTCGCTCGCCGCCACGGCCGCTGGCGGGGCTGCTGTCCGGCGTGGCCCGATTACGCAGCGTATATGCAGTGTTGACCGGTTGCGCAGTGCTGCCGCTTCTCCCCGGGTATCAACTCCGTTGTCCGGCCACGCACAGTAAGGTCATCCGGGTGGGCGCCACCGGCGAGCACCACGAGCCTCGCAGTCGCGACGAAAGGGTGACCGAGTGACCACCCCAGGCAAGACCCGTGTGGCCCTCGTCTTCGGCGGCCGCAGCCCCGAGCACGGCATCTCCTGCGTCAGCGCCGGCAGCGTGCTCGGCGCGCTCGACCCGGACGAGTTCGAGGTGGTCCCCGTGGGCATCACCCGCGCCGGCAAGTGGGTGCTGACCAGCGGCGATCCGGCCCAGTTGGCGATCAGCGCCCGGCAGTTGCCGGAGATCACCGCCGAGGCCGGCGCCGACCTCGTGCTGCGGGCCGACCCCACCGGCAACGGGCTGCTGGTGCTCGACCCCGCCGCAGGGCCCCGGGTGCTCGCCGACGTCGACGTGGTCTTCCCGGTGCTGCACGGCGCGTACGGCGAGGACGGCACCATCCAGGGCATGCTGGAGATGGCCGGCATCCCCTACGTCGGGGCGAACGTCTTCGCCTCCGCCGCCGCGATGGACAAGGAGTTCACCAAGAAGCTCTGCGCCGTCGAGGGCATCCCCGTCGGCCCGTACGCGGTGCTGCGCAGCGGGGTCACCCTGTCCGAGGAGGACAAGCGGCGGCTCGGGCTGCCCGTCTTCGTCAAGCCGTCCCGGGCCGGCTCGTCGTTCGGCATCACGAAGGTCGACGACTGGGCCGACCTGGAGGCCGCCGTCGCCACGGCCCGGGAGATCGACCCGAAGGTGCTGGTCGAGGGCGCGATCGTCGGCCGGGAGGTCGAGTGCGGCGTGCTGGAGGGCGAGGCCGGGGGCGGCGCGGAGGCGTCCGTCCTGGCCGAGGTGCGGGCCGGGGGCGACCACGACTGGTACGACTTCGAGGCGAAGTATCTCTCCGAGCCCGAGTACGACCTGCCGGCCACCCTGCCCGACCACGTCACCCGGCAGGTCCAGGACTACGCCGTCCGCGCGTTCGCCGCCCTGGACTGCGCCGGGCTGGCCCGGGTCGACTTCTTCGTCACGCCGGACCTGGACGTCTACCTCAACGAGATCAACACGATGCCCGGCTTCACCCCGACGTCGATGTTCCCGCTGATGTGGGCCGCCTCCGGGCTGGAGTATCCGAAGCTGGTCAACCGACTGATCCGCACCGCCCAGCGGCGCGGCGTCGGCCTGCACTGAACGCGCGCACCAGCCGGCGGCGGCCGGCCGGCGCAGCCGGTGACGGCGGGTCGGCCGGCGGTGGCTGGACCAGGCCAGCCTCACGGTCAGCCGACGCAGCCGCCGGGGGCGTCGCCGCCGGAGGGCACCGAGGCGACCACCACGTCGGAGATGGGACTCACCCACTGCAGAGCCGAACCGTAGGTGCGGGGCACGGTCACCCGCACCGCAGTCTCCCGGTCCAGCGTGGTGAGCACCGTCGCGTCCGGCCCCTCGGCCGCGTGCCAGCAGACCTTGTTGACGACCCAGACGTCGTCGGTGTCGCCCGGCTCCGGCTCCGCGCCACCGCAGGCGATGGTGAGCGCCGGGTCGCCGTACGCGGCGTTCTGTTCGGGGCCGGCGGTGACCGGCCGCTGGGCCAGGTCGCGCACGGTCGGCGGGAGCTGCGACGTCAGGGCCCGGCACACCGTCTCGGGCCGCTCGGCCAGCCGGGGGGCGGCCATCTCGACCGGCGCGGTGGACCGTGGCCCGGCGCTGGTCGCCGTCGGGCCCGGCCCGGCGGCCGGGGCGTCCGGGGTCAGCTTGGCGAAGGTGAACCCGGCCACGGCCACGGTGACCGGCACCGCGACCAGCGTGGCCAGCAGCGCGGCGCTGCGGTTGGTGCGGTCCCGGCGCGGCGCGTCGGCGGCGGTCGCCTCCGGCCCGGCCGGGGACTCGGTGGAGGAAGTGATCTCGTCCACTTACAGGCGCACCACCGAACACGTGAGGGTGCGGGTGATGCCGGGCACCATCTGCACGTTGCTGACGATGAGTTTGCCGAGCTCGTCGACCGTGTTGGCCTCGGTGAGCACGACCACGTCGTACGGCCCGGTGACGGCGTCGACCCGCACCACGCCGGGAAGGTCGCCGATCAGGCCGGCCACGTCACGCGCCCGACCCACCTCTGTCTGGATGAGGATGTACGCCTGTACCACGACTCGACCTCCGTCCGTCGCCGCCGCTGGGCGGCCCGAAGGGTGAAACTACCTTACGGACCAGGTCTGATCCCTATCGGTGGCCAAGGAGAAGCGGTGAGCGAGCGCGACGGGCGCGACGGCGGGCGGGCGGCGGGACGATCCCGGGTCCCCGGCGGGCGGGGCAGGGGACCGTCCCGGGTCCACGGTGGGCACGGGCGCGGCGGGGAGCGGGCATGAGCGTGACCGGAATCGGCGAGTTCGGGTTGATCGACCGGGTCACCGCCCGGCTGCCCCAGGGGGCGTCGTGCCTGCTCGGGCCCGGCGACGACGGGGCGGTGCTGGCCGCGCCGGACGCCCGGGTGGTCGCCTCCACCGACGTGCTCGTCGAGGGGCGGCACTTCCGCCGGGACTGGTCCGCCGCCCGCGACGTCGGGCACCGGGCGGCGGCGGCCAACCTGGCCGACATCGCGGCGATGGGCGCCACCCCGACGGCCCTGCTGGTGGCCCTGTGCATGCCGGTGGATCTCGACCCGGCCTGGGCCGAGGAGCTGGCCGACGGGCTCGGGGCCGAGGCCGCCACCGTGGGCGCGAGCGTGGTCGGCGGCGACATGTCGGCGAGCCCCACGCTGACGATCGCCGTCACCGCGCTGGGCGACCTGGGCGGCCGGGCCCCCGTCGTCCGCTCGGGGGCCCGCCCGGGGCACGTCGTGGCGCTCGCCGGCCGCAGCGGGTACGCCGCCGCCGGCTACACCGTGCTGTCCCGGGGCTTCCGCACGCCGAAGATCCTGGTCGAGGCGTACCGGCGGCCCGAGGTGCCGTACGCGGCCGGGGCGCACGCCGCCCGGCTCGGGGCCACCGCCATGATCGACGTATCGGACGGGCTGCTCGCCGACCTCGGGCACGTCGCCCGCGCCAGCGGGGTCGGCATCGACGTGCGGCGGGACGCCTTCGAGGTGCCCCGGCAGATGCGCGACGCCGCCCAGGCGCTCGGGGTCGACCCGTACTCGTGGATCCTCGCCGGCGGCGACGACCACGCGCTGGCCGCCACGTTCCCTCCGGCGGTGGCGCTGCCCGACCCGTGGCGGGCCGTCGGCCGGGTGACGGAGGGCGCCGGCGTCACCGTCGACGGCGAGGCGTACGACGGCCCGACCGGCTGGGACCACTTCCGGTAGGGGGCCGGCCGGCGACGTACCCTTTCCCCGTGAGCGAGATCGAGATCCGTCCGGCCCGCTTCGACGCCCCGGAGGCCCAGGCGCTCATCCGGGGCGCCCTGGCGGACCTGGGCCGGCGGTACGGGGGCAGCGGCGACGACACCCCGGTCGACGCCGCCGAGTTCGTGCCGCCGCACGGCGCGTTCCTGGTGGCCTACCTCGCCGGGGAGCCCGTCGGGTGCGGCGGCTGGCGTAGCCACGGCGACGCCGGGGAGACCGCCGAGCTGAAGCGCATGTACACCAGCCCGCAGGCGCGGGGGCGGGGCGTGGCCCGGGCGGTGCTCGCCGCCGTCGAGCGGTCCGCCCGCGAGCACGGGCGCAAGCAGCTCGTCCTGGAGTGCGGCGACAAGCAGCCCGAGGCGATCGCCATGTACAGCACGGTCGGCTACGAGCGCATCCCGAACTTCGGCTTCTACCGGGACCACCCGGGCTGCCTCTCCTTCGGCCGCACCCTCTGACCGACCCGCCCGGCTCGCCGCCGGGTCGGCCGCTGCGGGCGGCGGGCCGTCAGGCGACGGTGACGCGGATCTCGGCGGCGGCGGCGCGGGCGGCCCGCTCGGCCTCGGCCGGGTCGACGCCCCAGGCCAGCACGTGTCCGCTGCGCCGGCCCGACGACGTGACCGGCGCGACGGGCGCGCCGACGGCGGTGTCGAGCTGCACCTCCAGCACCCCGGCCACCCGGCGGGCCGGCCGCAGCCCCTCGATGCCGGTGACGGTGCCCGGCTGCGCGAGCAGGAACTCCACCGCCGCCGCCCCGGTCGGCCGGGCCGGCAGCGCCGGCCGCTCGCCGCGCAGCACCCGCAGGTACGCGTCGATGAAGCCGAACTCGTAGCCGATCGAGATCAGCGCGGTGATCATGTCGCCGGGCAGCCGGGCGGCGCACTCCACCAGGTGCGGAACGCCGTCGACGACGATCCACTCGCTGTGCAGCACCCCGGTGCGGAAGCCGGCGGCGGCGCACAGCCGCCCCGCCGCGTCGAGCAGGTCGCGGCGGGCCGCCCCGGGCAGCGCCGACGGGACGGTGTGCCCCGTCTCGACCGGCAGGGGACCGGGCAGCACCCGCTTGTCGGTCACGTTGCCGAAGATCACCTCGCCGTCGGCGACGAGCAGCTCGACGCTGTGCTCCCGGCCGTCGAGCACCTGCTCGGCGAGGACCTGCGTGGGCAGCCCCCGGTCGGTGGCCTCCGGCGGGGCCTCCGGGGCCGCGGTGGCCGCCCAGGCGGCCGGGATCTCGGCCGGGTCGGCGACCAGCCGCACCCCGAGGCTGCCCGAGCGCCGGGTCGGCTTGAGCACGCAGCGACCGCCGTGCCGGCGCGCGAACTCCATCGCCTCCGCCGGCTCGCCCACCAGCGCGTACGCCGGGTTCGGCAGCCCGGCCCCGGCGGCGAGCAGCCGCATCCGGTGCTTGTCGGAGAAGACGTCGGCGGCCTGCGCCCCGGCGCCGGGCAGGCCGAGGCGGGCGGCGAGGCGCGCGGCGGCGCCGACGGCGTACTCCAGGCCCGGCATGACGAGGCGGGCCCCGGCCAGCTCCGGCTCGCGGGCGAGCAGCGCGTCCGCGTCGAAGCCCGTCTGGTATTCGGCCGGCACGACCCGGGCCAGGACGGACAGCCGCCCGACCAGCTCGTCGACGCCACGCCGGTCGATCACGTCGGGCTCCTCGACGACGACCACGCTGCCCGCCGGCAGCTCCTCGTCGAGCCAGCGCAGGGTGCCCAGCGAGGCCCCGACGACGATCATCTCGGCGGGGCCCAGGTCCAGGTCCAACGGATGCCTCCCTGCTGGAACGCGCACACCACAAGCCGGCGGGCCCGAGGGCCCGCCGGCTTGTCGACGATGGGTGGGTCGGCGCTACCGCGTCAGGCGCGGGTGACCTTGCCGGCCTTGATGCAGGAGGTGCAGACCTTCAGCTTCTTGGTGGTGCCGCCACCGGCCGGGGTGCGCACCGACTGGATGTTCGGGTTCCAGCGGCGGTTGGTCCGCCGGTGCGAGTGGGACACGTTGTGGCCGAAGCCCGGCCCCTTGCCACAGACGTCGCACACGCTAGCCACGGGATACTCCTGGGATTGATACGTTCATGAGGTCGCCGCCAGGCGCAGCCCGGGCAACCTGGCCAGGTTACCCGATGCCCCCGCCGCCGCCCAACCGGGCCCCTGGTGACGCCGCGGCAGGGGCGTTCCCGGCACCGGTCGCCGCCCCCGGATCGCCGTTGTGCCGCAGCGGTGCCGCCCCCGGATCGCCTTCGGGGCATCGCCGTGCCGCGGCGGTGCCGCCGCCGGGCCGCCGACATGGTGGCGTCGTCCCGGGCGGGTGTCGGTGCGCGCCAGTAGGCTTCCCGACGTGCTGGACACCCTCGACGCCGCCGCGGTGCGCCGCTGGTGCGCGGGCGGGCTGGCCGCGCTGCGCCGGCACCAGGGCGAGATCGACGACCTCAACGTCTACCCGGTCCCCGACGGCGACACCGGCACCAACCTGGTGCTCACCCTCACCTCGGCCCAGCAGGCGCTCGCGATGGACCTGGCCACCCTGCCCGACGGCGGGCCCACCGCACACGGGCACGCGCTGCGGCTGATGGCGCGCGGCGCGCTGCTGGGCGCCCGGGGCAACTCCGGGGTCATCCTGTCGCAGATCCTGCGCGGCCTCGCCGACGCCCTGGCCGCCGCCCCGGCGGTGCGGGGCCGGCAGCTCGCCGCCGCGCTCGGCGACGCCACCGCCGCCGCCTACTCCGCCGTGGCCGAGCCCGTCGAGGGCACCGTGCTCAGCGTGGTCGCCGCGGCGGCCCACGCGGCCGGCGCGGCCGACAGCGACGACCTGCCCGCCGTCGCCCGGGCGGCGGCCGGCGCGGCGGCCGAGGCGCTGGCCCGCACCCCCGAGCAGTTGCCGGCGCTCGCCCGCGCCGGCGTGGTCGACGCCGGTGGCCGGGGGCTCTGCCTGCTGCTCGACGCGCTGGTCGAGGTGGTCACGGGCGAGAGTCCGCGCCGGCCGGCCCCCGCGCCCCGCCCGGTCCGCCCGCCGGCCACGGCCGCCCGCGAGACCGGCTCGCCGGACTACGCGTACGAGGTGCAGTTCCTGCTCGACGCCGACGCCGACGCGGTGGCCCGGATGCGGCGGACCCTGGCCGGGCTCGGCGACTCGCTGGTGGTGGTCGGCGACGGGGCCGGCGGCGCGGCGTCGGCCACCTGGAACGTGCACGTGCACGTCAACGACGTCGGCGCGGCGATCGAGGCGGGGGTGTCGGCCGGCCGGCCGCACCGGATCTCGGTGACCCGCTTCGCCGACCAGCCGCCCGCCGCCCCGGTCGACGCCGGCGCGGCGGCCTCGACGGGCGACGGCCGGGCGGCCGTGGTGGTCGCCTCGGGGGCGGGCATCGCCGAGCTGTTCGCGGGGGAGGGGGCGACCGTGGTGCCGGGCAACCCGTCCACCGGCGCGCTGCTCGACGCGATCCGCGCCACGGCGGCGGCCCGGGTGGTGGTGCTGCCCAACGACCCGAACACCCAGGCCGTCGCCCATGCCGCCGCGCGGGAGGCGCACGCCCTGGGGATACGGGTCAGCGTGGTGCCGACCCGGTCGCCGGTGCAGGCGCTGGCCGCGCTCGCCGTGCGCGACCCGCAGCGCCGCTTCGCCGACGACGTCATCGCGATGGCCGAGGCGGCTGGGGCCTGCCGCTACGCCGAGGTCTGCTGGGCCAGCCGCGAGGCGCTCACCGTCGCCGGCCCGTGCCGCCCCGGCGACGTGCTGGCCCTCGTCGAGGGCGAGGTGCACCTGATCGGGGCCGACCTCGCCGACACCTGCACCGCCGTGGTCGACCGAATGCTCGGCGGCGGCGGGGAACTGGTCACCCTGCTCTCCGGGGCGGACGCCCCCGAGGGGCTGGCCGACGCCGTCGCCGAGCACGTCGCCCGACGCTGGCCGTTCGTAGAGGTCCAGGCCTACCCGGGCGGCCAGCCGCACTATCCGCTCCTGGTGGGGGTCGAATGACGACGACGTCCGAGCCGGCCACGGTCGACACGCCGCTGAAGAAGCTGGTCGGGGAGAAGACGGCCAAGGCCCTGGCCGCCCACCTCGACCTGCACACGGCCGGCGACCTGGTCCACCACTTCCCCCGCCGCTACGACGAGCGCGGCGAGCACACCGACATCCGGTCGCTCGACGTCGGCGAGCAGGTCACCGTGCTGGCCCAGGTGCGGCGCACCGACGTGCGGCCGATGCGCCAGCGCCGGGGCAAGCTGCTGGAGGTCACCGTCGGCGACGACTCCGGCGGGGTGCTCACCTGCACCTTCTTCGGCAACCAGGCGTGGCGGGAGCGGGAGCTGCGCCCCGGCCGGTGGGGGCTGTTCGCCGGCAAGGTCACCGAGTTCCGGGGCAAGCGCCAGCTCAACGGCCCGGAATACGTGCTGCTCGGCGAGGGCGGCGACGGCGAGGCCGCCGCCAACGAGGAGGTCGAGGAGTTCGCCGGGGCGCTGATCCCGGTCTACCCGGCCGCCGCGGCCGTGCCGACCTGGGTGATCGCCCGCTGCGTGCGGGTGGTGCTGGACACCTTCACCCCGCCGGAGGACCCGCAGCCCGCCGCCGTCCGGGCCACCCGCAACCTGATCGACCTCGGCACCGCCCTGCGCGAGATCCACCGGCCGTCGAGCAAGGAGGCCCTCTACCGGGCCCGCCGCCGGCTCAAGTGGGACGAGGCGTTCGCCGTGCAGCTCACCCTGGTGCAGCGCAAGCACCGGGCCGCCGCCTGGCCGGCGCGGTCCCGGCCGCCGCGCGCCGGCGGGCTGCTCGACGCGTTCGACGCCCGGCTGCCGTACGAGCTGACCGGCGGGCAGCGGGCCGTCGGCGCGGAGATCGCCGCCGACCTGTCCACCGCCCACCCGATGCACCGGCTGTTGCAGGGCGAGGTCGGCTCAGGCAAGACGGTGGTGGCGCTGCGGGCGATGCTCCAGGTGGTCGACGCCGGGGGCCAGGCCGCCCTGCTCGCCCCGACCGAGGTGCTCGCCGCCCAGCACCACCGGGGCATCCTCGACCTGCTCGGCCCGCTGGCCCGGGCCGGGGAGCTGGGCGCCGCCGACGGGGCCACCTCGGTGGAGCTGGTCACCGGCTCGCTGGGCGCGGCGGCCCGCCGTCGGGCCCTCGCCGAGGTCGCCGCCGGCCGGGCCGGCATCGTGCTCGGCACCCACGCCCTGCTCTACGAGGGCGTCGACTTCGCCGACCTGGGCCTCGTCGTGGTCGACGAGCAGCACCGGTTCGGTGTGGAGCAGCGCGACGCGCTGCGCGCCAAGGCGGAGCAGCCGCCGCACGTGCTGGTGATGACCGCGACGCCGATCCCGCGCACGGTGGCGATGACCGTCTACGGCGACCTGGAGGTCTCCGCGCTCACCCAGCTCCCGCAGGGGCGCTCGCCGATCGCCTCGCACGTGGTGCCGGCCGCCGAGAAGCCGGCGTTCCTCGACCGGGCCTGGCGTCGGCTGCGCGAGGAGGTCGCCGCCGGCCACCAGGCGTACGTGGTGTGCCCCCGGATCGGGGACTCGGCGTCGGGGTCGGGTGGCTCGGGGTCCGGGGCGGAGGAGGAGCCGCCCCGGGAGGACGACAACGGCCGGCGGCCCCCGCTCGCCGTCACCGAGGTCGCCCCGCTGCTCGCCGAGGGGCCGCTGCACGGGCTGCGGATCGGGGTCCTGCACGGGCGGCTGCCCGCCGACGAGAAGGACGCCGTGATGCGCGCCTTCGCCGACGGCGAGCTGGACGTGCTGGTCGCCACGACCGTCATCGAGGTCGGCGTCAACGTGCCCAACGCCACCGTGATGATCGTGCTGGACGCCGACCGGTTCGGCGTCTCCCAGCTGCACCAGTTGCGCGGCCGGGTGGGCCGGGGCTCGGCGGCGGGGCTCTGCCTGCTGGTCACCGAGGCGGCCGAGGGCTCGTCGGCCCGGGAACGCCTCGACGCGGTGGCGTCCACCACGGACGGCTTCAAGCTCGCCGAGCTCGACCTGGAGCAGCGCCGCGAGGGCGACGTGCTCGGGGCGACCCAGTCCGGCCGGCGCTCGCACCTGCGGCTGCTGTCGCTGCTGCGCGACACCGACCTGATCCGTGACGCCCGCGCCGAGGCGATCGCGCTGGTGGAGGAGGACCCGGAGCTGGCCCGTCATCCGGCGCTGGCCGCCTCGGTGGCCGCCCTGGTCGACGCCGAACGCGCGGAATACCTGGAAAAGGGCTGACCGGCCCGGGCTTCCCGCCCCGCCGTTCTCCCCGCCTGGCCGTTTTCCCCGCTCGGCCGCTCTTTCCGCTTGGCCGTTCTCTCCGCTTGGGCGGGTTTCCGCCTGGCTGTGTCCCTCCGCCTGGCTCGGGTTCGCGCCTGGCTCGGGTGGCGCTGGCCACCGCGACCGCCGGGCTGGGCCTGACCTTCTGGCGGTGCTGGCTGCTGGGCCTGGGCCTCGGCCTGGGGACGGTCGTCTTCGCGTTCGTGTCAGGCCGATGATCGACTCCATGTCGGCGACATGGTGGGATCAGCAGGGCCCGGTTACCGCCATGTCGCCGACATGGCTTCCGTTGCGGGCCCCGCCGGGCCGGACCGCGCCCTGGGCGAGGGGCGCGATGCCACTCGATCGTCGATCGAGCACGATCTACCCGTTGGGTGCCGGGCGTGCGGGGCGAGGCACCCGCCGCCTGCCACGAGGTGCCCGCCACGAGGTGCCCGCCACGAGGCGCCCGCCGCCCAGACACGGGCACCAGACCACGCCACCAGACACACGGCGAGGGCGCGTCGACCGGGGTGGTCGACGCGCCCTCGCCGGTGCGTCAGATCAGTTCAGCTCAGGCGGTGAAGCGGATCCGGCGACGCCGGGCCAGCACGAAGAGCACCGCGCCGACCGCGAGCAGGGCCGCCGCGCCGGCGGCGATGCCGCCGGCCGCCGCGCCGGTCACCGGGAGGCCACCCTCCTGGTCGCCACCGCCGGAGCCGCCCTCCTCGCCGCCCTCGCCGTCCTCGCAGTCCTTCGGCTGCTCCCACTTGATCGCCTCGCCGGAGGCGAGGTCACCGGTGACGGTCACGGTCAGGCCCGGGCTCGCCGGGAAGGTGACGGTGACGTCGCGGCCGGGCTCGACCGTGACGGTCTTCGGCTCGCCGGTGCTCGGGGTGAAGGTCGAGGTCAGGGTCGCGCCGTTCTCCGGGTTCGCGATCCGGAAGATCATCTCGTCGCAGGTCGACTCGTAGCCGCCGTCGGGCTCGCCGACCTCGGGCTCCTGGCAGTCCTCGGGCTTGGCCCAGCCGCCGGTGAAGTCCTCCATGCCGGGCGCGGTGACCTTGAGCTCCTGCGCCTGGCCGGGGTTCAGCTTGCGGGTCTCGATCTTGCGCATCGGCACGGAGACGGTCTCGGTGTAGCCGCCGCTGCCGGTGATGGTGAACGCCGCCGCCGCGTTGCCGCTGCGGTTGACCAGGGTCAGCTCGACGTTGCCTTCGCAGTCGGACTGCGCGATGACCTCGGGGACCGGGCTGCACGTCTCGGAGCCGCCGTTGTACCAGGCCTGCGGGCCCTTCGACTGGGAGCCGATGCCCTTGGGGCTGCCGACCTTGCGGTTGTTGTACCGCGGGCCGGTCTCGGTGAGCGGGTCGATGATCTCGTCACCGAAGACGAAGTCGACCTGGGTGTAGCACTGGGGGACCTCGACCTTGAAGTCGAGGGTCGCCACGCCCAGCTCGCCCGCGCCGACGCCGGTGAACTTCTTGACCGACTTGTCGAGCACGTACTGGGGGAAGGCGATCTTCGCCGACGGGGCGACGTAGGAGACCAGCGCGAGGGCCTGCTCCTCGCCCTCGCAGAGCGGGCCGTTGACCAGCGTGATGCTGGCCTCGCCGCGCTTGCCCTTGAAGGTGTGCGTGTAGCGGGCGTCGGCCGCGCTGACGCAGGCCGGTCCCTCGTTGGCGGGCGGGGTCGCCGCGGCGGTCGGGGTGGGCGACGCCGTGGCGGTCGGCGAGGGGCTGGTCGCCAGGGCCGGCGACGAGACCGCGAACGCCGTGGCGAGGCCGGCCAGGGCGGCGGCGGCCACGACGAGCGGTCGCCGTGGCGACAGCTTGGGACGGATCACGCGTACTCCCGGGGTGAAGAAACGTCAGGGTGCGGCGCGGGCAACGGCGGTCAGCGGTCGCGGCCGGGTCAGGCGCGCCCGCGACGACGCCTCCCGGCGCCGGTGGGCCGGCGGAGCGCAGCCGGCACCCGGCACCCGGCAGACCCTAGCGAGAACGCGCCGACCGTTACAGCGCTCAGATAGCCCTAAGGGTGATGTTATGAACTTGAGATCATTGATATACGTAACGTGTTCGCGTGGGGACGCCGGCGGCACGCACGGTGCCGCCCGCCCCGGTGCCGGCGTCGCGTAGCGTCGGGGCATGAGCAGGAGCAGTCGGTGACCCGGATCGTCGCCGGGGCGCTCGGCGGCCGGCGCATCGCCGCGCCGCCCGGCGCCGGCACCCGGCCCACCTCCGACCGCGTCCGGGAGGCGCTGTTCAGCGCCGTGCAGGCCGAGGTCGACCTGGCCGGGGCGCGCTTCGCCGACCTGTACGCCGGGTCGGGCGCCGTCGGCCTGGAGGCGCTGTCCCGGGGGGCGGCGCACGTGCTGCTGGTCGAGTCCGACCCGCGCGCCGCCCGCGTGGTGCGGGAGAACATCGCCGCGCTGCGGGCCGCCCCGGCCGCCCGGCTCGTCACCGGCAAGGTCGCCACGGTGCTGGCCGCCGGCCCGGACGCCGGGCCGTACGACGTGGTCTTCGCCGATCCCCCGTACGCCGTGCCCGATGCCGACGTCACCGCGATGCTGGCCGCTCTGGTCGACGGCGGCTGGCTGGCGGCGGACGCCCTCGTGGTGGTCGAGCGCTCCAGCCGGACCGGGCCGGTCGGCTGGGTGGAGGGCGTCACTGCCGAGCGCAGCCGCCGTTACGGCGAGACCACCCTTTGGTACGGTCGCCGATCATGAGACGTGCGGTGTGTCCCGGCTCGTTCGACCCGGTCACCAATGGACACCTCGACATCATCGGGCGGGCCGCCCGGCTCTTCGACGAGGTGATCGTCGGCGTGCTGATCAACCAGTCGAAGAGTGGCCTGTTCACCGTCGAGGAGCGGATCGAGATGCTCCGCGAGGTCACCTCCTCCTACGAGAACGTGCGGGTCGCGTCCTTCCGCGGCCTGCTTGTCGACTTCTGCCGCGCCCAGCGGGCCAGCGTCCTGATCAAGGGCCTGCGGGCGGTCAGCGACTTCGACTACGAGCTCCAGATGGCCCAGATGAACATCGGCCTGGCCGGCGTCGAGACGCTGTTCATGCCGACGAACCCGCTCTACTCCTTCCTCTCCTCCAGCCTGGTCAAGGACGTGGCCAAGTGGGGCGGCGACGTCTCCGCCCACGTGCCCGACCTGGTCCGCGAGGCCCTCCAGGTCCGGCTCGGCCCGCCGCCGCGTTCCTGACCTGCGGCGGTGGTCCTTCGCCCGGGCCGGGTCGCCCGGCCGCGCGGCGGGCCGGCCCGGCGGCGGGCCGACGCCCCCGACCGGCGGGTCCGGCGCGCCGGCCCGGCCGTGCACGACGCTCTGACCGGCCGCGACACGACGCGCCGGGCGGGGTGGATCGGCGGGCGGTGGCCGGGGCGCGACATGATGGTTCGAGCGGGAACCCGGCCGTAGCCCGCATCATGTAGGTCGGCCGACGAACGACAGGAGTGAGGTACCGGTGGACCCGCTCGACCGCATCGACGAACTGATCGCCATGGTGGAGCAGGCCCGCTCCGTCCCGATGTCGCGGAACAACTGCATGGTCGACCGGGGCGAGATGATCGCCGCGCTCGACGAACTGCGCGCCGGCCTCCCCGCCGACCTGCGCCGGGCGGCGGCCCTGCTGGAGGAGCGGGACAAGATCATGGATGCCGGCAAGCGGGAGGCCGACCGGATCATCAGCGAGGGTGAGGCGGAACACGCCCGCCTGGTGTCGGTGAACGAGATCACGGTCTCCGCCGAGCACGAGGGCGCCCGGATCATCGCCGAGGCCCGGGCCGAGGCGCAGCGGCTGCGCGAGGAGGTCGACGACTACGTCGACACCGCGCTGGCCAACTTCGAGCAGTTCCTCACCCGGGCGCTGGCCTCCATCGAGCGTGGCCGGGACAAGATGCACGCGCTGCGCGAGATCGGCACCTTCGGTGGGGACGAGGCCGACCGCCCGCTACCCTTCTGAGCGGCACCTCAGCAGCCGACAGGCGGGGCGGGCGTCGCCCCCGGTTCGACGGTCCGGGGGCCGCCCAGGTAACCTTTTTTGTCGGCCTCTCACTGGCCGGAGTCTGACTATGCCCAAACACTCGCCTTCATCACTCAACCCCAAGGCGCCGCTGGTCCTCGACACGAGGGACCTGCCGCGTCGCCCTGGCGCGTTGCGTACGCTCCGGCGGGTCGTACCGGCACCGAAGGACCTCGGCGTGGAGTTGATCGGCGTGCCGGAGGGCGCGGACCTCGACCTCGACCTGAGGCTGGAGTCGGTGTCCGAGGGGGTGCTCGTCTCCGGGACCGTCAGCGGTCGCGTCAAGGGCGAGTGCGGGCGTTGCCTGCGTGAGATCGACGACTCGGTGGCCGTGCCCGTCCAGGAGCTGTACGCGTACGAGAACAGCACCACGGACGCCACGACCGACGAGGACGAGGTGGGCCGGATGCAGGACGATCTGATCGACCTGGAGCCGGCGCTGCGGGACGCGGTGGTGCTCATGCTGCCGACCAACCCGCTCTGCCGGGAGGACTGCCCAGGGTTGTGCCCCGAGTGCGGGGTGCACTGGGACGATCTGCCGGCCGACCACAGTCACGAGCAGATCGACCCGCGTTGGGCGGGCCTGTCGCAACTGAACCGTACAGAGGAGTAGGAACCGTGGCCGTCCCGAAGCGCAAGATGTCGCGCAGCAACACCCGGTCCCGCCGGGCGAACTGGAAGGCGACCGTGGTGGCGACCACCGCCTGCCCGCAGTGCAAGTCCCCGAAGCTGCCGCACGCCGCGTGCTCCGTCTGTGGCACGTACAACGGCCGCCAGGTTCTCGAGGTCTGACCTGGACGCCGAGTGACGCCCCCGACCCCCGGTCGGGTGGCGCGCGCATCCTGGCGATCGCCCGGTGCCCCGGCTCCCGCCGTCGCCGGCCGGCCCGTTCCGGCCGGTGTCCCGCTGGAGCCGGGCACCGCGCGGATCGCCGTTGACCTCCTCGGCGGGGACGACGCTCCCGCCGTCGTGGTTGACGGCGCTCTGCTTGCCATGCGCGCCGACCCGGACCTGCACCTCCTGCTCGTCGGCCCCGCCGAGGTCGCCGACGAGCTGATCGGTGCCCTCGACCCGGCGCAACGCGCCCGGGTCACGGTCCGGCCGGTGCGCGCCGCCGTCGGCATGGCCGAGAACCCGGTCGCCGCCCGCGCCGACAGCACCGTACGCACGGCCGCCACCGCCGTCCGCGACGGCCTCGCCGACGCGATGGTCTCCGCCGGCTCCACCGGCGCGACCGTCACCGCGGCGGCGCTCGGCCTGGGCCGCTGGCCGCACGTGCGCCGGCCGGCCCTGGTCGCGACCCTGCCGGCGGTCGCCGGACCGGTGGTGCTGCTCGACGTCGGCGGCTCCCTGGAGCCCGGCCCCGCCACCCTCGCGCGGCACGCCGTGCTCGGCGCGGCCTACGCGGCCGTCGCGCACGGCGTGGTCGAGCCGCGCGTCGGGCTGCTGTCGGTGGGCACCGAGGCGGGCAAGGGGGACCGGTTGCGGCGCAGCGCCGACCCGACGCTCGCCGCCGCGCCGCTGCCCTGCGCCGCGCGCTACGTCGGCCTCGTCGAGGGCTACGACATCGCCTCCGGCCTGCGCGCCGACGTGGTGGTCACCGACGGGTTCACCGGCAACGTGCTGCTGAAGGCGATCGAGGGCGCGTACGCGATGGCCGGCGGGCCCCCGCCCGGCGGCGGCGCCCCCCGGGCCGCCGCCCTGCTCGGGGTGGCCGGCACGGTGGTGGTCTGCCACGGCGCGGCCCGGGGCGAGGACGTCGCCTCCGGCATCGCCCTGGCCGCCCACCTGTGGCGTCGCCGGGCCACCGACACCGTCTCCGTCCTGCTCGGCGTCCCCGGTGGCGTCGGCCCGGCCGCCGGGATGGCCCTGGAGAGCTCCGCGCAGTCCGGTGACCACACCGAGCGCACCACCGACACCGAGGTGAGCCTGTGACCGCCCGTACCGTCCCGACCGGCCGCGTCGACGCGCCGGCACCGGCGGGCGCGCCCGGCGCGCGCCGTCCGGTCGTGAACCGAGAGGTAACCGCATCATGACCATCGACAAGCGGCGGCGTGCGCCGATCGGTCACCTGGAGACCGCGTTCGGGGTCTCGCTGGACCCGGAGCTGCTGGAGAGGGCGCTGACCCACCGCTCGTACGCGTACGAGAACGGCGGTCTGCCCACCAACGAGCGGCTGGAGTTCCTCGGCGACTCGGTCCTCGGGGTGGTGATCACGACCGCGCTGTTCCACAACCACCCCGACCTGCCGGAGGGCCAACTCGCCAAGCTGCGGGCGAGTGTGGTCAACATGCGGGCGCTCGCGGACGTGGCGCGGGGCCTGGGCCCGGACGGGCTCGGCGCGTACCTGCTGCTGGGCAAGGGCGAGGAGAGCACCGGCGGCCGGGACAAGGCGAGCATCCTCGCCGACACCCTGGAGGCCCTGCTCGGCGCGATCTACCTCCAGTACGGCCTGGACACCGCCGCGATCGTGATCCACCGGCTGTTCGACCCGCTGATGGCCGAGTCGGCCGGGCGGGGCGCGGCGCTGGACTGGAAGACGAGCCTCCAGGAGCTGACGGCGGCCCTCGGGCTGGGCGTGCCCGAATACCGCATCGAGGGCACCGGGCCGGACCACCTCAAGACGTTCACCGCCTGGGTGGTGGTCGCCGGCAACCGGTACGGCGGGGCGGAGGGGCGCAGCAAGAAGGAGGCCGAGCAGCGGGCCGCCGAGTCGGCCTGGCGGGAGCTGACCGCCCAGGCCGAGCGGGAGCAGGCCGAGGCGGCACGACGGGAGCGGGCCGAGCAGGCCGAGCGGGAGCGCGCCGCCGCCGGGGCGGCGGACGGGCCCGTCGAGCCGGGCGCGGTCAACGGGACGGACGTCGTGGGCGTGGCCGGCGAGGTCGACCCGCCGGGTGTCGCGGGCGCGTCGGCGCTGGTCGCCGCCGACGGCGAGCCCGCGGACGCCCCGGCGGCCGGCGAGGCGAACCGTGCCTGAGCTGCCCGAGGTCGAGACCGTCCGGCAGGGCCTCGCCCAGTGGGTCACCGGCCGCCGGATCGCCGGCGTCGAGGTGCGGCATCCCCGGGCGGTGCGCCGCCACCTGGCCGGCCCGGCGCACTTCGCCGACGTGCTCGCCGGGCGGACGGTGCTCGACGTGCGGCGGCGTGGCAAGTACCTGTGGCTGCCGCTGGACAGCGGCGACGCGATCGTCGGCCACCTCGGCATGTCCGGCCAGCTCCTGCTCCAGCCGGCGACGGCGGCCGACGAGCTGCACCTGCGGGTCCGGTTCCGGTTCGCCGACGACGGCCCCGAGCTGCGCTTCGTGGACCAGCGCACGTTCGGCGGGCTGGCGGTCTCCGCCGGCGGGGCCGAGCTGCCGTCCGAGATCGCGCACATCGCCCGGGACCCGATGGACCCGGAGTTCTCCGACAGCGCCTTCGTCGCCGCCCTGCGCCGGCGGCGCACGGAGGTGAAGCGGGCGCTGCTCGACCAGACCCTCGTCTCCGGGGTCGGCAACATCTACGCCGACGAGGCGCTGTGGCGGGCGAAGCTGCACGGGGCCCGGCCGACCGACCAGCTCACCGCGCCCGTCGCGCAGCGGCTGCTCGGCCATGTCCGGGACGTCCTCGGCGAGGCGATCAAGGAGGGCGGCACCAGCTTCGACGCCCTCTACGTCAACGTCAACGGCGAGAGCGGCTACTTCGACCGGGCGCTCAACGCGTACGGGCGGGAGGGCGAGCCGTGCCGGCGGTGCGGCGCGCCGCTGCGCCGGGAGGCGTTCATGAACCGCTCCTCCTACAGTTGCCCCCGCTGCCAGCCCAGGCCCCGGGCGGCGCTGCGGGGCTGACCCGCCGCGCGCCCGCCCGCCGGCCGGGCCCCGCCCAGTTGCCGCCGGCCGGGCCCCGCTCAGTCGCCGCCGGTTCCGATGCGGCCGGGGGCCGGCGGGGCGTCCGGGCAGGCGTCCCGCCACGCGTCCAGCGCGCGCCGCTTCTGGATGGAGGCGAAGCCGTACCCGAGGGTGGTCACGCAGAACTCGTCGGGGTCGCCCGTGTATTCGACGTGGAACACCGGCTTGCCGGCGTCGGCGAACGGCAGCAGCTTGGCGCACTGGCGCAGCCGGACGCACTCCTCGTCGACGGCGAAGTCGAAGTCCGGCGCGAGCGCGGTCACCTGCGGCACGTCCCCGAGCAGTCCGGGGGACAGCTCCAGCGAGCGGGCCAGGGCGGCGACCCGCCGGTTGAACCGCAACTGGTCGTCGAAGTCCAGGTCGAAGCCGGTCGGGTGGGCGTAGCCGTCGGCGTCGGCGAGGGCGACCGCCCCGAAGCCCTTGCCCCGGCACAGCCGGAGCCGGTCGGCCAGGATCGGCTCCAGCACCCCCCACCGCCGCACGTCCACCCACCGGGTGCCGGGCGACCGGCCGGCCGCGCCGCCGACGTCCGCCGGGTACCGGTCGGCGTCCGGGTCGGTCCGCGCGTACGCGCCGACGCCGACCTGGCAGACCAGCCGGCGGTCCCGGCCGCGCAGCGCCGCGGTCTCGGTGCTGGTGGTACGCACGGGGTCGAGCAGGAACACGTCCGCCTCGACCGTGGTGTCGAGGGGGCCGGTGAGCTGCCACTGCCAGCGCCAGTGCCGGGCCTGGCCGGGCGGCCACGGGGTCGGCGCGCCCGGCGGCGTCACCACGGCCCGGCAGCCGTAGGTCGTCGTCACCAGCGTCAGCGCGAGGAGCAGGCGCAGCAGTCGGCGCGGCGCGCGCCCGACGCCGGGCGGCGGCGGCCCGATCCGCATCGGCAGCTCCGCAGGTCGCGGGGCGGCGTCCGGCCGCCCGGAGGCGGGTGCGTCCACCGGCCGCCCGCGGCGCACCGGCCGTCGGGCCGTCCCGCGACGGACCTGCCGCCCCGGGCACCGCGCCCGGCGCGCCTCACCGGGTCAACGAGCGGGGCCCCCGGGACGACTCGCCTCTCCCCGTCCCGGGGGCCCGCCCGGCCCGGGTCAGCGCGGGGTGCCGAAGTCCTGCGTCCAGTAGGGCCCGTTGCTGTTGGCGACGCCGACGCCGATCTCGGTGAAGGAGCAGTTCAGGATGTTGGCCCGGTGCCCCGGGCTGTTCATCCAGGCGTCCATCACCGCGGCCGGGGTCTGCTGGTTCCACGCGACGTTCTCGCCGTACGCGCGCCAGGCGTAGCCGGCCCGGTCGAGCCGCTCGCCGACGTCGCTGCCGTCGCTGCCGTCGTGCGTCATCTTCCGGTGGTCGGCCTGGTCCTGGCTGTGCGCCTGGGCCGCCGCCATGAGCTTGTCGTCGATCTTCAGCGCGCCGCACCCGGCCTCGGCCCGCTCCGCGTTGACCAGGTCGACGACCTCCTTCGCCTGCGCGCTCACGCCGGGCGCGGCGGCGACCCGGGGCGTGGCCGGGGCGCTGCTGCGCTGGTTGCTCCGCGACGCGGCGGTGGTCCGGCTGGGCCTCGGGGCCGGCTTGGCCGTCCGGCTCGGCGAGGGCGACGGGCTGGCGCTGGTCGGCGAGGCGCTCGGCGAGGGCGACGCCGACGGGCTGGCCGAGGTGGGGACGGCCGGGTCGGCGGGCGCGACGACCGGGGCGTCGGCCGCGGCCGGGTCGGTCCGTGGGGTGTCCCCGCCGGGCAGCACGAGGGCGGCGACGCCGAGGCTCACCACCAGGGTGGCCGCCGCGGCGGCGCCGCCGATCAGCAGCGGGCGGGAAAGCCGCCGGGTGGGCCGGTGCCGTCCCTCGCCGCCGCCCGCAGCGGTGCCGGGGCGGCGCGCGGCGGCGGGGTGGGCCGGCCGCGCGGCGGCCGGCGTGGCCGCGCCGCCGGTGGGGCCGGGGACGACCGGCAGCGCCCGGGTGTGCTCCGCCGCCGGGGCCGGGCGGTCGGCCGGATACCGATGGTCGGGGGCCCGCTCCGGGGCGTGCCACCGATCGCCCGGTGCCTCCGGCACGTGCCACTGTCCGCCCGGCCGTTCCGGCGAGTGCCATTGACCGTTCGGCTGTTCCGGGGAATGCCACCGGGCGGTGGGCTCGTCCGCCCGGGGCCGGTCGGCCGGCGACGCCGGAGGCCCGGAGGTGTGCCGTTGGTCACTCGGCTGGTCCGGTTCGTCCCCGAACAGGTAGGTCGACCGGGGTGCCGGGCGGTCGGTCAGCCAGGCCGGCTCGTCGGCCGGGGGCTCCTGACGCCGCCGCGCGCCCTCCGGGTCGTTCGGGTCGGTCCAGCCGTACACGCCTGTCGCCTCCATGGGTCGGTTGCGGGCCAGGGTGACCGTACGGGCGCGCCGCAAGCTGCGGCAACGTGGCTAAGAAAGAGTTAAGACGAAAGCGCTTCACGCGGGGTGAGTTCCGTTGTTCCCGGGCGTACAGTTAACGCGTCCGGACAGAGAGTGTCCGCGCCTTGTGGCAGCCACCGACAAGCGGCCCGGCCGACGTGAAGATGATCTACGGCCTGCGCTAACTTGACTAATGAGGGGTTGTCGGCTCAATATGTAGGTGTCGCCAGTCGCGCCCGTTCGTGCCCAGAATCGCTGGGAATGACAGCCGCGTACGAGTGGGCGCGCGTTGGTCCGGCCTTTCCGGCAGCGCATATCAAGGAGTCAGCATGGCGAAGGCCCTCTACGGCCACGTAGGTGCAGCGCCCGATCGGCGTCTGCTCGACGAGGTCACCCGACTGCGGTCCAGGGTTCAGGCCCTGGAGTTCGAGATCACGCGTCTGCGCGCCGAGAACGATCGGCTCGCGGCGGCTGCGGCGGAGGCGGACGACCTCCTCCGGCTGGCCGAGCCGGCGCTGACCTGATCTTCCGCAGGTCCGACAACTGAATCGCACCACGCAGAAATCGCGCGCCGACACTTAATGTGCCGGCGCGCAGCCATGTCCGGGGCATTTCCCCGTGCCGTTCTCTGATCTTGAATAATTGATCAAGCTCCGCCTCGGCCCGGGCCGTCCGATCCGTACCGGGAAACCCGGTACGCGGCGCCCCGGCCGGTCGTCAACGCCGGCCCGGGGCGGGTCGCGTGCCCGAGCCCCGGCGACACCGGGTTAGTCTGCGGGTTCACCAGGTCCGCGCAGCCCACGACGCTCGGCGGCCACCGGACGAGGATCGAGAAGGTGTATCTCAAGAGCCTGACGGTGAAGGGGTTCAAGTCCTTCGCCTCCGCGACGACGCTGAAGCTGGAGCCCGGGATCACCTGCGTGGTCGGCCCGAACGGCTCCGGCAAGTCCAACGTCGTCGACGCCATCGCCTGGGTGCTCGGCGAGCAGGGCGCCAAGGCGCTGCGCGGCGGCAAGATGGAGGACGTCATCTTCGCCGGCACCGCCGGGCGGGCCCCGCTGGGCCGGGCCGAGGTCACCCTCACCATCGACAACACCGACGGCGCGCTGCCCATCGAGTACACCGAGGTCTCCATCACCCGCCGGATGTTCCGCTCCGGCGAGAGCGAGTACGAGATCAACGGCGACTCCTGCCGCCTGCTGGACATCCAGGAGCTGCTGTCGGACTCCGGCATCGGCCGGGAGATGCACATCATCGTCGGCCAGGGCCGTCTCGACGGGATGCTGCACGCCAAGCCGGAGGACCGGCGGGCGTTCATCGAGGAGGCGGCCGGCGTCCTCAAGCACCGCAAGCGCAAGGAGAAGGCGCTGCGGAAGCTCGACGCGATGCAGACCAACCTCAACCGCCTGACCGACCTCACCGCCGAGCTGCGCCGCCAGCTCAAGCCGCTGGGCCGGCAGGCCGAGGTCGCCCGCCGGGCCGCCGCGATCCAGGCCAACCTGCGCGACGCCCGGCTGCGGCTGCTCGCCGACGACCTGCACACCCTGCGCGCCACCCTGGACCGGGAGATCGCCGACGAGAGCGCCGCGCGGGAGCGCCGCCGGGAGGTCGAGGCGGAGCACACCGAGGTGCAGGGCCGCCTCGGCGAGCTGGAGGCCGCCCTCGCCGAGGACGCGCCGCTGCTCGCCGCCGCCCAGGACACCTGGTACAAGCTGTCCGCGCTCTCCGAACGGTTCCGCTCCGTCGAGCAGCTCGCCCGCGAGCGGCTGCGCCACCTCACCGCCACGCCCGACGACGAGCGCCCCGGCCGCGACCCCGACCAGCTGGACGCCGAGGCGGAGCGGGTCCGCGAGCAGGAGGAGGAGCTGCGCGGCGCGCTCACCGACGACCAGATCCGCCTCGCCGAGGCCGTCGAGCAGCGGCAGGAGCTGGAACGGCAGCTCGCCGCCGCCGAACGGGAGCTGGTCGCCGCCGCGAAGGCGATCGCCGACCGGCGGGAGGGGCTGGCCCGGCTCACCGGCCAGGTCAACTCCGCCCGCGCCCGCACCACCAGCGCCGGGGAGGAGATCGAGCGGCTCGCCGCCGCCCACGCCGACGCCCTGGCCCGCGCCGAGCAGGCGCAGGCCGACCTCGACGCGGTCGCCGAGCAGTCCACCGAGGCCGACCGGGACAACGCCGACCTCGACGACCGGCACGCCGAGGCCGTCGCCGCCCAGGAGCGGGCGCAGGCCGCCGCGCGGTCCCTCGCCGACGCGGAACGGGCCGCCGAGAAGGAGGCCGCCACCCAGAAGGCCCGCGAGGAGGCGCTCGCCATCGGCCTGCGCCGCAAGGACGGCGCGGGCGCGCTGCTGGCCCGCGCCGGCGAGGTGCCCGGCCTGCTCGGCAGCCTGGCCGGGCTGCTCACCGTCGCCCCCGGCCACTCCGCCGCGCTCGCCGCCGCGCTGGGCGGGCTCGCCGACGCGGTCGCGGTCACCGGCGTCGACGAGGCCGTCGAGGCGATGCGGCTGCTCAAGATCTCCGACGCCGGCCGCGCCGGCCTGCTCGTGGGCAGCCCCGCCGGGCCGGGCATGACCGGCGGCCCCGACGCCCTGCGCCCCAAGCTGCCCGCGCACGCCCGCTGGGCCCCCGACCTGGTCGAGTGTTCCGCCGAGCTGCGCCCCGCCGTGCACCGGGCGCTGCGCGACGTGGCCGTCGTCGACGACCTCGCCGCCGCCGCCGAGCTGGTCGCCGACAACCCGGAGCTGCGCGCGGTCACCCCCGACGGCGACGTCGTCGGGGCGTACGCGGCGGCCGGTGGGTCGGCGAAGGCGCCCAGCTTCATCGAGGTGCAGGCCGCCGTCGAGGAGGCCCGGGGCAACCGGCTCGCCGCCGAGCGCAGCGCCGCCGAGCTGCGCGAGCAGCTCGTCGAGGCGCGCGCCGAGGTCGCCGCCGCCAAGGAGGCCGTGCAGCACGCCGCCGCGGCGAAACGGGAGGCGGAGAGCCACCGCAACGCCGCCGCCCGCCGCCTCGCCGAGCTGGGCGCCGCCGCCCGCTCGGCGAAGGCGGAGACCGACCGGCTCGGCGAGTCCCGCGCCCGCGCCGAGGCGGCCCGGCAACGCGACCTCGCCGCCCTGGCCGAGCTGGAGGAGCGGCTGCGGCTGGCCGAGGCCACCCCGATCGACGCCGAGCCGTCCACGGAGGAACGCGACCAGCTCGCCGCGATGGTGCCGCAGGCCCGGCAGAACGAGATGGAGGTCCGGCTCGCGGTGCGTACCGCCGAGGAGCGGGTCTCCTCGATCGCCGGCCGGGCCGACTCGCTGCGCCGGCAGGCCGCCGCCGAGCGGGCCGCGCGGGAACGCGCGGCGGCGCGGCGCGCGGCCCGCGCCCGGGGCGCGACCATCGCCCGCGCGGTGGCCGGCGGCGCCCGCGAGGCGCTGGCCCGGCTCGCCGTGTCGATCGCGCGGGCCGAGGAGCACCGCGACGCCGTGGCGCGCGAGCGGGCCGCCCGCGAGGCCGAGCTGTCCGAGGTACGCGGCGCGGCGAAGCGCCTTGGCGCGGAGCTGGAGCGGCTGACCAGCCAGGTGCACCGCGACGAGGTGGCCCGCGCCGAGCAGCGGCTGCGCATCGAGCAGCTGGAGGCCAAGGCCGCCGAGGACTTCGGCCTCGACGTGGAGACGCTGCTCGCCGAGTACGGCCCGACGCAGCCCGTACCCCCGACCCAGGCCGACGTGGCGGCGGCCGAGCGGGACGGGCTGCCGGTGCCCGAGCCGGTCCGCTACGAGCGGCCGGTGCAGGAGAAGCGGGCCGCGAAGGCGGAACGCGAGCTGGCCCTGCTCGGCAAGGTCAACCCCCTGGCGCTGGAGGAGTTCGCCGCGCTGGAGGAGCGCTACAAGTTCCTCTCCGAGCAGCTGGAGGACCTCAAGGCCACCCGCCGGGACCTGCTGACCGTGGTGAAGGACGTCGACGAGCGCATCCTGGAGGTCTTCGCCAGCGCGTTCGCCGACACCGCGCGGGAGTTCGAGCAGGTCTTCACGGTGCTCTTCCCCGGCGGTGAGGGGCGGCTGATCCTCACCGACCCCGAGGACCTGCTCACCACCGGCGTGGAGGTGGAGGCCCGGCCGCCCGGCAAGAAGATCAAGCGGCTGTCCCTGCTCTCCGGCGGCGAGCGCTCGCTGACCGCCGTGGCGATGCTGGTGGCGATCTTCCGGGCCCGGCCCAGCCCGTTCTACATCATGGACGAGGTCGAGGCGGCCCTCGACGACGTCAACCTGGGCAGGTTGATCACGCTGCTGGCACAGTTGCGGGAGAAGAGTCAGCTGATCGTCATCACCCACCAGAAGCGGACGATGGAGATCGCCGACGCCCTCTACGGGGTGACCATGCGCAGCGGCGTCACCCAGGTGATCAGCCAGCGGCTCAACCGGGCCGAGGGGGAGCAGAACCGGCCCGCCCGCACCGCCGTCGACGGCGGCGGTGCCGGCCGGGGCGACGACGAGCGGCACGGCCGCGGCGAGGAGAAACAGTAGTGGCTCGGGAACGCGCGACGGCGCTCCTGGTGGATCTCGACGGGGTGCTGCGGCGCTGGGACCCGGCGGTCGCCGCCGGCGTGGAACGGGAGTACGGCCTCGACGACGGGGTGCTCGCCGAGATCGCGATGCACTGGGGACGGCTCCAGCCGGTGCTGACCGGCCAGGTCAGCCACGCCGACTGGGTGGCCAGCGTCGCCGACGCGCTGGCCGACTCGGCCGGCGGCCCGCAGCGCGCCCGCGCCGCCGTCGAGCGGTGGCAGCGCTACCGGGGCGAGGTCGACCCCGAGGTGCTGGCGTTCGTGCGCGAGGTGCGGGCGGCCGGCGTACGGGTCGGGCTGGGCACCAACGGCACCGACCTGCTCGACACCGACCTCGCCGCGCTGGGCCTGACCGGCGAGCTGGACGTGGTGGTCAACTCCTCCGTCGTCGGGGTGCACAAGCCGGCGAAGGAGTACTTCCAGGCGGCCTGCGCGGCGCTGGAGACCCCGCCCGCCCGGGTGCTGTTCGTCGACGACGAGGACTGGGCGATCCGGGGCGCGCGGGCGGCCGGGCTCTCGGCGTACCGGTGGGACGGGCCGTCGGGGCTGCGCTACCTGCGGGCGGCCCTGGCGTACTGAGCGGTCGTTGCCGGGGCCGTCACTCGCCGGCCCCGGGTTCCGTCACTCGCCGGTGACGCCGTCGATGCGTTCCCGGATCAGGTCGGCGTGGCCGTTGTGCCGGGCGTACTCCTCGATCATGTGCAGGTAGACCCAGCGCAGGCTGAACGTGCGCTTCTTGGGCCCGGCCTCGGTGAACGTCTCGTCGAGGGAACGGCCCGCCGCGGCGGCGCGGGCGAGGTCGACCTCCCGGTGGTAGGTGGCGAGGTCGGCCTCGGCGTCGGCGGCGCTGACGTCGTGGTCGGCGTCGGGGTTCTCCGGCGTGAAGTACGGGTAGTCGACGCGCTGCCCGGCGAAGCACTCCCGGAACCACCACGCCTCCACCTCGGCCAGGTGCCGCACCAGGCCGAGCAGGCTCAGCCCGGACGGCTCGACGCTGGGCGTGCGCAACTGCTCGGCGGTCAGCCCGGCGCACTTGAGCAGCAGGGTCTGCCGGTGGTAGTCCAGCCAGCCGTCGAGCATGGTGCGCTCGTCGCCGACGAACGGTGCGTCGCTGCGGGTGGTCTGCGGTGCTCTCCAGGTCATCCGCCCATCCTGGCCGGCACCCCCGACACCGGGCCACCGCATTGCGCGCCGGCCGCCCTCGCCGCCCGCCGCCCGCCGCGGCGCGGGGTGTTAGGAAGGGACCCTTCCTATACAGAAAGCGTTAACAGGGGGCCCTTCCTTGCACCTCAGTCGAGGGCGTCGTTGAAGCGGCGCAGCAGGCGGCCGAAGTCCGCCACGTCCCGTCTCGACCAGCTCTCCACTATGCGCCGGAACAGCGCGAGCCGGGTCGCCCGGGCGGCGTCGAACCGGCGCTGCCCCTCCTCGGTCAGGGTGAGCCGCCACGCCCGCCGGTCCTCCGGCTCGGGCTCCCGGCGCACCAGCCCGAGCGCCTCCAGGCCGTTGATCTGCCGGCTCAGCGTCCCCTTGCTGATCCCGAGCCGGGCGGCCAGGTCGGTCAGCCGGGTCGCGTCCGAGCGGCGCAGCCACAGCAGCAGGCCGTACGCGTTCTGGTCGAGGTTGGGGTGCACCTCCTGGGCGACCTCGAAGGAGAGCGAGCGTCCCCGGCGCAGCAGCGCGGTCAACTCGTGCTCGACGAACCGCAGGGTCTCCGGGGAATGATCGTCCACGCCGTAAGGGTACGGGTGCGACGAGCTCAGCCCCCGGAGGCGAGCCGCCTTCGGAAAACCGTGCGTAGGTGCCCGTCGCCGGTGGTGCCCTCGATCGTCACGTCGGCCGTGCGGCCGGCGTGGGCGAGAGTCGCCACGGCGTTGCCGAAGTAGGGACCGGCCAGCTTGCGCCAGCGCACGCTCGGGCGGCGCACCCCGGCGCTGCGGGCCAGCGCGCGGGCCGCCCCGGCCGGCCCCGGCGACCAGCCCAGCCGCATCAGCGGACGCATCGCCGCCGGCACCTGGTTGTGGATCGGCGAGCAGGTGAGCTGGTGCACGGGGGTGTGCACCCCCGGGTCGGCGAACCGGGCCCGGGCCACGTACGAGTGGTGCACGTCCCCGGAGAGCACGCTGATCGACGCCGGCGGCGGGTACGCCGGCCCCGCGCCGACCCGGTCGCCGGTGTGCCCGGCCGGGCCGCTGCCCAGCCGCGCGAAGAGCGCGCCGAGGGCGTCGAAGGAACGCCGGAACGCCGCCCAGTGCTCCAGGTCGAGCGCCCGGCGCAGCCGCTCGGCGGAGCCGGCCACCCAGCGGTGCCGGGAGTCGGCGAGCTTCTCGTTCCACGCCTCGACGTGGTGGATGCCGGGCGGCAGCAGCCAGGGCAGCGACGCGCCGACGACGAGGTGGTCGTAGACGCCGTGCGCGCGGTCGAGGAACCAGGACCACTCGCCGGGCGGCAGCATCGCCCGGTTGCCCCGCTCCAGCACCCGGCTGCACCGGTTGTCCAGCATCACCAGCCGGGTGCGCCCCAGGTCCAGGGCGTAGCTCCACTGGTACTGCACCGCGCGCCAGCGTTCGGTGTCGTGCGCCTCGTCGGCCTCCTTGTCGACCCGGGCGCCGAACTCGCGCAGGACCTCGGTGGCGTCCCCGGCGGCGACGACCTTCGCGTAGACGGGGTCGGCGGCGATCTCGTCGGGGGCGAGGTTGCCGAGGTGCTGGTAGACCCAGTAGGAGGCCAGCCCGCTGCCGATCCGCTCGGCCCACCAGGGCTGGGCGCGCATGTCGTCGCGCCACGCCGCGGAGGTGTTCCAGTCGTCGATCACCTCGTGGTCGTCGAAGATCATCACGCTGGGCACGGTGGAGAACAGCCAGCGGATCTCCGGGTCGCGCCACGACTCCAGGTAGAGCTTGGTGTACTCGTCGAAGCTGACCACCTGCGTCGCCGGGGCGCCCTCCGGCCGCCGGCGACGCCGCTTGAGCAGCCGCCGCACGGTCGGCGAGGTCTCGTCGGCGTAGACCTGGTCGCCGAGCAGCACCAGCAGGTCGGCCTGGGCGTCGGCCCGGCCCGGGTCGGCCATCAACCGCCGGGCGTACGCGTCGAGCGCGTCGGGGGGCAGCTTGCGGGCGGTGGAGTGCTGGGTGGTTTCCCGGCAGGAGCCGAAGACCAGGCGCACCGGCTGGTCCCGGTCGTCGGCGGCCCGGGTGCGGATCACGCTGGGCGGGAAGGCGGACCGGGGCTCCGGCCAGGCGACCTCGTCGTCGACCAGCACCTCGTAGGTCGTCGCGCTGTCGGGGGTGAGCCCCTCGACGACGACGAGCGCGTAGTGGTGGTCGTACGCGGAGAAGGTGGTCGCGGTGCCCCCGGCGCCGTCGGCCGTGCGGACCCGGACCGTCGCGGGCGCGCTGGTCTCCACCCAGACGGTGGCCCGCGTGCCGACGACCCGGCGCAGCAGCGGGCCGATGAGCAGGCGGGGTGCCGGCATGGGGAACCTCCAGGAGACGAGACGATCTCATCATTTCTACCCGGTCGGCCGTCGCGCCACCCCTGGCCGTGGCGAGCGTACCCGCAGCTCGCACCCCCGCCGGTAGCGGTGGCTGGGACGCCGTCGCCGGCATCTGACAGGATTTCGGCATGACGGAATACCTCCTCATCGCGCTCGCCCTGCTCGGCGTGCTGATCCTCGGCGGCCTCGGGCTGGTGGTGCCGCGGCTGCGCCGGCGTCCGCAACCGCCGCTGCCGGAGACGGAGGTGGACACCCGCGCCGGGCAGGACCTCGCCGGGCCGCCCGTCGAGGCGCCGGAGGCGGACCTCGCCACGGGGATCCTGGTCGAGCCCCCGCCCGTGGTGGAGGCGCCGCCCGCCGTCGAGGTGCCCGAGCCGACCGCCGGCCGGCTGGTCCGGCTGCGGTCCCGGCTGTCCCGCTCGCAGAACGCCTTCGGCAAGGGCCTGCTCGGCCTGCTCAGCCGGGACCGGCTCGACGAGGACACCTGGGAGGAGATCGAGGACAGCCTGATCACCGCCGACGTCGGCATCGACTCGACCCGGGAGATCGTCGACCGGCTGCGGGAGCGGACCCGGGTGCTCGGCACCCGCACCGTCGACGAGCTGCGCGCCCTGCTCGCCGCCGAGCTGGTCAACGCCCTCGACCCGGCCCTGGACCGGTCGCTGCGCACCGCGCCGTCCGACGGGGTGCCGGCGGTGGTGCTGGTGGTCGGCGTCAACGGGGCCGGCAAGACCACCACCTGCGGCAAGATCGCCCGGGTGCTGGTCGCCGACGGCCGCAGCGTGCTGCTCGGCGCGGCCGACACGTTCCGCGCCGCCGCCGCCGACCAGCTCCAGACGTGGGGCGGCCGGGTCGGCGCGGAGACCGTCCGCGGCCCGGAGGCCGCCGACCCGGCCAGCGTGGCGTTCGACGCGGTGAAGCGCGGCATCGACACCGGCGTCGACACGGTGCTGATCGACACCGCCGGCCGGTTGCAGAACAAGGTCGGCCTGATGGACGAGCTGGGCAAGGTCAAGCGGGTCGTGGAGAAGCACGGGCCGATCGACGAGACCCTGCTGGTGCTCGACGCCACCACCGGCCAGAACGGCCTGGAGCAGGCGCGGGTCTTCACCGAGGCGGTCAACGTGACGGGCGTGGTGCTGACCAAGCTCGACGGCACCGCCAAGGGCGGCATCGTGATCGCCGTCCAGCGCAAGCTCGGCATCCCCGTCAAGCTGGTCGGCCTCGGCGAGGGCAAGGACGACCTCGCCCCGTTCGATCCGGCGCAGTTCGTCGACGCGCTGCTCGGCGTCGAGCCGCTCGCCCGCGACGCGTAACCTCGCAGTGACCAGTGACGATCGCGCCTACGTCGGGTGGCGCGAGGACCGCCACCCCGCGCCGGGCCTCGGGAGACCGTACGTGACTTCGCAGGAGATCCCGCTGCACGGCGGGAACGTCAGCACCGTCGTCCGGGTCGGCGACACCGTCCGGCGCAACGCCGGCCCGTGGACACCGTCCGTGCACGCCCTGCTGCGCCACCTGGAGTACGTCGGGTTCACCGGCGCGCCCCGGGCGCTCGGCATGGACGAGCGCAACCGGGAGGTCCTGTCGTACCTGGAGGGGGAGTGCGGGGAATACCCGCTGGCCCCGCACTGGGTCACCGACGAGGCGCTGGTGACGGTCGCGACCATGCTGCGGATGTTCCACGACGCCCAGTACGGTTTCGCCCCGCCGCCCGGGGCGGTGTGGCGCTCGTTCGGCCCGCCGCCGCCGGACACCGAGGTGATCTGCCACCACGACGCCGCCCCGCACAACGTGATCTGGCGGCCGGACGGCACCCTCGGGCTGATCGACTTCGACCTCGCCTCGCCGGGCGCGCGGATCTACGACGTGGCGTACGCGGCGTGGACCTGGGTGCCGATCTTCTCCGACCGGGACTCGATCACCCTCGGCTGGCGGCACCCGGACCGGCCGCGCCGGCTGCGGCTGTTCGCCGACGCGTACGGGCTGATCCCGCGCGACCGGCACCGGCTGGTGCGCACGATCCGCAAGCGCGTCGTCGACCACGTCGAGGGCATCCGCCGGATGGCCGCCGCGGGTGAGCCGGCGTTCGTCCGGATCGTGCACAAGGGTCACCTTCGCCGCCCGATGCGCGACCTTCGCCTGTTGGACTACGAACGGCACGCGTTGGAGTACGCGCTGCGCTGAGGTACCGCCCCGCCCGGCGGCGGTGAGGTTTTCTTCACACGTACGAAACACAGCGTCACGGGCTGGAAATCGCGTGGTGACGCTGAAGGAAACAGGAGACGACCAAGCTTCCGCGCAACCGGCGTACGGGCGACGCTGCCCCGGAAGCCGCGAAGGAGGGAACTTCACCTTTAGGAGGCCAGCGTGCCTGAAGCACCGACGATCGACGGCGGCAACACCGTTTGGCTGCTGGTTTCGACCGCGCTCGTGCTGCTCATGACGCCCGGACTGGCGCTGTTCTACGGCGGGCTCAACCGGGCCAAGGGCGTGCTCAACATGATGATGATGAGCTTCTCCGCCATTGGGCTCATCTCTGTTCTGTGGTGGTTCTACGGTTTCAGCGTCGCCTTCGGGACGGACGTGAACGGCTTCTGGGGCGACCCGGGGGCGTACCTCGGCACCAAGACCTTCCTGGCCGAGACCGACCTGTGGGGCGCCACGGCGGAGAACCCCAGCGGCATCGGGGTCCCGCTCTACGTGTTCATGGCGTTCCAGATGGTCTTCGCGGTGATCACCGTCGCGCTGATCAGCGGCGCGATCTCCGACCGCGCCAAGTTCGGCGGCTGGCTGCTGTTCGCCTTCGGGTGGGCCACGCTGGTCTACTTCCCGGTCGCCCACTGGGTCTGGGGCGGCGGCATCATCGGCGGTGACATCCACGCGCTGGACTTCGCCGGCGGCACCGCCGTGCACATCAACGCCGGTGCGGCGGCCCTGGCCGTGGCGCTGGTGCTCGGCAAGCGGCTCGGCTGGCCCCGCGAGGGCATGAAGCCGCACAACATCCCGCTGGTCGCGCTCGGCGCGGGCCTGCTCTGGTTCGGCTGGTTCGGGTTCAACGCCGGCTCGGAGCTGACCGTCGACTCGGTCGCCGGCCTCGCCTTCATCAACACCCAGCTCGCCACCGCCGCGGCGGTGCTCGGCTGGCTCGCGGTGGAGTGGATCAAGGACAAGAAGCCGACCATGGTCGGTGCGTCCTCCGGCGCGGTCGCCGGCCTGGTCGCCATCACCCCGGCCTGTGGCTTCATCGCCCCGTGGGCCGCGGTCCTGCTCGGCATCGTCGCCGGTGCGGTCTGCGCCCTCGCCATCGCCCTGAAGTACAAGCTCGGCTACGACGACTCCCTCGACGTGGTCGGCGTGCACTTCGTCGGTGGCTGGATCGGCTCGCTCTGGCTCGGCCTGTTCGCCACCAACTCGGTCAACTCCGCGATCACCGACGTGGTCGGCGCCTCCGACGGCCTGTTCTACGGCGGCGGGGTCACCCAGCTCGGCCGCCAGGCCATCGCCGGCCTGATCGTGACCGTCTGGTCCTTCGGGATCGCCTGGCTGCTCGCCTTCGCGATCGAGAAGACGATCGGCTTCCGCCTCAAGCCCGAGGCCGAGGTCGAGGGCATCGACCTCGCCGAGCACGCCGAGAGCGGTTACGACCTCTCCGTGGCCGGTGGCAGCGGCGGCGGCAGCGCGTTCGCGCTCGCCGGGATCGGGACGCCGGCGGGCGCCGGCACCAAGCCGGCCTCGGACGAGTCCGAGCCGGTCAGCGAGAAGGTCGCCGGTTAACGTTCCTGGGATGGAGGGGTTGGACATGAAGCTGGTGACCGCGGTCATCAAGCCGTACCAGCTGGACGCGGTGAAGGAGGCCCTGCACGCCCTCGGCGTGGCCGGGCTGACCGTCAGCGAGGTCCAGGGGTACGGCCGGCAGAAGGGGCACACCGAGGTCTACCGGGGTGCCGAGTACACGGTCGAGTTCCTGCCCAAGATCCGGGTCGAGGTGCTCACCGACGAGATCGACGTCGAGAAGATCGTCGACGCGATCGTCAGCGCCGCCCGGACCGGCAAGATCGGCGACGGCAAGGTGTGGGTGACCGGCGTCGAGGACGTCGTCCGCGTCCGCACCGGCGAACGCGGCCTGGACGCCCTCTAGGCCGGCCCGCATAGATGACCTCGTTGATCAGGGGAGACGCGTCGGACAGCGCCGGCGACGGTGACGCGGACCTCCTGGTCAACGAGGTCGTCGGCGTTCCCGGGGGGATCGGGGACGCCGCGCGCCGGGCGCGGGCCGCCGCCTTCGACCGGTGGCTGACGCCGCTGCTGCCCGACCGCCCCGGCATCGCGCTGGTCGCCGTGGGCGGGCTCGGGCGGCGGCAGTGCGCCCCGTACGGCGACCTCGACCTGGTGCTCGTGCACGCCGGGGTGCCCGGCATGGACGAGCTGGCCCCCAAGCTGTGGTATCCGATCTGGGACGCCGGCCTGCGGCTCGACCACTCGGTGCGGACCCTGGCCGAGGCCCTCTCCGTGGCCCAGGACGACGTGAAGGTCGCCCTCGGCCTGCTCGACGCCCGCTACGTCGCCGGCGACCGGGAACTCGCCGACACCCTGGCCCGCACCGCCGCCGACCACTGGCGGCGCACCGCCGTCCGCCAGCTGCCCGCCCTGCGGGAGATCACCGAGGCCCGCTGGCAGGCCCACGGCGAGCTGGCCTTCCTGCTCGAAGGCGACCTCAAGGAGGCCGCCGGCGGGCTGCGCGACGTGGGCATCCTGCGCGCCATCGCCACCGCCGGCATCACCGACGCGCTGCGCCCCGCCGTCCGGGCCGCCCACCTGCGCCTGCTCGACACCCGCGACGCCCTGCACGCGCAGGCCGGCCGCCGCGTCGACCGGCTCGTCGCCCAGGAACGCGACGGCGTCGCCGCCCGGCTCGGCCTGCGCCAGCCGGCGGGCGACGCCGCCTCCGGGGCCGTGGCCCCGCACGACGGCGACGTGCTGCTGCGCCGCGTCGCCGGCGACGCCCGCACCGTCAGCCACGCCCTCGACGACGCCTGGCGGGCCGCCGACCGGCTGCGCTCCCGCCGCCGGGGGGCCGACCCCCGCCCGGCGCGCCGCCCGGTCGCCCGGGACGTCGTCGAGCACGACGGGGAACTGGTGCTGGCCCGCACCGCCATCGGCGCGCGCCCCGACCCGAGCCTGTCCCTGCGGATGGCCGCCGCGGCGGCCACCACGCGGCTGCCCATCGCCCGGGCCACCTGCGAGTGGCTGGCCGCCTACTGCCCGCCGCTGCCGTCGCCCTGGCCGGCGGAGGCCCGCGCCGCGCTCATCACCCTGCTCGGCGCGGGGCCCGGCCTCGTCCCCGCCTGGGAGACCTGCGACCGGTACGGGCTGATCGACGGCTGGCTGCCCGAGTGGACCCGGCTGCGCAGCCTGCCCCAGCACAACCCCGTGCACCGCTACACCCTCGACCGGCACCTGGTGCAGGCCGCGTACGAGGCGAGCCGGCACACCCGCGACGTGGACCGGCCGGACCTGCTGCTGCTCGGCGCGTTCCTGCACGACATCGGCAAGGGGCTGCCCGGTGACCACAGCACCGCCGGCGCGCCGCTGGCCGAGGCCGTGGTGGCCCGGATCGGCCTGCCCGAGCCCGAGGTGGCGCTCATCGGCACGCTGGTCCGGCTGCACCTGCTCCTGCCCGACGTGGCCACCCGCCGCGACCTGTCCGACCCGGTGACCATCGCCCGGGTCGCCGAGGCCGTCGGCGACGGCGCCACCCTCGACCTGCTGCACGCCCTGGTCCGCGCCGACGCGGCGGCCACCGGCCCGGCCGCCTGGTCGGACTGGAAGGGCCGCCTCGTCGCCGAGCTGGTCGCCCGGGTCCGCACCGCGCTGGACACCGGCGTGCTGCCCGCCCCGCCCGACCCCGACCCGGCGCTGCTCGACGGGCCGCTGCCGGTCGTACACCTGGCGGGGGACCGGGTGGCGGTGGCCGCGGCGGACCGGCGCGGCCTGCTCGCGACGGTGGCCGGCTGCCTGGCCCTGCACCGGCTGGAGGTGCTCTCCGCCGACGCCTCGACCGTCGACGGCCGGGCCCTGGTGGAGTGCCGGGTGCAGCCCCGCTACGGCCTGCCGCCCGACCCGATCGCGCTCGCCGGTGACCTGCGCCGGGCGGTCGCCGGGGACGTCTCGGTCACCCAGCGGCTGCGCGGCCGGGCGCTGGCCGCGCGCGGCTCCGGCGCGGCCCCCCGCGTCGTGTGGCACCGGGACGCGGCCACCGACGCGGTGGTGCTGGAGCTGCGCGCCGCCGACGCGGCCGGTCTGCTCTACCGGGTGACCTGCGCCCTCGACGAGGCCGACGCGCAGGTGCGCGCGGCCCGGATCTCCACTCTCGGCGGGGACGTGGTGGACGCGTTCTACCTGGTGGGCGGCTGGCCGCCGGACGACGAGCGGGCCCGCCTGGAGGCCGCGGTCCTGGCCGCCGTGTAAGGAGGGGGCCCTTGTTAACGCTTCTGGTAGAGGAAGGGCCCCCTGTTAACCGCCGATCCCCGCGAGCGCGGTGCCGGGCGGGCCGGAGCGCGGGTGCGGCCGGCGGGCTACCCTAGCCATGGCCGGACACCTGCGCCCGGTCGCGTTGTGCCCGCCGAAACACTGACAAACGGGATGTTCGCGTGTTTGACACCTTGAGTGACCGCCTCTCCGGGATCTTCACCAAGCTCCGCGGCAAGGGCCGGCTCACGGACGCCGACATCGACGCCACGGCGCGCGAGATCCGCCTGGCGCTGCTGGAGGCCGACGTCGCCCTGCCGGTGGTCAAGGGCTTCATCGCGAACGTCAAGGAGCGGGCGCGCGGCGCGGAGGTCTCCCAGGCGCTCAACCCGGCCCAGCAGATCGTCAAGATCGTCAACGAGGAGCTGATCAACGTCCTCGGCGGCGAGGGGCGGCGGCTCCAGTTCGCCAAGCAGCCGCCGACGGTGATCATGCTTGCCGGCCTCCAGGGCTCCGGCAAGACCACCCTGGCCGGCAAGCTGGCCCGCTGGCTCAAGGCCCAGGGGCACCAGCCGCTGCTGGTCGCCGCCGACCTCCAGCGGCCCAACGCCGTCGGGCAGCTCCAGGTGCTCGGCGGCCGGGCCGGCGTCGAGGTGTACGCCCCGGAGCCCGGCAACGGCACCGGCGACCCCGTGCAGGTGGCCCGCGCCTCGATCGAGCACGCGAAGCGGGCGGCCCGGGACATTGTCATCGTCGACACCGCCGGCCGGCTCGGCATCGACGCCGAGATGATGCGGCAGGCCGCCGACATCCGCGACGCGGTCGACCCCGACGAGGTCATCTTCGTCATCGACGCGATGGTCGGTCAGGACGCCGTCCGCACCGCCGAGGCGTTCCGCGACGGCGTCGGCATCACCGGCGTGGTGCTGTCGAAGCTCGACGGCGACGCCCGGGGCGGCGCCGCGCTGTCGGTGCGCGAGGTGACCGGCCAGCCGATCCTGTTCGCCTCCACCGGCGAGAAGCTGGAGGACTTCGACGTCTTCCACCCCGACCGGATGGCCAGCCGGATCCTCGGCATGGGCGACGTCCTCACTCTGATCGAGCAGGCCGAGGCGGCCTTCGACTCCGATCAGAAGGAGAAGATGACCGCCAAGCTGATGGGCGGCGAGCAGTTCACCCTGGAGGACTTCCTCGACCAGCTCATCGCGGTGCGCCGGATGGGCCCGATCGCCAACGTGCTGGCCATGATGCCCGGCATGGGGCAGATGAAGGACCAGCTCGCCGAGCTGGACGACAAGCACTTCGACCGGGTCACCGCGATCATCCGGTCGATGACCCCGGCGGAGCGCACCAACCCGAAGATCATCAACGGCTCGCGCCGGGCCCGCATCGCCAACGGTTCGGGCGTCACCGTGATGGACGTCAACCAGCTGCTCAACCGCTTCGCCGACGCGCAGAAGATGATGAAGCAGATGGGCGGCATGATGGGCCTGCCCGGCGGCGGCCGGCGCAAGGCGACCAAGTCGCCGAAGAACAAGCGCAAGGGCACCAAGGGCGGCAACCGGCCGCGCACCGGGGCGGGCGCGGGGATGCCGGGCGGGTTCCCGGGCGGCATGCCGCAGCTCCCGCCGGGCCTGGACCCGGGCGACCTGGCCGGCGGCCAGGGCCTGCCCCCGGGCTTCAAGCTGCCGAAGATCGACTTCAACAAGTTCGGCAAGGGCGACGGCCGGCCCCGCTGACGCGTGTCGGTGACGGTGGGCGACGGCCTCGGCGCTTAGGGTGGCCGTCGCCCCCCTGGGAGGAGATGTCGTGACCGCGGCGCCCATCCTGCCCGAACGGCACGAGTGGACGGTCGACGACCTCGCCGACCTCCACCTTCCGCGACATGTACGACAAGGCGAAGGTCTACGCGCACGCCGGGGTCCGGTCGTACTGGGTGGTGGACCCGCTCCAGGAGCGCGTCACGCTGACCGAGTACGCGCTCGCCGCCGGTGGCCGGGAGTACGAGCAGATCACCCACACGGAGGACCTCTTCGTCACGGAGCTGCCGTGGAAGGTCTCCGTCGACCTGCCGGCCCTGACCGGCCGCCGGGACGGGCTGCTCGCCACGGAGGGGGAGTGATCGGGTAGGACTGTGCGCATGGCTCTGCATGTGCGCGGTGTGCTCCTGCCCGACGACGAGGTCCGGGACCTGTGGCTGGTCGGCGACCGGGTCACCTTCGACCCGGTGCCCGGCGCCGAGACCGTCGTCGACGGCGGTTTCGTGCTCCCCGGGCTGACCGACGCCCACTGCCACCTCGGCATCGCCCGGGGCGGCGCCCCGATCACCTCCCTCGACCAGGCCCGCGCGGCGGCCCACGTCGACGTCGACGCCGGGGTCCTCGCCATCCGGGACGCGGGTTCGCCGTACCCGTACCCCGAGCTCGACGACGACCCGGGGCTGCCGCGACTGGCCCGCGCGGGCCGGCACGTCGCCCCGCCGCGCCGCTACCTGCGCGACATCGGGGTCGAGGTCGACGCGCCGCAGGTGGCCGCCACCGTCGCCGCGCAGGCCGCCGCCGGCAACGGCTGGGTCAAGCTGGTCGGCGACTGGATCGACCGGGGCACCGGCGACCTCGCGCCCGCCTGGGACGCCGACACGATGACCGCCGCCGTCGCCGCCGCGCACGCCGCCGGGGCCCGGGCGGCGGTGCACACGTTCTCCGAGGCGGGCGTCGAGATCATGGTGCGGGCCGGGGTGGACTCCGTCGAGCACGGCACCGGGCTGAGCCTCGACCTGATCGACCTGATGGCCCGGCAGGGCACCGCCCTGGTCCCCACGATGATCAACATCCGGACGTTCGGCGGGATCGCCGAGCAGGCCCGCGCGAAGTTCCCCGGGTACGCCGACCACATGCTCGCCCTGCGCGACCGCTTCCCCGAGGTGGTCCGGTCGGCGTACGAGGCGGGGGTGCCGATCTACGTCGGCACGGACGCGGGCGGCGGCATCGATCACGGGCTGGCCGCCGAGGAGATGCTGTTGCTGCACTCCCAGGCCGGCATGCCGGCGGTGGACGTCCTCGCGGCCGCCTCCTGGCGGGCCCGGGAGTGGCTCGGCTTCCCCGGCCTCGTCGAGGGCGGCCTGGCCGACCTCACGGTCTATCCCACCGACCCCCGCCGCGACCTGAGCGTGGTGCGCACCCCGAGCCGCATCGTCCTGCGCGGCCGGGTGCTGCGCTGACCGTCGCCGCGCCGCCCCGCGCGGCGCTGGTCAGGGGAGGGTGTGGGCCAGGGAGGCGTGGGTCAGGGGAGCGTGGGTCAGGGGAGCGTGGCGAAGAGGCGGGTGGCCAGGGTGGCGAGGGCGTCGGCGGTCTGCTCGACGGGGGAGCGGGGCAGCACGATGTGGCTGACCACCAGCCGGACGACGGTGTCGGCGGCGAACGCCAGCGCGGCCGGGTCGGCGGCGGGCAGGTGCCCGCCGGCCCACTCCAGCAGCACGGCGGTCGACTCGGTGAGCACCAGCTCGGCGCGCGTCGTCAGGTAGGGCAACAGCTCGTCCGACCCGCCCCGGGCGCTGGTCAGGATCGCCTTGATCAGCGGGTTGTCGGCCGCCGCGGCGAGGGTGTGCGCGATCGCCGCGTACGCCGCCGCGCGCAGGTCGTCGCCGTGCTCGTCGAGGCGGGCCCGCACGTCGGTGACGAACCGGTCCACCTCGCGCCGGGCCAGCGCCTCGGCCAGCCCCGCCTTGGTGCCGAACTCGTTGTAGACCGTCTGCCGGCTCACCCCGGCGGCGGCGGCCACCCCGCCCATCCGCACGCCGTCCCAGCCCCCGGCGATCGTCTGCGCCCGGGCGGCGTCGACGATGCCGTCGCGCAGCCGCTGCCGGGCGGCGTCCCTCACTTCACCCATCGTGGCCGAAGTCTACGGCCGGCCTGAGTGGTGTCGTGGCCCGCGCACCGACGAACGGGCCCTTGCCGCGCCGGGTGACGATCCGGCCCCGGCGGGGACGGCGCGGGCGGGAGCGCGCCCGATGACGGCGTCGTGTGGCGGGGCGCATAGGATGTGCGGTCATGGCACGCGTGCTCACTCCCCGTGCGGAGGACTTTCCCCGCTGGTACCAGGACCTGATCGCCAAGGCGAAGCTGGCCGACAACGGCCCGGTCCGCGGGACCATGGTCATCCGACCGGCCGGCTACGCCATCTGGGAGCGGATGCAGGCCGAGATGGACGCCCGGATCAAGGCGGCCGGCGCGGAGAACGCGTACTTCCCGCTGTTCATCCCGGAGAGCTACCTCAAGCGCGAGGCCGAGCACGTCGAGGGCTTCTCGCCGGAGCTGGCGGTGGTCACCCACGGCGGCGGCAAGCAGCTCGCCGAGCCGGTGGTGGTGCGCCCCACCAGCGAGACGGTGATCGGCGAGTTCATGGCCAAGTGGATCGACTCCTACCGGGACCTGCCGCTGCTGCTCAACCAGTGGGCGAACGTGGTCCGCTGGGAGCTGCGCCCGCGCGTGTTCCTGCGCACCAGCGAGTTCCTCTGGCAGGAGGGGCACACCGCCCACGCCACCCGGGAGGACGCCCGCGCGTACGCCCGCAAGATCCTGCACGAGGCGTACGAGGACCTGATGGTCAACGTGCTCGGCATCCCGGTCGTGGTGGGCCTCAAGACCGCCCGGGAGCGCTTCGCCGGGGCCACCGCCACCTACACGTGCGAGGGCATGATGGGCGACGGCAAGGCCCTCCAGCTCGGCACCAGTCACGAGCTGGGGCAGAACTTCGCCAAGGCGTTCGACATCAGCTACTCCTCGGCCGAGGGCGGCCGGGAGCACGCGTGGACGACGTCGTGGGGCACCTCGACCCGGATGCTCGGCGGCCTGATCATGGCCCACGGCGACGACAACGGCCTGCGGGTCCCGCCGAGGCTGGCGCCCGTGCAGGCGTACGTGATGATCGTCAAGGACGGCGAGGGCGTCGGCGAGGCGGCGGCCAAGCTGCGCGACGGCCTGCGCGACGCCGGGGTCCGGGTCGCGCTCGACGACCGCACCGACACCGCGTTCGGCCGCCGGGCCGTCGACGCCGAGCTGCGCGGCTATCCGGTACGCGTGGAGGTCGGCCCCCGCGACCTGGCCGCCGGCAACGCGGTCGTGGTCCGGCGCACGGACGGCTCGAAGTCGCCGACCCCGGTCGCCGACGTGGTCGGCGCGGTGCTGGCCGCCCTGGAGGCCGACCAGCGCGCCCTGCACGATCAGGCCCTGGACCACCGCCGGTCCCGCACCGTGGAGGTGGCCACGCTCGCCGAGGCGATCGAGGCGGCCGCCACCGGCTGGGCCCGCGTGCCGTGGTCGGCGGTCGGCGTGGCCGGCGAGGCCGAGGCGAACGGCCAGGGCGTGACGGTGCGCTGCCTGCTGCGCGCCGACGGCTCCGTCCCCGACTCGGAGGACGAGCCGGACCTGGTCGCGATCCTGGCCCGCGCCTACTGACGCACCGCCTGCGGAAGAAGGGCGGCCGGCACCACGCCGGCCGCCCTTCTCGTGTGCCGACCGTCGTGGGGATTCCTGGTGCTCCGATCCGGCGACGGGGGCGACGGCCCGGAACGGCCGAGCGGGTGTCGGAACACGGGCCCACGGGCCGGGCGGTGCCGCCGCCGGCCGGCGCCGCCAGACCGATAGGGTCGGTGCCATGAGGTTCGCGCCCGGCCGGCTGATCGTGCACCGCAACGTCCGGCACGGCCGGATCGGCTGGGTCCGGACGGGGCGGGTGGTCAGCGACGACGAGCGCGGCCTGCTGCTCTACGTCGCCCGCGACTCGCCGGTGGCCAACGAGGTGACCGCGGCCGGGCTCGGCATGCGGGCGGTGCCGTTCACCGAGTGGATCACTTCGTCGTACCGGTTGGCCCGCGGGCGGTGGAACGGGCCGGCGCTGCTGAAGTTCCTGCCCGTGGGCGAGGCGCACTCCGTCTGGTGGTTCTCCGACGCCGCCGGCCGGTTCAGCCACTGGTACGTCAACCTGGAGGAGCCCGGCGTGCGCTGGGACGACGGTGACCTGGCCGGGGTGGACATGGTCGACCAGGATCTCGACGTGGTGATCCGGCCCGACCGCACCTGGGAGTGGAAGGACGAGGAGGAGTTCGCCGAGCGGCTGGCCTTCCCCGCCGACTACTGGGTGGCCGACGAGGCCGCGGTCCGGGCCGAGGGGAAGCGGGTGATCGCCCGCGCCGAGGCCGGTGAGTTCCCGTTCGACGGCACCTGGTGCGACTTCGTCCCGCCGCCCGGCTGGGACGTGCCGGGGGCGCTGCCGCCGGGCTGGGACCGCCCGCCCGCCCGCTGACGCGAACCACCACAAACAGCGCGAAACGCGCGTTCCGGTGCCGCCGGGCAGCGGCCCGGCCGGCCGATGTGAGGAATCCCGGCCCGATCTGGCAGAATGGGTCGCTGGTATCCGGCGCGCGTCCGGCGCCCTCTACCCCGGGCGCGTCGCCAGTCCACCGAGCAGTCTCCGGCCCAACCCCACTGTGCCGGTCGGCGCTCACCCGTGCACCGCCCGGACCGGGCCGGTGAGATCGCAACAGGAGCGAAACAACTGTGGCCGTAAAGATCCGGCTCCTGCGGATGGGCAAGATCCGCAACCCGCAGTACCGCATCGTCGTCGCCGACTCGCGCTCCAAGCGTGACGGTCGCGCGATCGAGTTCGTCGGTGTGTACCAGCCGAAGGAGGACCCTTCGGTGATCGAGGTCAAGTCGGAGCGGGTCCAGTACTGGCTGTCCGTCGGCGCGCAGCCGAGCGACGCCGTGCAGCGCCTGCTGGAGCTGACCGGTGACTGGCAGAAGTTCAAGGGCCTGCCGGCCCCGCCGCCGCTGAAGGTCGCCGCCGAGCGCGCCGACCGCAAGGCGGCGTACGAGGCCGAGGCGAAGGCCGCCGCCGGCCTGGCCGACGCCCCGACGAAGCCGGCCAAGAAGGCCGCCAAGGCCGAGGCCCCGGCCGCCGAGCAGGCGCCGAAGGCCGAGGAGCAGCCCGCGGCGGACGCCGCCGGCGAGCAGGCCTGACATGGCACTGCGTCCGGCGCTTGAGCACCTGGTCAAGGGCATCGTCGACCACCCGGACGACGTCCGGGTCCGGCTGGTCGACAACCGTCGGGGCAAGCGGCTGGAAGTCCGCGTGCACCCGGAGGATCTCGGCACGGTGATCGGGCGGTCCGGCCGGACCGCCAAGGCGCTGCGCCAGGTGATCGGCTCCATCGGTGGGCGCGGCGTGCGCGTCGACATCGTCGACTCGTACTGATGCGGCTCATCGTCGGCCGGATCGGCAAGCCGCACGGCATCCGTGGTGAGGTCACCGTCGAGGTGCGCACCGACGAGCCCGAGGCACGCTTCGCGCCCGGCTCGGTACTCGCTACCGAGCCGGGCGCGACGCCGCCGGCCAACCCGGCCCCCGGCCCCGGCGTGCCGTTCCGGGTCCCGGCCGCGCTGACCGTCGAGTCCGCCCGCTGGCACCAGGGGCGGCTGCTGGTCGCCTTCGAGGGTGTGCTGGAGCGCGACGTCGCCGAGGCGCTGCGCGGCACCCTGCTGGGGGTGGACAGCGCCGACGTCGCCCCGCCGGAGGACCCGGAGGAGTTCCACGACCACCAGCTCGTCGGGCTGGCGGCGGTCACCCCGGCCGGTGAGCACCTCGGCGAGGTGGTCAAGATCGACCACGCGCCCGCGTCGGACCTGCTGGTGCTGCGCCGCCCCGAGGGGCGCACCGCGCTCATCCCGTTCGTCAGGGCGATCGTGCCCGAGGTCGACCTCGCCGGCGGTCGCGTCGTCGTCGACCCGCCCGGCGGCCTGCTCGACCTCTAGGTCCCTGGAGCACCCGCGCATGCGCGTCGACGTCGTGTCGATCTTCCCCGAGTACCTCGCCCCGCTCGACCTGTCGCTGATCGGCCGGGCCCGGGCCGCCGGGACGCTGCGGCTGGCCGTACACGACCTGCGGAGCTGGACCCACGACGTGCACCGCACGGTCGACGACACGCCCTACGGCGGCGGGCCCGGGATGGTGATGCGGCCCGAGCCGTGGGGCGAGGCGCTCGACGCCCTCGCCCCGGCCGAGCTGGCCCCGGACGGCGTGACCCTGCCCCGGCTGCTGGTGCCGTCGCCGGCCGGCGAGCCGTTCACGCAGGCCATGGCGCACGAACTGGCCGCCGAGTCGCACCTGCTCTTCGCCTGCGGCCGGTACGAGGGCATCGACCAGCGGGTGCTCGACCACGCCGCGACCCGGATGCGGGTGACGGAGGTCTCCCTCGGCGACTACGTGCTCTTCGGCGGCGAGGTGGCCGTGCTGGTGATCCTGGAGGCCGTGACCCGGCTGCTGCCCGGGGTGCTCGGCAACGCCGGCTCGCTGGACGACGAGTCGCACGCCCACGGGCTGCTGGAGGCGCCGATGTACACCAAGCCGGCGAGCTGGCGCGGGCACGAGGTGCCGGAGGTGCTGCGCTCCGGCGACCACGGCCGGATCGCCCGCTGGCGGCGCGACGAGGCGCTGACCCGCACCGCCGCCCGCCGGCCCGACCTGCTCGCCGCGCTCGACCCGGCGAGCCTGGACAAACGGGACCGGGCGGCCCTGGACCGGGCCGGATTTCCGCTGCCGGCGGGGGATGTGGCAAAGTAGGGAGGTTGCCGTAACCGCCCGCGCCGCGGGCGGCTGCGAGGATCCTCGACCGGGGCCGCCCGCGGTCGCCACCCGGGGATCAGAATCACCCATCCGCGCACCGACTGACGGTGCGCCGTGAGCCTCACGAGGACACAGCGATGAACATCCTGGACGCCCTTGACGCCCAGTCGAAGCGGGTCGACATCCCCCAGTTCCGCGCCGGTGACACCGTCAAGGTGCACGCGCGGGTCGTCGAGGGCAGCCGGTCCCGGGTCCAGATCTTCCAGGGCGTCGTCATCCGCCGCCAGGGTGACGGCCTGCGCGAGACCTTCTCGGTCCGCAAGATGAGCTTCGGCGTGGGTGTCGAGCGGACCTACCCGGTGAACAGCCCGGCGATCGACCGGATCGAGATCGTGACCCGTGGCGCCGTGCGCCGCGCCAAGCTCTACTACCTGCGCGAGCTGCGGGGCAAGAAGGCCAAGATCAAGGAGCGCCGCGAGAAGCAGCCTAGCTGACTTCCCGCTCGCCACGCCGCCTGAGCTGCGCGGATGTCGTACGGGCCCGGCCCGGTTACGCTGGTCGCACGGGCGCAGGCGGGCATCGATGCGTCGCGGCGTCAGCCGTGGTCGCGGATCGTCCCACTACCGCCCGTGGGGCCTCGTCGAGGCTCCCGGGCGGTAGTGGCGTTTCTGCGAACCGGGGAGTGGCATGGTGCGCACGCTTGACGAGGGCGACGCGGTCGATCCGTGGCGTCGGCGGGAACGACGGTCCCGCCGGCAGATGCCGCTGTGGCAGGAGCTGCCGCTGCTGTTGGTCGTCGCCTTCTGCCTGGCGGTGCTGATCCGCACCTTCCTGCTCCAGGCGTTCTTCATCCCCTCCGGCTCCATGGAGGACACCCTGCTCGTCAACGACCGGGTGCTGGTCAACAAGGTCGTCTACGACGTCCGCGACCCGCAGCGCGGCGAGGTGGTGGTCTTCCGGGGCACCGACAAGTGGGTCGCCCAGGAGGTCCAGGAGCCCGAGCCCGGGATCGTCGGCAAGTTCGGCCGCACCGTCGGCGACCTGGTCGGGGTGAGCCGCCCCGGCGAGAAGGACTTCATCAAGCGGGTGATCGGCGTGCCCGGGGACCGGGTCCGCTGCTGCGACGCCCAGGGCCGGGTCACCGTCAACGACATTCCGCTCGACGAGCCGTACGTGATCCGCGACTCGCCGCTGGACCTGCCGCCCAACCCCGCCGAGTGCCGGTCGCGGCGCTTCGACGAGGTGGTCGTCCCGCCCGGCCAGATCTTCGTCATGGGCGACCACCGGCTCGTCTCCCAGGACGCCCGCTGCCAGGGCCCGGTGCCGATCGAGAACGTCGTCGGCCGGGCGTTCGCGGTGGTCTGGCCGTCGTCGCGGTGGGCGTCGCTGCCGGTGCCGGAGACCTTCGCGACGGTCACCGGGCCCACCCCGGCGGCCGGGCAGCCCCTGGCCCCGGTGCGGCCCAGCGGCACGGGCGGTGTGCTGCTGCTCCTACCGGTCTCGGCTGCGCTGTCCGTTCTCGCGCGTTCCGGGCGGCCGGTCCGCCTGCGGCGACGTAGGCTCCACCCGTGATTGACGAGCAGACCGACAAGAAGAGCGGCTCCTTCTGGAAGGAGCTGCCCATCCTCCTGGGCGTGGCGATCCTGGTAGCGGTGCTGGTGCGGGCCTTCGTGCTCCAGACCTTCTACATCCCGTCGCCGTCCATGGAGAACACCCTCCAGATCAATGATCGGGTGCTGGTCAACAAGCTGGTCTACGACTTCCGGTCACCGCACCGGGGCGAGGTCGTGGTGTTCAAGGCACCGACCGAGTGGAGCGGCAACCCCGACGGCGAGGACTTCATCAAGCGGGTGATCGGCGTCGGCGGCGACCACGTGGTCTGCTGCGACCCGCAGGAGCGGATCATGATCAACGGCAAGCCGATCGACGAGCCGTACATCTACTCGGCCAACGGCCAGCAGGACAAGGCCGCCGACCAGGAGTTCGACATCACCGTGCCGCAGGGGCGGCTGTGGGTGATGGGCGACCACCGCTCGGCGTCCGGCGACTCGCTGGAGCACTGGCAGCAGTCGGGCCAGAACATCGACAGCGCCACCATTCCCGAGGACCAGGTGGTCGGGCGGGCGTTCACCGTCTTCTGGCCGGTCGACCGGGCCACGTGGCTCACCGTGCCGAAGTCGTTCGACGACGTACCCAACCCCTGATCGGCCTGCGCGACCCCAGCGGCCCCCGGGTGGGCATGGGCGTCCGGCGCGGCGTCTGGCAGGCTGGGACGGTGACGGTCTACACCCCCCGACGCGCGGCGCGCGTGCTGCTCGTCGACGCCGCCGGCCGGGTGCTGCTCCTCGCCGGGCACGACCCGGCGCGGCCCGACCACCGATACTGGCTGACCCCCGGCGGCGGGCTGGAGCCGGGGGAGTCCCCGGCGGCGGCCGCCGCCCGGGAGCTGGCCGAGGAGACGGGCCTGCGGCTGACCCCGGCCGAGCTGGGCGAGCCGGTGGAGCAGGAGCGGATCCGGTTCCCGTTCGGCGCCGCCTACTACGAGCAGGAGCAGCAGTTCTTCCTGGCCCGCGTGGCGGGGTGGGAGGTCGACACGGCGGGCCTCGACGCCGTCGAGCGGGCCAGCATCACCGGGCACCGCTGGTGGCCGCTCGACGAGCTGGCGGCCACGACCGAGCGCTACTACCCGGCCGACCTGCCGGCGTTGCTGCGCCGCGCGCTCGCCGCGCGCCCCGAGCCGGCCGACCCGCCGGCCCCGCCCGCCGGGTCCGCCGCACCCGCCGGGTCCGCCGACGTCGGGTCCACCGCCGGGGGCGCGCCGTGCTGACCCCGCCGCGCACCGTCGTGCGCCGGGAGGCCGGGCTGTACGCGCTGGAGCGCGCCCTGCAACGCCGGGGCTTCCGGCACGTGGCCGGCGCCGACGAGGCCGGGCGCGGGGCCTGCGCGGGGCCGCTCGTCGCCGCGGCGGCGGTGCTGCCGGAGGGGCGGCGCGGCGAGATCGACGGGCTGGCCGACTCCAAGCTGCTCACCCCGGCCAGCCGGGAGCGCGTCTACGACCAGGTGGTCGCCCGCGCCCTCGCGTACGCGGTGGTCGTGATCCCGGCCGACGAGGTCGACGCCCGGGGCCTGCACGTGTGCAACCTCGCCGCGATGCGCCGGGCCCTCGCCTCGCTGGCCACCCGGCCGGACTACGTGCTGACCGACGGCTTCGGCGTCGACGGCCTGGACGTGCCGGGGCTCGCGGTGTGGAAGGGCGACCGGGTGGCGGCCTGCGTCGCGGCGGCCAGCGTGCTCGCCAAGGTGACCCGGGACCGGATCATGGTCGAGCTGGACGCGTCGTACCCCGGCTACGGCTTCGCCGAGCACAAGGGCTACGTCACCGCGGAGCACACGGCGGCCCTGCGGGAGCGCGGCCCGTGCCGGGAACACAGGTTCTCGTACGTCAATGTGGCCACCGTTTCCGGCCTGGACGGGCGGCCACCCAGATCCCGCCGTCCGGTGGGTGCGCGGCCGGTCGAGCCGATGGAGCGTTTCGACGTGTCAGGGGGTACCGTCGGCGTGGCGTTGGGCGAGCAGCCCCGACCTCCCGCGCCGGTGGGGGAGGATGTGGTCATGGAAGGCGGAGTGCGATGAGCGCGGAAGATCTCGAGAAGTACGAGACCGAGATGGAGCTCCAGCTCTACCGGGAGTACCGCGACATCGTCCGTCAGTTCTCGTACGTGGTGGAGACGGAGCGCCGCTTCTACCTGGCCAACCAGGTGGACCTGCACGTGCGCAACTCCGACGGCGAGGTCTACTTCGAGGTCGAGATGCACGACGCCTGGGTGTGGGACATGTACCGTCCGGCCCGGTTCGTCAAGAATGTCCGGGTGATGACGTTCAAGGACGTCAACGTCGAGGAGCTGGAGAAGCCCGACATCTCCCTGCCGGCCGACTCCGGCTTCGGCGGCTGACGGCCGCACCGCCCCGCCGGGCGTCGGGCTCCACCCGACCCGCGCCCTGCCGGCTGCGCCAGCCGTCCCCACCGCGCCCCGCCGCCGCCCGCCGGGCGGCGGAGCCGACCCCGCCGACACCCACGTCGCCCCGCCTGCGGTGGCCGCCTCCACCGGCACCCCCCGACGCGGTCCGCGCCCACCGGCCATAGCAGATCATCGGGCCGGGCGGGGGTTGTCCACAACGACGCCGGCTGTCCACAGGCGAGCCGTGGTCGGTGGCGGCCACCCCGGCCTTCCGGCACGCTGCCGGACATGCGGACGAGGCATGCGCCGGGCGGTCCCGGCCCGGACAGGAGCAACGGCAGAGGCGGCCCCGGCGCGGGCGGCGGCGCGGTCCGGACCGGGGGCGCGCCGGCGCCGAACCGGCCACGGCCGGCGGCGGCCGCCGGGGTCGTCCTCTGCGGTCTCGCCCTCGCCGCCGCTGCCGCCCCCGGCCCGGTCGCCTCGATCCCGGTCGTCGCCGGTGCGGCCGTTTCGGTCCCGGTCGCCGTCGACCCCGTCGTCGCCGGTCCGGCCGCTGTCGGTCCGGTCGCTGTCGGTCCGGTCGCCGTGGGCCCGGTCGTCGCCGGTGCGGTCGTCGCCGGTCCCGGTTCCGGACTGCCGGCCTTCGGGTGGCCGCTCGACGGGGTGCCGCGACCCGCCCGCCGCTTCGAGCCGCCGCCGCAGCCGTGGCTGCCCGGGCACCGGGGCGTCGACCTGATCGCCGAGCCGGGTGCCGTGGTCCGCGCCGCCGGGCCCGGGGTGGTGCTCCACGCCGGGCAGGTCGCCGGCCGACCGGTGATCACCGTCGGGCACAGCGCCGGGCTGCGGACCACCTACGAGCCGGTGACGCCCGGCGTCCGGGTCGGCGACCGGGTGGCCGCGGGGGCGTCGCTGGGCCGGCTGGAACCCGGGCACGCGGGCTGCCCGGACCGGGCCTGCCTGCACTGGGGCCTGCGCCGGGGCGAGGAGTACCTCGACCCGACGGCGCTGCTCGGCCTCGGCCCCGTCCGGCTGCTGCCGCTCTGACCGTCGCCCCCTGGCCCGGGACGCTCGGCTGCCCCGGTCGCGCTCGCCGCAGCGGGCGTCACGCCGGCGACCTGGCGGCAGCCGGGTCCCACGGTGCCCCCATGCCGCCGGCATGGCGGCAGCCCGGTCCCACGGTGCGCCCCCGTGTCGCCGGCACGGCGCGGCCGTCAGGGTCTGGCGGCATGGCGGGAAGAGGACAGCACGGGTCGGTCGTCAGCGTCGGGCGAGCAGCGCCGGCAGCCGTGCGGCGAGGCGTTCGTACTCGTCCGGCGTGTTGTAGACCTGGCCGCACACCCGCAGCCAGCCGCGACCGGCCCAGGACATCACCGCCACCTCGGCCGACAACTCCTCGGCGATCCGTTCGCGCAGCGCGCGGGCGGCGTCGATCGTGGTGGCCAGCCCGTCCGGCAGCGGGACGATCCGCATGGCGACCGTCGGCCCGCCGGGCTCCGGCAGGTCGGCCGGCGGCACCCCCAGCGCGTCCCCCAGCACCCGCTGCCCATACGCGGCAAGCGCGGCGTTGTGCGCGCGTACCCGCTCGACGCCGAGGCTGCGCAGGGTCCAGACGCCGGCCGGCGCGGCGAGCCACGACGTGTAGTCCAGGGTCGCCTGCCACTCGACGTTGCCGGGGAAGCCGGCATCCTGTTCCCACGAGACCACCAGCGGCTCCATCCGGTCCCGCCACGGCGACGCCACCACCAGCGCGGCGGTGCCGCGCGGGGCGTACCCCCACTTGTGCAGGTTGCCCACCCAGAAGTCCGCGCCGATGCCCGCCACGGGGGTCGCCAGCATGCCCGGCGCGTGGGCGGCGTCGACGAGCACCGGCACCCCGTGGGCGTGCGCCGCCGCGACGACCGCGGCGACCGGGAACAGGCGGGCGGTGGCGGAGGTGAGCTGGTCGACGACGAGCAGCTTCGTGCGGCCGGGGCGCAGCCCGGCGCGGACGATCTCGACGACCTGCTCGTCTGTCGCGGTCAACGGCACCGGCAGGATGCGCCGGGTCGCCCCGGTGCGGCGGCACTCGCGGTCGACGGAGAAGCCGACCGCGCCGTAGCCGTGGTCGGTGGTGACCACCTCGTCGCCGGGGCGCAGGCCCAGCGACTGGAGCACCACGGCGACGCCGGTGGTGGCGTTGCCGACCAGGGCGGTGCCGTCCGGGTCGGCGCCGAGGAAGGCGGCCAGGTGCCGGCGGGTGTGGGTGATCCGGTCCACCAGGCTGAGCCCGAAGAAGCGCAGCGGGTTCGCCTCCATCTCGTCGCGCAGCCGCTGCTGGACGCGCTGCACGTTGACCGGCACCGCGCCGAACGAGCCGTGGTTGAGGTGGCTCACCGCCGGGTCCAGCGAGAAGAGCAGCCGGGCACCGGGAAGGGGGTCGGGCGGCTGCGGCGCGCTCATCTGATGATCGTAGCCGGGCACGGTGGGCGGTGCCCCCCGACGAGGACCGGGCCGCACCGGCCCCCGCCGCCGGGGCGGGACCGGCCGGCTCAGGCGCGCGGGTGGGCCTGCCGGTACGCGGCCCGCAGCCGCTCGACCGACACGTGGGTGTAGATCTGGGTGCTGCCCAGCGACGAGTGCCCCAGCAACTCCTGCACCGCCCGCAGGTCCGCGCCGCCCTCCAGCAGGTGGGTGGCGGCCGAGTGGCGCAGCCCGTGCGGGGTGGTCCGGGGCAGACCGGCGGCCTCGGCGTGCCCGGCGACGACCCGCCGCGCCGTCGTCGGGTGCAGCCGCCCGCCCCGCGCCCCGAGCAGCAGGGCGTCGCCCGAACCGGGACCCGCCAGGGCGGGCCGCCCGGCCCGCAGCCACTCGTCGAGGGCGCGTTGCGCCGGCACCCCGTACGGCACGGACCGTTCCCGGGCGCCCTTGCCGAGCACCCGCACCACGCGGCGGCCGTGGTCCACGTCGGCGGTGTCCAGGCCGCATGCCTCGCTGATCCGCACGCCGGTGGCGTAGAGCAGTTCGAGCAGGACCCGGTCCCGCAGCAGCACCCCGTGCGCCACCGCCGCCTCCCGCTCCCCGCCGCCGGTGGGCCCGGCCGGGGGGACCCGGGCGGAACCGGGTCCCGCCGCGGGCGCGCCGGCCGCCGGGGCCCCGGGGCCGGTCGGTGCCCGCATCAGGGCGGCCGCCTGGTCGGCGCGGAGCACCGTCGGCAGCTCCCGGTGGGCGCGGGGGCTGGCCAGCGACGCGGCCACGTCGGCGGGGGCCAGCCCGGCGCGCTGCGCCCACGCGCTGAAGGCGCGCGCCGCGGCGGCCCGCCGCGCCATCGTGGTGCGGGCGGCCCCGGTCGTGCGCTGCTTCGCCAGCCAGCTGCGCACCACGCCCAGGTCGAGGTCGGCCACCTCGGCGCAGCCCATCCGGGCGGCGTGGTCGAGCAGGGAGACCAGGTCGCCGACGTACGCGCGGACGGTGTGCGCCGACCGGTTGCGCACCCGGGCCAGGTGGTCGGCGAAGTCGTCGACCGCCTCCCGCATCGGCGTGGGCAGGGCCGCGTGCGTCGCCCTGCTGCCGGGACCGGCGCGGCTCACCGGGGACAGCCCCGCGTGCCCGCCGCCCGCCGCCGCGCCCGTCCGTAGCCTCGCACCGGCCCAGCTTACGGGCGCGCGGCGAGCCCGGCCGGGCGCCGACGGGGGGCAGGACCGGCACCCGTCACGTCCCCGACGCCGGCGCGGCACCGGTGGCCAGCGCGTATCCGTCGGCGCGGCGGCGCACCAGGCCCAGCTCCTCCAGCAGGGAGAGCTTGCGCAGGGCGGTCCGGACGTCCACCCCGGCGCGCGCGGCCAACCGGTCGACGCCGGTCGCCCCGCGCCGGGGCATCGACTCCAGCACCTGCGTCGCCTCGTCGTCGAGCAGGTCCCGGGGCCGCTGCGGGGCGCGCGCGGGCGGGGCGAGGTCGGCACCGATCCGGCCGACCTCCTCCAGCACGTGCGCCACGCCGGTGACCAGCCGGGCCGACGGGTGCTCGCGCAGCAGCTCGTGGGCGCCGACCGACATGGCGGAGGTGACCGGCCCGGGCACCACCATGGCGTGCCGGCCGGCGGCGAGGGCCCGGTTGAGGGTCTGCGTCGCTCCGCTGCGGGCCGACGCCTCCACCAGCACCGTCCCCCGGGTCGCCGCCGCGATCACCCGGTTGCGGACGAGGAACCGGGGGCGCAACGGCTCCGCCCCGGGCGGCCACTCGCTGACCAGCAACCCGGCCTCGCCGATGCGGTCGAACAGCGCGGCGTTGCCCATCGGGTACGGCCGGTCGATCCCGCAGGCGAGCACCGCCACCGTCAGCCCGCCCGCGTTGAGCGCGCCCCGGTGCGCCGCCGCGTCGATGCCGAACGCGCCGCCGGAGACCACCGTCCAGTCCCGGTCGGCCAGCCCGTAGCCCAGCTCGGTGGCGACGTGCACCCCGTACGGGGTGGCCGCCCGCGCGCCGACCACCGAGACCGCCCGGTCCAGCGCGTCGCCGAGCGGCCACCCGCCACGCACCCAGAAGCAGAGCGGAGGCGCGGTCTCGACGTCCACCCGGCGGGTGGCGCCGGGCAGGGCCAGCCGGCGCAGGTGCTCGACGGTGGCGGGCCACTCCCCGTCGGTGGGGGTGACGAGCCGGGCCCCCAGCCGCGCCGCGCGGGCCAGGGCGTCGGCCGCCACGGCCCGGGCGTCCCCGTCCCGGCCGCGGGCGGCCACGGCGGCGCGCAGCCGCTCCTCCGGCGCCCCGCCGCCCAGCAGCAGCTCCAGCGCGCCGCCCGCGCCGAGCTGCTCGACCAGCCGGTGCACCGACCGGGTGCCGGGCTCGGTCAACCAGGTCAACGCCACCCGGGCCAGCCGGTCGTCGTCGCTCACGCCCCGTCCCCCATCCTCAGTTGCAGCGCCTCCCGGACGTCCTCGGCGTGCGGGCGGTCCCGCCCGTCGAGGTCGGCGACCGTCCACGCCAGCCGGACGACCCGGTCGAAGCCGCGCGCCGACAGCGACCCGGAGTCGAGCCGCCCGCGCAGCTCCCGGGTGTCCCGTTCGGGCAGCCGCCACGGTGGCCGGCGCAGCCGGGGGCCGGGCACCTCGGCGTTGACCCGCCAGCCGCCGTCCGCCCAGCGGTCCGCCGCGGCCCGGCGGGCGGCGGCCACCCGGGCCGCGACCGTCGCCGACGACTCGCCCGTGCCCCCCGCCTCCATGAGCTCCGCCGCCCGCAGCGGCGGGAGGGTCACCTGCACGTCGATGCGGTCCAGCAGCGGGCCGGAGAGCCGGCCGAGGTAGCGCCGGCGGGCCAGCGGGGAGCACTCGCAGTACGTGTCGCCGGCCGGCCGCGCGCACGGGCAGGGGTTGGCGGCGAGGACGAGCTGCGTCCGGGCCGGGTATTCGGTGCCGCCCCGGCTGCGGGCGAGCTGCACCCGGCCGTGCTCCAGCGGCTGCCGCAGCGCCTCCAGGGCCCCCTTGCCGAACTCCGGCGCCTCGTCGAGGAACAGCACCCCACGGTGGGCGAGCGACACGGCGCCGGGGCGGGCCAGCCCGGACCCGCCGCCGACCAGCGCGGCCACCGTGGCGGTGTGGTGCGGGGCCTGGAACGGCGGACGGCGCAGCAGGTGGCCGTGGGCCGGCAGCAGCCCGGCGATCGAGTGCAGCGCGGTGACCTCCAGCGCCGCGTCGTCGTCGAGCTCGGGCAGGATCGACGGCAGGCGCTCGGCGAGCATGGTCTTGCCCGCGCCGGGCGGCCCGAACAGCGCCAGGTGGTGCCCGCCGGCGGCGGCCACCTCCAGGGCCCGCCGGCCCAGCGCCTGCCCGGCGACCTCCGCCAGGTCCGGCCCGCCCGGCCCCTCCGCCGGGGCGGGGTCGGGCGGCTCGATCAGCGGCGTGCCGTCCCGGACGAAGCCGACCAGCCGGTGCAGCGTGTCCACGGCCCGGACCCGGACACCCGGGATGACTGCCGCCTCGGCGGCGTTGCCCACCGGGACGACCACCCGGTGCAGCCCGGCCCGCGCGGCGGCGGCCACCATGGGCAGCACCCCGCGCACCGGCCGGACGGTGCCGTCGAGCCCCAGCTCCCCGAGGACCACCACCCGTTCCAGCGGCAGCAGCGGCAGCTCCCCGGAGCCGCCGAGCAGCGCCACCGCGATCGCCAGGTCGAAGGGCAACATAGGACACGTCTTAACGAAGACGGGCCCGGCAGGAGTTGGCGCTCCTGTGCTCCGGGCCCTTGATCGCCCCGTGGAGGCGACCCGTGAGCAATCTACCGTTCAGCCTGCCCGAGTGCGGGCAGCCCGCCACCGCCCGGATCGAGGTCTTCACTCCGACCGACTTCGACCTGCACAGCTCCCTTGACGCCTCGGTGTACGCCTGCGAGCAGCACGCCGTCGAAACCGTCGTCGCGGTGTGGTCGGCGAACATGACCGCGCACCGGGTCGGCATGACCCCGGGCATCAACCGGTGGTGCGGCGAGTCGTACATCTTCCCCACCGGCAAGCTGGGCGGTGCCCAGTGAGCCGGGCCGTCAAGGCCGCGCTGTCGGCCTCCCAGGACCTGCCGAAGACGGAACGGCTGGTGCTGGTCGCCATCGCGGCGCACGCCAACGCCGACGGGAACGCCTGGCCGGCCGTGGCGACGATCGCCGAGTACGTCGGCTGCTCGGTGCGGACCGTGCAGCGGTGCGTGGCCAAGCTGGTGCAGTTGGGTCGGCTGGTGGTGTCCAAGGCCGCGCACGTCGTCACCCGGGTCTACCGGCTGGTGACCGGCGAGCCGGTGACGCCACGGGCGGCGGGGGTGCCAGATCCGGCGGCGGTGGTGCCAGATCCGCCGACCGATGGTGACACGCAAGGGGTGTCACCCGAAGTTGAAGATCCTCAGAAGTTGAAGGGCCGCGCTGCCGCGCGGTGGTTCGCCCGGAGGGGGAAGAACACCAACCCCGGCCGGCCACCGTTCCCGGAACGTCGGGGGGCCGCCCTGCCGGTCGCTGACCGGGCCGGCCAGTGCCCCCGGCACCGGGGGTGCCCGGCGGGGAACTGCGGCCCGTGCCGCAGCGAGGCGCTCGGCGGCGACCGGTGAGCCGGCCGGAACGGTGGTGGCGGCCGTCGACGACCAGGCGGCCCGCCGCGCGGTCGCGGGCCCGGATCCGCCAGACCCACGCCAGCCGTGAGGAGCTCGACCAGGCGGTCGAGCTCTCGATGGAGGTCGGTGTGATGGAGGGCCGCAAGCAGGGTGAGCGCGACGCCTACATGGAGTTGGCGCGGCTGCTCGACGACCCCGACGAGCTGTTCGCCCGGATCAGCGGCCGGGCCCTGGCCGAGCAGACCGACACGTTCCTGCTCGTCGCGGGGGCCCTCGACCAGGACCCCGAGCGGTTCGCCCGGCTGGCCGACGCGCTCGACGAGGGCGACGACGCCGTGACGGAACTGCTCGACGAGTGGGGCATCGGCGAGTGCGACACCGACGAGGAAGGCGACGAGGCATGACCGCGCCGACGATCAGCGGCACCCGCTTCCCGCAGCCCGTCGACGAGCTGTTGCCGCACGCGCGGCAGCTCGTCGACGAGCTGGGCGAGGTGCCGTCGCGCAACCAGTTGATGCGGACGTACCGGATCGGCGCGGCGAAGGCCCGGGAGCTGCGGGGGCTGCTCGTCGGCGGCCAGGACCAGGCGGCCCCGACGGACGGGCCGGTGGTCGACCAGGCCGAACCCGCGTCCGAGGATGACCCGGTGCCGGCCGTGCCGCCGGCCGGGGCCGATGCAGGCGACGCCGTGGTGTCGCCGGTGGTCGAGGGCGCCGGGGAGCCGCTGGGCGGTCAGCCCTCGGCCGGAGAGCAGGACGGCGGGGAGCAGGACGGCCAGGCGGCCCCGGCGGATCTGCTGGACGCTGCGGCCGGCGGCGTGGGCGGGCCGTGGTTGGCGGACCCGCCGGCCGTCCTCGGTGACGCCGGGGTGCCGCCGGCGTGGTGGGACGTCGACGAGCCGGCGGCGGATCCGTGGGAGTACGCCGAGCCGGTCGGGCCGGACCCGGGTCCGTTGCCGGGCACGGGCGGCGGCGCGGCCGTGGGCCCGGTGCCGGCCGGGCGCGAGCCGGAGCACGCCACCGCGCCGCCGGTCGACAGCGAGCCGGTCGACGCCGGGCCGGCCGGCCCGAACCCGGGTACGGGCGGGCGCGGCCGGCGGGCCCGCCCACCTCGGCGGCGGGTACGGCACTGGCGACACCGGAAGGCGTCGCCGCAGCCCACCGGCACCGGAAACCCGGGCACGGCGCGCGGGGTCGACCCGCCGCCGGCCGGACCGGCCGAGTTGCCGTCGCTGCTGCGGATCCGGTGGGCCGTGCGCGCTGTGCTCGCCCTGGGCGTCGCCGCCAGCATCGCCGGGAACGTGCTGCACGCCCGCGACGAACTGATCTCCCAGATCATCTCGGCGTGGTCGCCCCTGGCGCTGCTGCTCACGATCGAACTGATCTCCCGGGTGCCGGTCCACCGCCGACACCTGGCCCTCGCCCGCTGGGCGGCTACCGCGCTCATCGCCGGCATCGCGGCGTGGGTGTCGTACTGGCACATGGCGGCCGTCGCCGCCCGCTACGGGGAGACGAACGGCGCGCAGTACCTGTTGCCGCTGTCCGTCGACGGGCTGGTGGTGGTGGCGTCGATCTGCCTGGTGGAGCTGGGCGGCCGGATCGCCGCGAGGCGTACGCCCTTGCGGACCTGATCCGGGCACGGTGCCCCGTCTGCCGAACGGTGGGCGGGGCACCCGGCCCGGCCGGGGCCGGGCGGCGTCTCACCGCGCCGTGGTGCGGCGTCCGGTGGGCTTCGTGGTGGTCGGCTTCGTCCAGTCGCCAGCCTGCCGCCGGCGGCATTCCGGGTTCGGGCAGTCGCACCACCAGCCCAGCTCGTCGGTCGGGATCCGGTCCCCGCCGCAGTCGTGCGGCAGGGGCAACAGCCGTTCGACGCAGCCCAGACACCGCGAGGCGACCGGGGGCTTGCCGGGGCCGGGGATGGTCAGCGGGTCCATGCGAGCATCCGGCGGAACAGGTCGTGGTCGCCGGGCACCCGGACGAGGTCCACGACGGCCACGTTGAGGACCTGCGCCATGGTGATCGACAGGTCGACCCGGTCCCCGCCGGCCGCCGCGGTGATCCGGTCGCGGGCGTGCGGGCAGGGCCACCGGTGCGGGCAGCCCGGGGCGGCGCACGTCCACGCGGGCCGGTCGGGCAGGTGCCCGTTGATGCCGGGCACCCGACCGATCGCGCGCAGAACGGGCTGAGCGTCGGCCGCCGGGCCGTGTTCGTCGATCATCGGCGTTCACCCTCCGGAGTCGCGTTGTGCCTCAGAGGTTGCACCTGCAACGTGACCACCGTCAAGCTTGGAAGTGGCAAGCTTCGCGGGTTGCACCTGCATACGGTCAGCCCGTGAGACTGGTCGCGTTGTCCGACATCGCCGAGATGCTCGGCGGGGTGTCGCGCACCCGGGCCACGGAGATCACGAACCGGGCGACGTTCCCCGCCCCGATCGACACGGTGGCCAGCGGCCGGGTGCGCGTGTGGGCCCGCGCCGACGTCGAAGCGTGGATCCGCGCACACCGGCCGAGCCAGCGCGTCGACGAGCAGTAGACCCCGGCAGGCGGCCTACCGATTCGGCACCCGGGTGCCGAATTCCGAACCTGAGTACGCGATCCGGTCGCCCAACTGCGTTACGGCGCGACGGACTTCGGCCGGGGCCCCGCCGGCCCGGTCGGCTTCGGCGGCCCACCCGGACGCGGCCCCGACAGACCGGCCACGCCCGACGGCGCACCACCGCCAGCCAGCCGGCCGCACAGCGCGCTACCCCGACGTTCCATGCCTCCACCCTCCAACAGCACGCGACGGCCCACCACGGACGATCCTGGCGGGCTGCTCATTCGGTATCGAGCCGGACGGTGCCGGGTACTGCCGCAGCCGCGTCAACTGCCGGGTACGGGACTGTCGTGCGCGAGATCTGACCGTCGCTTGTCACCTGCCATGGCTGGCCGACGTGATCGATGAAGCACACCCTCACGGTCGCGCGCAGCTTGCTCAGCTCGTACGATGCCGGAATCTTGAGCACCGGTGCGAAGCCCTGCCTGATTGCCTCGTTTGCGCCTGGGCCGATCACCGTGAAGGGCCGCAAGATCAGGCAGGGCCCGTCCTCGGGCAGGACAACAACGGCCTGAACATTCCTGATCACGAAGGGCCCATAGTTGTAGATGTGGAAGCTGGCCTGTTGGCCGTACTGGTCCCCGGCGTGGCCGTAGCCAATGAAGCGGGCCGGCGTGACGGCCACGGAGCGGGGCACGTTGAGCGCAGCCTCGGCCCGCTCCTCGGCGAGCAGGCGCTCGGCCTCGGCGCTTCGCTTGCGTTCGTGCATCAGCAGGGCGGCAGCGGCCCCGGCCGCGAGTAGGCCGGCGAGAACTCCGCCGACACTGCCCCACGCCTGCATCCAGTCAGTGATCTTCGGCTGCTCCTCACCGGCCGGTGCCTGGTACGACCTGGAGATCACCACCATGACGGCCACGGCCACGGCGGCGATCAGCAGCGCGGAGCCGACGAGCCAGGCGACAAGATGACGCGCGATCGAGTCGAGAAGCTTCTTCTTCACCCCGCCATCATGCCGACGGCCCGCCGGGCACGATCCTGGCGGGCCGTCGGCATGATGCGTCGTGCTACAGCGACTGGTCGATGATTTCCCGGGTCTGGCTGACCAGCAACGCCCGCTCGATTCCTGTCTCAAGGACGAGACGCTCAACGAGAGCGTTGAGCAGAACAACCGTCCCACCGACCAGGTCGGTCGCGTCCACCGTCGCGACGCTCGTCTCGTCGTTGTAGGCCACGGTCACGCAGTCGACATCGGCCAGCCGCGCGACCGCCAGGTCGAGAATGTCGCCGCTTTCATCTTCCGGCGCAGAACTGTCGTAGGTGCTCACCGCGTCAAGCAAGACGTGGGCGGCGAGACGGCCGATTTCCCTGTTTGCCATCGCACGAGGATGCCACAAAGCGCAGAGCGTCCCGACAGACGCGATCCTGGCGGGGCCGTTCGGCTTGCCCCCACGGGCGGGCGTCCACTGCCTACAGTCACACCATGAAGCTGCGCAACATCGGCCTTGCCGTTGGGGCCCTCGTCTTCGCCGCCGCCGGCGGCATGGCCGTCGGCGCCCAGATCGCCAGCGACCCCGCCCCGCGCCACGTGGTCCGGCCCGTCGACGACGAGGCCACCACCACCGCGCCGGCCGCCAGCGACAGCGCCGAGCCCACCACGGCGGCCCCCGCCGAACCGACCGAACCGGCCGACCCCACCACGAAGGCGGCGGCCCCGCCGGTGGACGCCTCCGACCCCGACAACGCCACGGGCGGCGGGACGGCCGACATCCGACCCGACCCGGCCACGGCGCGGCCTACCCCTGCCCGACCCGAGCTTCGGCCCAACCCGGGGCCCGTCACGACGCCCGGCGACTGACCGGGGATCTGTCACGGTGGCTGTCACGCCGTGACAGCGTGGCCGGTAACGGTGTCACGGCCCCCGCAGCCCCGGCAACCTGCCTGGCCACCCACCCTGTAATCACTGTCTGTCACAGGTGGGTGGGGTGCCTCGCCCTGGCCAGCGTTACGGGGGGAGATGTTCCTGAGGCGTGGGCGGGTCAGGCCCCTGAGCTGGCCCGTCCGGCCCCTACCCCCCTGCCGGTTACCCTGTGTTACCAGCGTCGTGAGTGGCGGTTTCGTTTGTTCGCTTCGTTCGCTGGCTGCTGCTGCTCGGGCGTCGCGCGCCTTGGCTACTTCGTTGTGGGCGCTGTGGGGCTGGGGCTCATGGTGGGGTCGGGTGCCGTGACCGGTGGTGCTGTCCGCTTCGGTTGGTCGCTGTCGGGTTCGTCGCCGAACGACGCGAGGGCGAAGCCACCACCGCCACCGCCACCCGTGGCGTACGCCGATTCGAGGCCGAGCATCGACAGGACTCTCACGCCGATGGTGCCGCTGCCTGAGGTGCGGCGGGCTTGGACGGCGATGCGGCGTAGTCCGCCGTAGGAGGTGGCGGGTACGTCCAGGGCGACGGGCCCGATGTACGTCTCGGTGTAGGAGCCGAGGGCCACGGCGATGGGGTCGCCGACGGGGACGTCTTCGATGGTGGCGCGGATCTCGCCTGCGGTGCCGGCGTCGCTGGCCCGGACGAGTAGGTAGGCGAACAGGACGGGGTGCTGGATGGCGGTCATCCCGGCGACGACGTCGACGAAGGTGCTGCTGGTGGTGGTGGCGGTGGGCGGCGCGTAGTCCTGGACGGGGATGGGGATGTAGGGGCGGGCGAGGCCTCGGCCGCTCCAGGCGTCGTCGCTGACGATGTAGTTGCCGTTCTTGTCCCAGAGGCTGACGAACCCTTCGTCGTCGGGTGCGTTGCTGCCGTAGACGGCGAACGCGACGCTTCCTCCGGCCCGGGCGAGCCATGTGCCGCGGTAGTCGTCGCCGAGCTGGCCCATGGCGGCGAGGGTGCGGCCGTCGATGTCGCGGGTGGTGAACGTTCCGCCGTTGACGCTGATGCCGCCGCGGCCGATGCTCGCGGCCTCCAGGCGGCGGCTGGCGGACAGTTCCCGGACGGCGCGTTCGAGGTCGCGGAGCCGCCGCAGGATGTCGCCGGCGTTGAACGCCAGGTCGCCCAGTACGCCCATCAGGTGGTTCCCTTCAGATCGCTGCGTGCATCTGGAGTTCGCTGGAGACCTGCGGCCACGAGAAGCGGTCTGTCCAGGCTTGGACGACGAGTTGCTCCACGTTGACTCCGCCGCCCGCGCCGCCGCCGCTGGTGCCGGGCCGGCCGACTACGGCCAGGCGGGCCCCGTTGTTTGCGGCCTCCAGCGCGGCCCGGTTCGCGCTCGTTGACGCGACGGTCGATACGTACTCGCCCTTGGTCAGCATCGTGGTGCCGGACGGGCTGAGGAACGGCACGTTGTCGAACCCGGTGGGCCCGTCGACCATGCCGCCGGTGCTCATGCCGGACGCCGGGTTCGGCTGGCTGGCCATGACCGCCCGCAGCCGCACCGACCGGTCCTTGATCGACTCCCACAGTTCCTTGAACCGGGACACCGCTCCCGACGCGGTGCTGAGCCCCGGCGTCTTGATCGAGGTGTTGACCAGCCCGGGCACCTGGTCGTACGCCTTGGCGTACTCCTTGATCTGGTCCTCGGACATGCCGGCCGCCCTCGCCTGGTCGACGAACTTCTTGCGGAGCCGCTCGGTCTTCTCGGTCAACTCTCCGGCCGTCGCGCCGGACTCCGCCATCGCTTGGACCTGGCGCAGGTGCGCGTTGATGACGGCCCGCACGTTGTCCCGGTTGGCCAGCGCCGCCTCCGAGTTGCCCTTCAGGGCACCGCCGTTCGCGTTCGCTTCCTCGGTCATCCGCCGCATCGCCCGCACGGCCGCGTCTTCGGCTTCCTCGACGGAGAACATCCGGTCGAACAGGGCTTGCAGCTCCTTGTCGAGCTGGTCGATGCCGGCGGTCAGGTCGTCGGCCTCGTCGGCCGTGACACCCAGCGTCTGCGCCAGGGTGCGGGCGTTCGGCTCCAGCTCGGAGGTGGACCTCGTGGTCGCCCCGGTCGCCTCGGTGAGTTGCCGTTGCAGCTCGGTGGCGTTGGCCAGGTCCCCGCCCATCTCGGCGAGGACGGTACGCAGGCGGGCGGCGGCGGCGACCTTCTTGTCCTGCACGCCGACGAACTGGTTGCCCTTGACCTCTACGCCGTCGATCGCGGCGTTCACCTCGTCGAGGGCACCCTGTTCGCCCATGATCGCCTTGGTGAGGGTGGCCGTGCTGATGCCCAACCTTTCGGCCGCGTCGACGGCGCCCTTGCTGGCGAGCTGGTTCGCCACCCACACGGCGGTGTCCTTGGTGACCGCACCGGATTGCGTGTCGAGGGTGTCGGCGAGTTCCCGCGCCCGGCTACGGGCGTTGGCCTGCGCGGCGGTGAACGCGGTCAGGGCGGCGACCGCCACCCCGATCGCGATGCCCCACGGCCCGGCGAGGAACGTGCCGACCCGGCCGAGCATCCCGGACGCGGCGACGGTCGCCGCCGCAAGACGCCCCTGGCTCGCCGCGAGGGTGTCGATGCTGGCCCGGTAGGCGGCGATCTGCGGCACCGCGATGAGGGCGGCCCCGCCCGTCAGGAGCAGCGCGGCGGTCGCGGCGGCGAGCAGGCCGAGGATCACCTTCACGGGGCCGGGTAGCTCGCCGAGGATTTCGCCCAGCGCCGACACGAGGTCGGCCGCCTTGCCGACGGCCGGCAGGAAGACGTTGCCCATGTCGATCGCGAAGTCGTTCAGGTTGTTCTTCGCGATCTGGATCCGCGACTCGACGGTCTGGTAGCGGCGCTCGGCCTCCGCCAGCAGCGCCGTGTTGTCCGACCAACCCCGGTTGGCGATGTCGAGGGACCGGCTCACCAGGTCCCCGGCGCCGGCGAGGCGCAGCAGCGCGTCGCGGAGCAGGATCTCGGACAGGCCGAGGTCCTTGAGGGTGGCGAACACGTCCTGGCCGCTGGCTTGCATCCGGCCGAGACCCTGGATGAACGCGGCCGTCGCCCGCGCGGAGTCGACCTGCCACGCCTTGGTGAAGTCGGCGGCGGTCATGCCCGACACCGCCGCGAACGTCTCCAGGTCCTCGCCGCCGGCGCGGACCGCGCCCTCGATGGCGATGAACGCCCGGCTGATCGCGGAGCCGCCGGCCTCGGCCATGATGCCGACGCTGGACAGCGCGCCGGCGAACCCGATGACGTCGGCCTCGCTCATGCGGACGGTCTTGCCGGCGCCGGCGATCCGCAGCGCCATGTCGACGATGTCCTGCTCCGTCGTGGCGCTGTTGTTGCCGAGCTCCACGATGGACGCGCCGAGCCGGCCGACGTCGTCGGGGGCGGTCTGCATGATGTTCATCAGCCGCGACAGGGCGAACGCGGCCTCTTCTGACGTCAGGTTCGTGGCGGTGCCGAGGTCGACCATGACCCGGGTGAACTGGACGATGTCCTGCCGCTTTACGCCGAGCTGGCCGGCGGCCGCCGCCACCGCGGCGATCTCCTCGTGGGTCTGCGGCAGGGTCCGCGCCAGCCCCCGCAGCGACTCCTCCAGGTCTTCCATCTGCTCGGGGGTGCCGGAGACGACCTTCGCCACGCCGGTCCACGCCGACTCCCACGAGATCGCGGCCTGGGTGGCCATGACCAGCCCGGCGGTGATCGCCGCCCCGGCGGCCAGGGCCACCGTGCCGGCTTCCTGCATGGCGGCGTCGACGCGGGCCTGCTCGGCCTCCAGCCGGGCCAACTCCTTCTCCAGCGCCCGGGCGGACGCCTCGGCGGACTTGAAGCCCTTCTCGAACTGGCGGGGGTCGGCGGAGAGCCTGTAGCTGAGGTCCTTCTCCATTGGCTACAGCGCCCAGCGCGGCGTGACGGCCCGGGGGTCAACCTGCTTGCCCGGCTCGACGAGCGAAACGTGCCGGAGCTGCCAGTCGCGCACCCACCCGCCCATGGACTCCGGCGGCGAGTTCCGCAGGAACATGATCGACGCCGCGAGGGCTTCGCCGCGCTGGTGGCGCTCCCACTGCTGGCGGCCCTCGTCGGTGGTCAGGTCGAGGCGGATGCGGGCTTGCAGGCTGAGATCGGCATAGTCGCGGCCCCACCTGGCTTCGCTCAGCTCGTCGACGCGGCCGATCACCTCGAAGGCGCGGCCGGCGTGGCCGTCGCGGTGACGCCAGTACAGCTCGGTGGTGCACCCGCGCGTGTCCATGCCGGCCAGGTCGAGCCGGTAGCCGTCGATGCACAGGCCCTGCGTGGCGGCCCGGATGTTGATCGGGGCACTCCACCGCTGGAGCTCACGCAGCCGCGGCGACGGTGCCCGGCGCGGCTGCTGCCGGACCGCCGACGGGCGTGCCTCCCGCGCCTTCCGCGCGGCCATCGCCCGCTGAAACGACGGCGACCCGGTGAGCGGATCGTTCATGAAGGGCGCCGCCGCCATGACCGTCCGCCCCAGGGCGGCACACGCAGCCCTACCGCAACCACAGTCCATGATCACTCTCCCGTCGGCTCGTCGAGGCCAGCGAGCAGCTCGGCCCGCCACGCGTTCTCCGCCTCCTGCTCGATGCGGGCCGCTTCCTGCCCGGCGCGGGTGGCTTCCTGGCGTCGCCGCTGCGCTTCCGCGCGCTCTGCCTCCCGGTCGAGCTGGTCGACAACGCGCCGTAGCCGATCGATCCGGTCAACCAGGGCCTGCCGTGCGCGAGGGCTGGCCGGCGCGTGCACGGGGCCCGGCCGGCCGGCGTTGCCCCAGTACTGGCGGGTCAGCCGGTGGTCGTTGGTGCCGTACCACCAGGTGTAGAGGACTTCGGCGTCGACCAGGGCGGCACGCGGGTCGTCGGGGGCGCTGTCGCGGGCAAGGTCGCGGATGGCCCGATGGATCTGGGCTTCGCGGGCGGCCTTGCACTCCGCACGGCAGTAGACGGCGAACAGCCGGCCGTTCCTGGCTGCGTAGAACCATCGCTGATCGACCGGGCACCGCCGCCGCAACGACGGCGCACCCGGTTCCGCCTCGAAGGCTTCGAGGGCCTGGTGCTCCGAGGCGTCAAGAGCCTGACACCCAACACACATCGCTCTACCACCCGCCCGTCGTGACCGGTGCCGTAGCCGGCCGGGGCCTGGCGGCGAACCCCGGACCGGGCTACGGCGAAGGGGCGATGCCGCACCGCAGGCGCGTGGCGCGAAGCCGGGTCGCCTGCGGGCTACCCCTGAGTGCCACACCGCGGCGGCTCAGGGACTCCACCGGATCAGCCGCCGAGCTCGGCGCGGTCCAGCGGAACCGGGATGACCAGGCGGCGGCCCGTAGCGCGCAGAAGGCCAGCCGCCCGGTGCCGCCGCAGCGTCCTGGTGGAAACACCCAGGTACTGCGCGGCTTCCCGGTACGACATCACGACATGACGATGACCCGGCGGCGGCCCTTGATCGACCTCGCGGACACTCTCGCGGCCAGATCGCCCATTCCCGGCCACCGTTGTGGCCATGGCCACCAGGTCGGGCGGCGGCGTGATGCCGCTGCGGTGACACCAGTCGAGGTGGGCGCGCAGCGCCCGCCGTAGGTGCGCCATGCCCTGCTCGTCGAGCGTGACCGGCCGGCCCACGGAGTCGATGGCCACCACCCGGGGCGGGACGGTGGTCACCGTGCCACCCGGCAGTCGGGGCAGGTGGTGAACATGAACAGCAGCACCCCGAACTGCGCCGTCTCCGTAGCGTCGGCGGCCTCACCACACCCACCGCACTCCCAGTACGGCGGGCGGCTGATCAGCGGCACGCAGGCGACGCAGACGACCAACGACGGACGCCAGCAGGCGGCCACCACCGGCGCCGGCCGGGACGGGGACGGCCGGTGCCGGCATGTCGAGCCGGCCCCGGCGGCCCACCGGGCGAGCGTGTCGAGGATGCACCGGCGCAGCCACGTCGGCAGGGCGGTCAGGTCCCGGCTGGTGGCGTCGCCGGCGGCGTCGAGCAGCCGGCGGGCGTGGTCGGCGGCGGCGTCGACCTGGTCGACCTGATGCACCGGCATCGCGGCGCGCAGCTCGTCGACGAGCTGGCGGTGGTGGGGGTGCAGGATCATTTGTTCGATGGCGGCACCGGGGTCGGTCATCGTTGCCCGCTGGGTCGGGCCGGCCGGTCCCGATCGGCGCGGATGCGGCCGGCTTGCTGGGCGAGGGCGGCGAGGGTGACGACGACGGGTTCGGACAGGGTGCGCCAGGTGGCGACCTTCCCGAGCACTCCGGCGAGGGTCGACAGTTCGCTGTCGCGCAGCTCGGCGACGTCAACGGCGAGGGTCTGCTGGTTGGTGTCGGGCATGGTGGCCTTTCGTCGGGCGAGCCGGTCACGGTGGCGGCTGGCGAGGCCGGCGGCGCGGGCGGCGGCGTGGCCTTCGCGTTGCTGCCGGCGTGCGGCCCGGTGGCGCAGCGTCTCGGCGACGGCCGCCTCCAGGCGGGCGGTGAGTTCGTCCCTGAGATTGAGATTCAGGGGTCCGCCCGTGGTTCGTCCCTCGTCCTCGTCCCTATACGACGGGACGAGGGGACGAGGTTCTTCCGTTCGTCCGGGACGAGGTGGGACGAGGTTGGGACGAGGGACGAAGTCGTCAGTCACCGGGTGCCTCCAACGCCTCGATCGTGAAGGGCTTGATGTGCGAGTGGATCAGCGACGCGCCTTCCTTGCGCTGGAGCACGAAGCCCTCGTTGACGAGGAGCTCCAGCGCCGTTCGGACGACCGAGGCCTTGCCGCCGACCATGGTTTCGATGGCGTTCTTCGACAGGCCACCCGGGTTGTCGGCCACGACCCGGGACACCTTGAGCATCACGGCGGTAGGCCGAAGGCCCGTATCCGGCCTGGCGACCGGTGCCTCAAGGCCCAGCTCGACGAATGCGGCCTCGTGGCTGGTCATGATGAGGTCGCCGTACCAGAACAGACCTTCCCGGCCGGGCAGCGAATGCCGGCGGAGCTGCGCGGGTCGGTCCTTCGTGATCTGCACAGTCGAGCGACCCGTCAAGCCCACGCCGAACGGCCGCCGGTTCTCCAGGGTGTAGGCGGCGCCGTTGAGCCCGTTGAGCTTGTGCACGCCGCCGATGGCGTATCGACCACGCCCCTCGGTGCTCTTCGTGACGTGGTCGAGTGCGACGCTGGCCGGTCCTCGGTCGGCGATCCACCGGGGCAGCATCTTGCCGAACGAGGCGATGTCGGTGTTGTCCTTCATCTCCAGGCCGTGCAGCGACATGGCCTCGGTGACGCCGTCGAGCACCGATAGGGTGGGCCGAAGGTCGCCGAGCGCCTGGGCGAGGTCTTCGCGGTTGCCCAACGAGGTGATCGCGTCGTCAGGCTTGAAGTAGGCGAACCGGTCACGGATGAGTTCCGGCTTGACCTGCATGGCCATGAGCCGGCCCACCACGCCGCCCTCGTCGTCCTCGAAGTCGAGGTACACCACGGCGTTGCCCGCCTCCAGTTCGGCGCGGACCGCCAGTAGCGCCAGCCACGTCTTCCCGGCTTCGCTCTCGCTGGCGATGGTGTGCAGCCGGCCGGGGTAGAACATGCCGATCCCGTCGTCACGTCGGCCGACGGTGGGCAGCGGCGGTTGGTAGTCGCCGGCGAGCACCGCGGTGAGGTCGACGGGCTTCCAGCTTCGCCGCGCGGTGACCGTGGCGGCGTCCGGTGGGCCCGACAACCGCTCCAGAAGGCGCGGCCCCTGGCTGGCCCACAGCTCGTCCTTGTCGGCGATCTGCGCGGCGCGGGCGAGTAGCTGCATACGTTCCCGGCGGCGGGCGGCGGCCCGGATGATGCCGGCGTGGTGGGCGACGGTCCCCGGGTAGCCGGCGGCGGCGACCAGCTCGTGCAGGTACAGCACCCCGCCGCACCGTTGAAGCTCGCCGGACGCCTGGAGCCGAGCGGCAACGGCGAGCGGGTCGACCGGATCGCCGGCAGCCTGCCCGGCCCGGATCGCGCGCAAGATCGCGCCGTGCCGGCCGAGGTAGAACTCCCCGGGCGTGAGGTCGTCAGCGCCGGGGGTGCGGTCGATCTCGGTCATCATGGTGCCGAGCACGAACCGTTCCGCTTCCACGACCAGGTCGACGGGAGCGGCCTGGGGCACGATGGTGTCCACCGCGTCGAGGTCCGTCACGCGGCTGCCCGCCACGGGTGAGCCGCGCCGGCAATGGCCCGCTCTTCGACGGTGAGGTCCATGCCCGTGCAGACGCTCCACCGGTCGCAAGGGCCCTCGTGGATGCCCCCGCACGCCGCAGCCGTGAGGCCTGCGACGGCTAGGCCGATCGGCGGTACACTGCCGGTGGTCTGCCCGACCGTTTCGCCGGCCGCCCCCGCCCCGGGGCGGCCGTTGTGCATCTGGGTCATGCCGCTTCGGCCTCCCGCCGGAGATCCGGCTTCGGCCGGGTGGCGGCGGGCCGAAGGATCGCGGCAAGCCGGGACCGCTGCGCTTCGCCCAGCGGCGGGGCGGCGTCGACCAGGCGGCGAACGCAGTCGGCGTGCGGGTGCTCAGGCTGCATCGCGGTTCACCCCCAGCAGCAGCGCCAGGCGCGCCCGGTGCTCGTCGGTCAGCTCGGCCTTGGCCAACTGGGCGATGTAGAAGTCCGGGGACTGCTGGGCGGCGCGTGCGCGTCGCGCCCGGTCGCGCCGGAACTGGGGATCTGCGAGCTTGCCGGAGAGAGGCATTGGCACCACCTGACGAGGGGTAGACCAGGCGCGTCCATACGGCTGCGCCTGGCTGCTACCCGCAAGTGGTGGCCATCCGCTCTGGGGGCGGTCGTGACGGTGGTTCCTCGTCGGGTTACGACGGGCCTGCCGCCTCCGCTTGTTTCCCTGATCGCGGGGTCCGGTGAGAGGCTCCGGCTTGGGGGCTTCCCGCTGGGAAGCCTGCTCATTGTAGCCGGCTTCAGGGTGCGGCAACGTCTGCCGGTCGGCGGGCCGGCGGAGTCGATCGGTGTCGGCTTTGGCCATCACGCGCTGGCCTCGCTGAGCCGCCGGCCGGGCCGGTGGGTGAGAGCGGGGGCGTTCCCGAGTACGCCCGCCTTGACGACTTCGCCGGCCGTCACGCGGTCCGCCCTGGTTGCTTCGGGGCGGCCTTCGTCATGCCGCATCCTGCACACCCCCCTTCGACGCCTGCGGCGAGGCGAGCAGCCCGGCGAGCCGGGCGCGTTGTTCGTCGGTCAGGGGCGGGGCAGCGTTGACGACGGCGGCGATGCGCTCGGCCAGCTGGTCAACGTGGTAGTCCCGGCGCAGCTCGGCGGCACGTTCGGGGTTGTGGCGGTGCAGCACGGCCATGCGCGCACGCTCGCGCCGTTGCTCTGCGGTGAGATGGGTCTTCGCGGCCACTCGGAGACTCCCGGTGTCCTCGGACCGTACGCCAGTAGGACCCGGGGCCTTCCCGGTGTCACGCAGACGGCTTGCGTCCTGCGGAGCTCGCTCTTTTCCCAGCAGTGCTGGGCTACTGGTTGCGGCCACCGACCGGACGTGATCCGACCGATGGCCGTAACTTACTCGCGTTGGCGTACCCGTGGGTACTCGATCCGCAGTACAGATAGATCACATTGCGGGAGATTCAGCAGGTCAGCCCTTCCATGCTATGTCCACCGTGGACGGATTGAAGTATGAGCTTCCGGGCCTCCACCCGGGCGGGCGGCCCTTTCGGCTCCGGTGAATCGTTACCGTCATCAGGGTGTCGATGACCGCTCGGCGGCGGTGAAGGTCCAGCCCGTCCCACGCTGCTTGTGGGTCCGGTACGCCGAGCAGGCCGGCCAGGGCGTCACCCTGCCCAAGGCTGGCCATCCGATCCTCAACCTCGGCCAGGCGGGCGCGAAGGCGCTCAGACCCCTCGCGCAGTTGCCGCACGTCGATCGCGCCGTCCGCGTACGCGGACGCCAAGCCGTCGAGGCGTTCCCGGAGGGTCGCGGCGTCTCGCTGCAGCGTGCTGCTCTCCGGGCGGCTGTCGGCGGCGAGCAGGTCTGTGACGTCAGGTCGTGACAGCCGCTCGACGACGACGGCGGAGACGTACGCATCGACCTCGGCAGCGTTCCGGCCGATGCAGCGCGACACCTTGCAGGTGTACGACGGTACCGACCGGGCCGTGGTGGACATCAGCGTTGCTCGGACGGGAGTGCCACACACGCCGCAGAGCGCCAGCCCGGAGAGCAACCACCGGCGCGCCGATGACCACTGCGTGCGGCGACCCGGGTGCGTCAGCACCGACACCAGCGCGCGCCAGCGATCCTCGTCGACGAGCGGTTGCCAGGCGGCCGGACCAACGATCTCCCCCCGGTGCTCGCGTAGACCGGCATTGCGTGGCCGTAGCAGAACCTTCCGCAGCTCCGTGGCCGTCCACGGGCGTCCGGTCGACGTCACCAGGCCCCGGCCGTTGAGCTCGGCGGCCTGGGCCCGGAGGCTGCCGCCGGCAAGGATCGCGTCCGTGGCCCTGGCGACCACGCGCGCCTCGTCCGGTCGAAGCGTGACCCCGTCCGCCTCGTATCCGTACGGTCGCCGGCCCCCGCCCCATCGGCCATCGGCGGCGGCTTGCTGCTTCGCGCGTTGCTGCCGCTCGACCTGGTGCTCTACCTCGTACCGGGCGACGGCGCCCAACTGGCGCGCGACCATTCGCCCGCTGGGCGTGCTCAGGTCCAGCGGGCCGGCCTTCACGGTGAAGGTGGGCACGCCGCGCGGCTCGCACGCCGAGATGTACTCCTCCAGCTCGGTTGGTGACCGGTGTAGGCGGTCGGTGTGCCAGGCCAGCACAGCGTCAACCCGGGCGGCGGCGATGTCGTCGAGCATCCGTCGATACGCGGGCCGCGGCTTGCCGCTGTACGCCGACAGGTCGTTGTCGCTGTATACCTGGGCCACCGTCAGGCCGTGCCGGTCGGCCAGTTCCCGGCAGTCCTGTTCCTGTCTGGTCACGCCGAGTCCGCCGCCTTCGCGGTCCCGAGAGATCCGGACATAGATAGCCGCTCGCGTCATGCCCGTGAGTATGTCACAAGTTGACTATGGCGAGGTCGAAGGCCGAACCGAACTTCGGCAGCGTGGCCGGCAGCAGGTTGAGGGTGATCCGCCGGTTGGGCCAGCGCTGGCCGGAGTTGACGATCGCGGCGCGGACCCGGTCGCGGGCCTCGTGCAGGGCGGTGTCCGGCAGGCCGGAGATCGCCACGGCCGGCAGCCCCGGGGCGAGGTCGGCCTCCACCTCCACCACGTGCCCGGTCACCCCGACCAGGCCGACGCAGAGCACCTTCGCGTAGCTCACGCCCGGCCGCCCATCAGAACGCGCCCTTGAGGTGCTCGACCCGGGCCGCGCCGGCGTCGGGCAGCTCGACGGAGAGGACGTCGAAGCGCACCTCGCCGGCCGTGGTGCCGGTCTCGGCGAGCCAGCGGACCGCCAGCCCCCGCAGCCGCCGCGCCTTCGCCGGCACGACCGCCTCGGCCGGCGTCCCGTAGTCGGTGGTGCGCCGGGTCTTCACCTCGCAGAAGGCGAGCACGGGGCCGTCCCAGGCGATGATGTCGATCTCACCGGCGGGGCAGCGCCAGTTGCGGGCGACCGGGCGCAGCCCGGCTCCGATCAGGTGCCGGACGGCGCAGCTTTCCCCGTACGCGCCGACGGCCTGGTTCCGCTTCGTCATGGCCCGCACCATGCCGAACCGCGCTCGCCTCCGCCGTACGCCTGTGGACGACGGAGGCGGTTGTGGACGAACGGACGATCATGCCCTTGGTGTGCTACGTGCCGACGGCCGGACCGTGCCCGTTTCCGGGTGCTCCCGGGGGGTGTCGCCGCCGGCGCGCCGTCCGTCCGGATGGCGCGGGGGTGCGCCTGTCACATACGGTGCCGATCGTGAACGCACGACGGAGCTTTCCCGAAGATCAGGAGTCGCGTTGGTACCCCGGCGAGCGCGGGTACGGCGAGTCGGACTGGCGCCCGGCGGGCGAAGAACGCTATCGAGCCGACGAGTTCCGCGCCGCTGACCAGCGCGGCGACACCGGAGAGCGGCGCTACGACGAGCTGACCGACCCACCCGTGAGCCGGTACGGCGAGACCGGGCGGCACGGCGCGGACGACGCGTTCGGGTCCACCGACCCCGATACGGACAGTTACCGTCCGGCGCGGTCCCGCCGGGCCGACACGGGCTCGTTCGGGGTGTCGATGGACGAGCTTGCCGCCGAACGGGAGGCGCGCCGGGCGGCGCGGGCCGCCGAGCCGGCCCCGTCCGCCGACGCGGCGCTGCCGGCCGGTCAGCACTCCGTCGCGTTCCCGCTGCCGCCCGCCCAGCGGGCCGTCGAGTTCCCGCTGACCATCGGGCAGCGCCCCACGCCGCTGGCGGCGCCGGGGCAGGAGGACCGCTCCCTGTCCGCCCCGGCGCACGAGGACCGGTCGCTCGCCGGTCTGGCGCACGAGGACCGGTCGCTGCCCGGCCCGGCGTACGAGGACCGGTCGCTGCCCGGCCCGGCCCGGGACAGCGCCCTGCTGTCCGGTCCGGCGCGCGAGGCGGGCCCGCGGGACGCCCCGCTCGACGCGGACCCGCTCGGCGTCGACCCGGTGGGACGTGGCGCGGAGCCGCCGCGCGGCGCGCCGCTCGGCGGATACCCGATCATCGAGCCCGGCCGCCCCAGCGAGCCGGGCCGTCCCAGCGAGTCGGGCCGCCCCGGTGACCCCGGCCGCCCTGGCGACCTCGGCCGTCCCGGCGACCTCGGCCGTCCCGGCGACCTCGGCCGTCCCGGCGACCTTGGCCGTCCCGGCGACCTCGGCCGTCCCGGCGACCTCGGCCGCCCCGGCGAGCCGGGCCGCCGCGCCGAGTCCGGCCGCCCGGACGAGCCGGCGGACCGGGGCGTGGGGGAGTGGGGCCCGGTGGACCGGGGCGCGGGCAGCGCCACCGCCGTGGAGCCGGCGCGCGCCGTCGATCCGGGTCGCGCCGCCGAGCCGCATCCGCTGGACCTGCCGACCGGGCCCATGCCCCCGGTGGCGCCCCGCCCCGACCTGCCGCCGCCCGGCCTCGACCCGGCGTACGCCCCGGACGGGCTGCGCCGCCCCGGCCCGGCGCCCTCCGACGGCGTCTACCGCACCCGTCGCCCGGCGCTCGCCGTGCTGATCGCGGTGCTGGTGGCGGCCTTCGAGGTCCCGGCCCTGCGGGTGCTGAGCCACGGCGTGCTCGGCGACCCGCTGTCGGCGGCCGACGTCGTGGTGGGCATCTTCCTGGCCGGCGGGCTGCCGATCTTCGGCATCGGGCTCTACGGGCTGCGCACGGGCGGCCTCGCGCTCGCCGAGGGCGGCCGGGGCTGGCTCCGCCCGCCGACGGCGTACCTGACGGTGGGGCTGGTGCTGTTCCTCGCCGCCGCGCTCGCCGCTGGCTGAGCCGCGCCGCCCGCCCCTGACCCGCCGCGCTCGGCCGCCCGCTGAGCCGCGCGCCGGGCAGGGGCGTACACTGGGCGCTTGGCGACCGCCTCGCGCGGTCGACCTCGCGCGCCCTCTCCACGTCTCGTGGGGCGGCGGCCTCCCTGGTCCCGATCATCGTCGGGCCCACCACGGCCGGCGACCGGGCGCCAGGACGCCCGGCCGCCGGCCGGGCGGCGCAACCAGGGATCACAAGGAGTACCCCACCATGGCCGTCGTGACCATGCGTCAGCTGCTGGAGAGCGGTGTCCACTTCGGGCACCAGACCCGGCGCTGGAACCCGAAGATGAAGCGCTTCATCTTCACCGAGCGCAACGGTATCTACATCATCGACCTGCGCCAGACCCTCGACTACATCGAGAAGGCGTACGACTTCGTGCGCAACACGGTGGCCGAGGGCGGCAGCATCCTCTTCGTGGGCACCAAGAAGCAGGCCCAGGAGGCCATCGCCGAGCAGGCGACCCGGGTCGGCCAGCCGTACGTCAACCACCGCTGGCTCGGCGGCATGCTGACCAACTTCCAGACGGTGTACAAGCGGCTCCAGCGGATGAAGGAGCTGGAGGCGCTGGGTGACCTGAGCGGCACCGCCGCCGGTTACACCAAGAAGGAGACCCTGCAGCTCTCCCGCGAGAAGATCAAGCTCACCAAGACCCTCGGCGGTCTGCGGGACATGCAGAAGCTCCCGGCCGCGGTCTGGATCGTCGACACCAAGAAGGAGCACATCGCCGTCGACGAGGCCCGCAAGCTGGGCATCCCGGTGATCGCGGTGCTCGACACCAACTGCGACCCCGACGAGGTCGACTTCCCGATCCCGGGCAACGACGACGCGATCCGCTCGGCCGAGCTGCTGACCCGGGTCGTGGCCGCCGCCGTCGCCGACGGCCTGATCGCCCGCTCGGGCCGTCGCCGGGGCGGCGACGAGAAGCCGGAGCCGGGTCAGGTCGGCGCCGACGAGCCGCTGGCCGAGTGGGAGCGCGAGCTGCTGGAGGAGCCGAAGAAGGCCGACGAGCAGCCGGCGCAGCCCGCCGCCGAGCAGCCGGCCGAGCAGCCGGCGGCCGCCGCAGCGGAGTGACCGCGCCGCCGCGCGCCCGCCGTCCGGTTTCCCGGGCGGCGGGGCGCGGCGGGCACGCCGGGCGCGCCCGGCCCGGACCCGGGTGACCGGCCCCGGCTCGACCCACCCGGCCCCCAGACCAACCCACCGAGTCCCAACACCGAAGAGAGAGTCATGTCCAACTTCACCGCCGCGGACGTCAAGAAGCTCCGCGACCTCACCGGCGCCGGCATGATGGACTCCAAGAAGGCGCTGACCGAGGCCGAGGGCGACTTCGACAAGGCCATCGAGATCCTGCGCGTCAAGGGCGCGAAGGACGTCGGCAAGCGGGCCGGCCGCACGGCCGCCAACGGCCTGGTCGCCCACTCGGGCAAGGCGCTGCTGGAGCTCAACTGCGAGACCGACTTCGTCGCCAAGAACGACGCCTTCATCGCGCTGGCCCAGCAGCTCGTCGAGCACGGCGAGGCCAGCGCCGCGACCTCCGCCGAGGAGCTGCTCGCCAGCAGCATCGACGGCAAGCCGGTCGCCGACCTGATCCAGGAGCAGTCCGCCAAGATCGGCGAGAAGCTGGTGCTCAACCGCTTCGCCAAGCTGGACGGCACCGTCGCGGTCTACCTGCACCGCAAGAGCCAGGACCTGCCGCCGGCGGTCGGCGTGCTGGTGGAGTACGCCGGCAAGACCGACGAGGCCGGGGACGCCGACGCCCGCGGTGTCGCCATGCAGATCGCCGCGATGCGGCCGAAGTACCTCACCCGGGACGAGGTGCCGGCCGACGTCGTCGAGTCCGAGCGGCGCATCGCCGAGCAGACCGCCCGCGAGGAGAACAAGCCCGCGGCGGCGCTGCCGAAGATCGTCGAGGGCCGGGTCAACGCGTTCTTCAAGGACTACGTCCTGATCGAGCAGGCGTCGGTCGCCGACAACAAGAAGACCGTGAAGCAGGTGCTGGCCGAGGCCGGCATCGAGGTGACCCGCTTCCTGCGGTTCGAGGTCGGCCAGGCCTGAGCCGCCGGTCGGGCGCGTGACGCGCCCGTGGGCAGGGAACGTCGACGAGGAGGCCGCTGGTGTACGTGACAGGCACCGCGGCCTCCTCGTCACATGCCTGGCCCGCGCGGCCGGAGCGGCGGCGTAGGGTCAGCGACGGCAGGTACGCGGTAACCGGCGCACGTGGGGTGCGGCCGGGGAAGGGCGGGGCGGATGACGCAGGTTGTGAGTGACCGGAGCCTGGCGGCGGAGGATCCGACCGCCCCACCGCCGGGACGGGCCCGCCGGGTGGTGCTGAAGCTCTCCGGCGAGGTCTTCGGCGGCGGCGCGATCGGCGTCGACCCCGACGTCGTCCAGGCCATCGCGCGGCAGATCGCCACCGTGGTACGCCGCGGCGTGCAGGTCTCCGTGGTGGTCGGCGGCGGCAACTTCTTCCGCGGCGCGGAGCTGCAGAAGCGGGGCATGGACCGCGCCCGCGCCGACTACATGGGCATGCTGGGCACCGTGATGAACTGCCTGGCCCTCCAGGACTTCCTGGAGAAGGAGGGCATCGAGACCCGGGTGCAGAGCGCCATCACGATGGCCCAGGTCGCCGAGCCCTACATTCCGCTGCGCGCGATCCGGCACCTGGAGAAGGGCCGGGTCGTCATCTTCGGCGCCGGCGCGGGCATGCCCTACTTCTCCACCGACACCGTGGCCGCCCAGCGGGCGCTGGAGATCCGGGCCGACGTGGTGCTGATGAGCAAGAACGGCGTGGACGGCGTCTACACCGCCGACCCCCGGATCGACCCGACCGCCAGCAAGCTCGACTCGATCACCTTCTCCGAGGTGCTCCGCCGCAACCTGCGGGTCGCCGACGCGGCCGCGTTCAGCCTCTGCATGGAGAACGGCTTGCCGATGCTGGTCTTCGGCGCGCAGGGCGACGACACGATCATCCGCGCGGTGGGTGGCGACAAGATCGGCACCCTGATCACCGCCTGAGCGGCCGGGGGCCGCGCGAGGCGGCCCCGCGACACACAGCACAGCCCACGACGAGCACAAAGAAGGAGGCGAGGAGACCGGTGATCGACGACACCCTCCTCGAGGCCGAGGAGAAGATGGAGCGGGCCATCGAGCACGCCAAGGAGGAGTTCGGCGCCATCCGCACCGGTCGCGCCAACGCCGCCATGTTCTCCAAGGTCATCATCGACTACTACGGCACCCCCACGCCGCTGCCCCAGATGGCGTCCATCGGGGTCCCCGAGCCGCGCATGGTCATCATCAAGCCGTACGACAACTCGCAGATCGGCGCGATGGAGCGGGCGATCCGCGACTCGGACCTCGGCGTGAACCCGAACAACGAGGGCAACCAGCTGCGCATCCTGCTCCCGCAGATGACCGAGGAGCGCCGCCGCGAGATGATCAAGGTGGCCCGGCACAAGGGCGAGGAGGCCAAGGTGGCGGTGCGCAACATCCGCCGCAAGGGCAAGGAGGAGCTGGACCGGCTGGTCAAGGACGGCGAGGTCGGTGAGGACGAGGGCCGCCGCGCCGAGAAGGACCTCGACGACCTGACCCAGAAGTTCGTGGCCACCGTCGACGAGCTGGTCAAGCACAAGGAGAGCGAGCTGCTCGAGGTCTGAGCCGCGACCGGCCCCCGGGCCGGCACGCGAGACCTGTTGTCGTGGCACCGGTGTGCCGCCGTCGTCGGGCGGCGGCGCCGGTGCCTCCGTCGTCACGGGCCGGAACCGGGCGAACCCGGGGCGCACCGCCGGCGGCGCACGGAGGGCTCGTCCACCCTCCCGGGGCGACCCGTGCAGTAGGCTCGGCACGATTCCGGCCACCACGCGGTGAACGGGCGGGATCGCCCGGCCGTCGCGCCGGTCAATCGGACGGAACAGTCGTCGTAGGGGATGGTCTTGGTCGTACGTCATGTGGTGAACCCCGTACCGCGTCCGCTCGGTGCGTGATGTCCCACCTCGACCCCTACCGCAGCCCCGAGTCCCGCAGCTGGGACCGGCCGGACGCCCCCGCCGCGCTCCCCTGGCCCGACCGTGAGCTGGAGCCGGGACAGTGGGCCCGCAGCGCCACCACCGACGCGTACGCCCCCGTGGCCCCGGGCGGTCGGCCCGAGACGCGCCGCCCGGCGGGGCGGCCGGAGCCGTTCGACGCCGACGCCACCGACCCGTACGGTGCCCGCCCGGTGCCCGACGAGCCGCCGCGACCCGGTGACCCCGTCGACCCGCCGGGCTGGCGTGGCGCCCCCGGGGCGGGCGGCCGGTTCTCTCCCGAGCCCGACGGGCCCTTCCCCGCCCACCCGCCGACGGGGCCGGCGTACCCGCCCGACGAGCCGGCCGGTCCGGCGTACCCCTCGGATGGGCCGGCCGGCGACGTCGCCGAGCCGGAGCCGCCCCGGGGCCGGCGCGGGCCCGGCCGGCGACGGGCGAGCGCGGAGCGTCCGCCCACCCAGCAGGCCCCGTCCGGCCGCGCCGGCCGCAACCTGCCGGCGGCGATCGGGGTGGGCGTCGGCCTCGGCGCGGCCGTCCTGCTGCCGCTCTTCTTCTACCTGCCCGCCTTCCTCCTCGTGCTCGCCGCCGCGATCGCGATCGGCAGCTGGGAGATGGCCCGGGCGGTCCGCCGCAGCGGGGCCCATCCGCCGCTGGTGCCGCTGATCGCCGGTGGCGTGCTCACGATCGGCCTGGCCTGGTTCGCCGGCCCCGACGCGCTCTGCCTCGGCCTGCTGGTCACCGTGCTCGGCACGATGATCTGGCGGCTGGGCGACGGGCCGGGCGACTACCAGCGCGACCTGACGGCGGCCACCCTCATCGCCGTGTACGTGCCGTTCCTCGGCGGCTTCGCGGCGATGCTCGCCGCCGCGCCCGGCGACGGGCACCTGCGCGTGCTGGTCACCCTGGTCGCGGTGGTGCTCTCCGACACCGGCGGGTACGCGGCGGGAGCCAACCTCGGCAAGCACCCGATGGCGCCCTCGATCAGCCCGAAGAAGTCCTGGGAGGGCTTCGGCGGCTCGGTCACCGCGGCGGCGGCGGGCAGCGCCCTGCTGATCTGGCTGCTGTTCGACGTGGCCCCCTGGTGGGGCGCCCTGTTCGGCGTGGCCGTGTCCTGCGCGGCGGTCCTCGGCGACCTGGCCGAGTCCATGATCAAGCGGGATCTCGGCGTGAAGGACATGAGCAACCTGCTGCCCGGGCACGGCGGCCTGATGGACCGCCTCGACTCGATCCTGTTCGCGGTGCCGACCGCGTACCTGTTGCTGGCGGTTTTCGTCCCGGTGGTGGGCTGAGGCATGAATCACGCCGGTCAGCCCGTTCCGGCCGCGTGGTCGGGTCCGATTCGGCACCTCCGGCCAGGTGCGTCGGGCGAACGGCGTGGGAGACTGGACGGGTCATGACGAGCCTTCCCCTGATCCCCGTCACCCCGGACACCCCCGCCGCACGCCGCGCGGCCATGCCGCCCCGCCACCTCGCCGACCTCGACCTGCCCGCCCGGCAGGCCCTGGTGGCCGAGCTGGGCGAGCCGGCGTTCCGCGCGAAGCAGATGTCCACCCACTACTTCGGCCGCCTGGTCCGCGACGCCGCGTCGATGACCGACCTGCCCGCGGCCACCCGGGACAGGCTGGCCGCCGAGCTGCTGCCCACCCTGCTCACCCCGGTCCGCGAACTCGCCTGCGACGACGGCGCGACCCGCAAGGCGCTCTGGCGGCTGCACGACGGCTCGCTGGTGGAGAGCGTGCTGATGGGATATCCGGACCGCGTGACCGTCTGCATCTCCAGCCAGGCGGGCTGCGGCATGGCCTGCCCGTTCTGCGCCACCGGCCAGGCCGGGCTGACCCGCAACCTGTCGACGGCCGAGATCGTCGACCAGGCGGTCTACCTGGCCGGCGTGGCCGCCTCCGGCGCGGTCGCCGGCTCACCGCCGCGGCTGTCCCACGTCGTGTTCATGGGCATGGGTGAGCCGTTGGCCAACTACTCGCGCGTCGTCGCGGCGATCCGCCGGCTGGTCGCCCCCGCCCCCGAGGGGCTCGGCCTGTCCCAGCGGCACATCACGGTCTCCACGGTCGGTCTGGTGCCGGCGATCCGGCGGCTGGCCAGCGAAGACCTGTCGGTGACCCTTGCGTTGTCCCTGCACGCGCCCGATGATGAGCTGCGCGACGAACTCGTGCCGGTCAACCAGCGGTGGAAGGTCGCCGAGGTGTTGGACACGGCGTGGGACTACGCGGCCCGCACGGGGCGTCGGGTGTCGATCGAATACGCGATGATCAAAAACGTGAACGACCAGCCGTGGCGGGCCGACCTCCTCGGCAAGCTGCTGGCCGGCAGGTTGGCCCACGTCAACCTCATCCCGCTCAACCCGACCCCGGGCAGCCGGTGGGACGCGAGTCCGAAGCCCGTCGAGCGGGAGTTCGTCCGGCGTCTGCGCGCCGCCGGGGTCTCGACGACGGTCCGGGACACGCGGGGGCGCGAGATCGACGGCGCGTGCGGGCAGCTCGCCGCCGCCGGCGACGGGGACAGCGGGACGCCGCAGGAGGCAACGGCGTGACGGGGCGTACCGAACGAGACCAGGAGACATAGTGGCGAGTCAGGGTCAGCGTTTCCGGCGCAAGGCGCTCCGCCGGGGATACAAGGTCGACGAGGTGGACGCCTTCCTGGACCGGGTCGAGGCGACGCTCGACGGCCGGCCCGTTGGCGCGCCCGTGGCCTCCCAGGAGGTCCACGACGTCGTCTTCCGGGTCCGCTTCAACGGCTACGACGAGTGGCAGGTCGACCTCCACCTCGACCGCGTCGAGCGGCAACTGGCCGAGCTGGAGGAGCGCGGCGGCTCGCCCGGTCGCGGCGCAGACCCCCGGATGTCCGACCGGATGGGCCCGCCGGACCGGATGGGCCCGCCGATGCGCGACGACCGGGGGCCCGTTCCGATGCGCGACGACCGCGGCCCCCTGCCGATGCGCGACGACCGTGGGCCGCTCCTGCGCGACGACCGGGGGCCCGCGCCGATGCCGCAGCCCATGCCGCCTCGGCCGATGCCGGCGCAGGCCGGCCCGCCCGGCGACCGCTACGGCCGGTACGACGAGCCGACCGGCGGTTTCTCCGGCGGCGGCGGATACGACGAGCCGACCGGTGGCTTCTCCGGCGGGTACGACGCGCCGCGCGGCGGGTACGACGCCCCGCGCGGCCCCGGCGGCGGCCCGCTGGGTCCGGGCGGCCCGATGGGTCCCGGCCCCGGTATGGGGCCCGGCGGCCCGCCGCCCCGGGGCCTGCCCCCGGGGCCCGGCGGCTACGCCCCCGACGAGCAGCGCTTCGACGGCTTCGAGGCGGGCCGGCACGGGCGGGCCGACATGACCGCCGAGATCCGGATGCCCGAGCGCGACCTTCGTGAGCTGCGCGGCCGTGGCCCGGCCGGGCCCCCGCCCATGCCGCCGCAGCCGATCGGGGGCCCGCCGCCGATGGCCGGCCCGCCCGTGGGCGGCCCCCCGATGGGCGGCCCGCCGGTGGGTGGCCCGCCCGTGGGTGGCCCCCCGGCCGGTGGCCCGCCGATGGCCGGTCCGCCCGGCAGCGACCTGCACCGGGTGGACCAGATCCGCCGCAGTTTCCAGGTGCGCCGGTTCGGCAGTGGATACGACCCGGACCAGGTCGACCGGCTCTTCGAGGGCATCCTCGGCGGGATGGCCGGCCGGGGCCCGATGCCGGTCAACCCGAAGGACCTGGACACCCTGCGCTTCGGCCTGGTCCCGGGCGGCTACTTCGAGGCCGAGGTCGACGCCGCGCTCAAGGACGTCCAGGACATCCTCTTCGGCCGCTGACCGTCCGGCGGGCGCGGGCGATCCGCCCGCGCCGCCGGGCACGCGGACACGACGAAGGGCCCGCCCCGACGGGGGCGGGCCCTTCGCGCGTTGCCGGTCCGGCCGGGGTCAGGACCGCAGGCCGTTGCGGCGCAGCACCGTGTCGCCGACGACGATGGCCAGCAGCAGCACGGCCAGGCCCACCAGCCAGATGTCCTCGACCCTGCCCTCGTGGTTGCCGCACAGCATGGCCAACAGCGCCAGCGCGGAGACCACCGCGCCGATCCGCCCGGCCTTGCGGTGCCCGGGCTTGTGCTGATCTGGCGACGTCACCGGCTCGCTTCCTGCCACTGTCGGTCCTTCCCTCGCGATCGGATCTCCGGTTAGTCTGGCACGCCCCGCGGCTGACCTCGTGCGGTGGGGGTTTCCTGCCGGCCCGGCACACACCGGCCCGCATCCGCCGCCGGCGCCCCGTGCCGGCCACCGGCGCCCAGTGGACCGGCCGGAGGCCGGAGGACCCGGGCCGGAGGGCACTACCGGCGTCGCGGGCCGGCGGCCAGACTGCCTCCGGTAGCGTCGGGACGTACACCTTGATTGTCTTTTTGAGGGGGACTGCGGTGCGAGTGACCGGTACGGGACACGCCAGCATGCGGATCGACACGGCCGCGGGCAGCATCCTGTGCGACCCGTGGGTCAATCCCGCCTACTTCGCCTCGTGGTTCCCGTTCCCCGACAACTCCCAGCTCGACTGGGAGACCCTCGGCGACGTCGACTACCTGTACGTCTCGCACCTGCACCGGGACCACTTCGACGCCGCGCACCTGCGCGACTTCGTGTCCAAGGACGCCACCGTCCTGCTGCCGGAGTTCCCCACCTCCGAGATGGAGGACGAGCTGCGGGCGCTGGGCTTCACGAAGTTCCTGCGGGCCCCGAACGAGCAGGTCGTGGAGCTCGACGGCGGCCTGCGGATCATGATCCAGGCGCTGACCAGCCCGACCGACGGCCCGATCGGCGACTCCTCGCTGTGGGTGGAGCACGAGGGGGTGCGGCTGCTCAACCAGAACGACGCCCGGCCGACCGACCTGAGCGTCTTCGCCGAGCTGGGGCACGTGCACGCGCACCTGCTCCAGTTCTCCGGGGCGATCTGGTATCCGATGGTCTACGAGCTGCCGCAGTCGGCGAAGACCGCGTTCGGCAAGCAGAAGCGGGAGCGGCAGTTCGACCGCACCTGGCGCTACATCGCCGACCTGAAGGCCGACCACGTCTTCCCGATCGCCGGTCCGCCGTGCTTCCTCGACGACGACCTGTGGCAGTTCAACGACATCCACGGCGACGAGGGCAACATCTTCCCCGACCAGTCGGTCTTCCTCGCCGAGTACGCGAAGGTCGGCGGCACCAACGGCATCGTGCTGCTGCCGGGCAGCGTCGCCGAGGTGACCACCTCGGGGGCGACCACCACCCACCCGCAGCCGGTCGAGGAGTTCTTCGCGAACAAGGCCGCCCACCTGGAGGAGATGCGGGAGCGCAAGCGCGGCGTCATCGAGGCGGAGAAGGCGTCCTGGCGGCACCCCGAGGTCGACGTGCTGGCCGGGATGAAGCGCCGCATCGAGCCGCTGCTGGAGGAGTCGATCTACCTGGCCAAGGGCGTCGGCGGCCCGGTCCGCTTCGACCTGGTCGACTACGACGGCGAGAGCGTCGAGTCGATCGTGGTGGACTTTCCCGGCAAGGAGGTGCGGCCGTACGCCGACGAGAAGGTCCGCTACCGGTTCCGCACCGAGCGGGCCCTCGTGGAGCACCTGCTGCACATCGGCGAGGTCGACTGGGTCAACTCGCTCTTCCTGTCCTGCCGGTTCTCGGCGGCCCGGATCGGCCAGTACAACGAGTTCGTGTACGCCTTCTTCAAGTGCCTGTCCACCGAGCGCCTCCAGTACGCCGAGGGCTGGTACGACGAGCACGAGCGCACCAGCGACGCCGAGGACGTCACCCTCGGCGACTGGGTGGTGCAGCGCCGCTGCCCGCACCTGAAGGCGGACCTCACCCGGTTCGGCATCGTCGAGGGCGACCAGCTCACCTGCCAGCTGCACGGCTGGAAGTTCGACCTGCCCAGCGGGCGCTGCCTGACCAGCGTCGGGCACAAGGTCCGGGCGCACCGCGCGGACGCGTCCGCCCCGACGCCCTGACCCGGCGCTCGCCCCGTTTCGCCCCTTCTGCCCCGTTCCTTCCCGTTCCGCCCCGCCCGCAGGTGACCATGGAGTCGTGACGGGCGGGGCGGAGTCGTGACCGGCGGGTCGGCGTCGTGACGGGCGGGGCGGACGAGGCGGCCGGCTACCGGTACGGGCGGCGCAGCGAGATGGCCCGCGACGCCTCCCGGGTGGAGGCGTTCAGCGACGCCGTGATCGCCATCGTGCTGACCCTGATGGCGGTCGAGCTGCTCCAGTTCGCCCCGCAGAACCCCACCGGGACGGACCTGGCGGGCGCGCTGTTCCACGAGTGGCCGTCGTACCTGGCGTACGTGATCACCTTCGCGATCGTCGGCCAGGTGTGGCTCACCCACCACAACATGTGGCGGTACGTGGTCCGCGTCGACCAGCTGCTGCTGGTGCTGAACCTGCTCCTGCTGCTCTTCGTCGCGGCCATCCCGTTCGCCGCGAACCTGCTGTCGGACAACCTGCGCGGCCCGGTCGGCGACCAGCGGCTCACCGCCGCCCTGTACGTGGGCACGGTGCTCGGCGAGGCGCTGTTCTTCAACCTGAGCTGGTGGTGGGCGCGGCGGCGCCACCTGCTCCACCCGGACCTGGACCCCCGGCTGGCCCGGGCGGTGGCCCGCCGGTTCCTGCTGGGGCCGGTGCTCTACCTGGTCGCCTTCGCGGTGGTCTTCGTCGACCCGGTGCTCAGCCTGGTCGCCTACCTCCTGCTCGTGGGCCTCTACCTGATCCGCGGCCCCGGCGACCTGCCCCCGTCGAAGGAGGTCGCTCCAGCCGAGGGCTGAGCGCCCCGCCCGACGGGGTGAGAAGGGGACCCCTCTCTACCGTAGGCGTTAACAAGGGGCCCCTCCTTACCCCAAATCGGCGAGGATGCGGCGGGCCGCGTTGTGGCCGGCCGCCCCGATGACGCTGCCCGCCGGGTGGCAGCCGGCGCTGCCGGCGTACACGCCGTCGACGCCGGTGGCGTACGGCATCCGGTCGGTGAAGCTGACCGTGTTGTCGACGTGGTGGATGTGCCCGCCGGTGATGCCGAAGTGCGCCTCGATGCCGGGCGGGGGCAGCGGCACGGCGTCGGCGATCAGGTCGCCGGTGCCGGGCGCGTACCGCTCGCAGATGCCGATCAGCCGGTCGACGTAGCCGGGCAGGGCCGCGTCCCAGGTGCCGTCGGCGAGGGCGTAGGGCACCGACTGCACGAACAGCGCCGACGAGTGGTGGCCCTCGGCGTCGGACAGCGACGGGTCGACGGTGGTGTGCAGGTACCACTCGATGGTGGGCTCGGCGGGCAGCCGCCCGGCCTGCACGTCGGCCCACATCGCGCGCAGCGCCGCCATCGGCGGCTCGCCCCCGCCGCCGACCAGCGACGCCGACCCGGGCAGCAGGTGGATGGTGGAGCCGAACGGGCTGGGCGCGTCGTCGGGCAGGCAGGAGAAGCGGGGCAGCCCGGTCAGCGCCAGGTTGACCTTGAGGGTGGTGCCGGGCCGGCGGACGGCCGCCATCCGCGCGCCCAGCTCCGCCGGGAGCGCGCCGTCGGGCAGCAGGTCCATCAGCCGGTACGGGTCGCAGGCCCCGAGCACCACCCGCGCGGCCACGTGCCGGCCGTCGGCGAGGGTCACGCCGCTGGCCGCGCCGCCGTCGAGGGTGATCGCGGTGACCGGGGCGTCGGTCAGGATGGTGGCCCCGGCGGCGCGGGCCGCGTCGGCGAAGGTGCGCGAGACGGTGCCCATGCCGCCCTCGGCGATCATCCAGGTGCCGTCGGATCCGGGCAGCCGGCACATGTTGTGCACGAGGAAGTTGTGGCCGGTCCCGGGGTCGTCGGGGCCGGCGTTGAGCCCGGACAGGCCGTCGGTGACCGCGTACATGCTGACCAGCAGCTCGGAGCGGAAGTCGAAGCGGGCCAGGTAGTCGGCCACGGAGCCGCGCACGAGGTCGACGAAGACCTGCCGCAGGGCGGGCCGGACGAGCCGCTGCGCGATCTCCTCGACCGGCAGCGGCTCGGCCAGCCAGGCGGGGGCGAGGTCGTCGCGGAGCTGGGCCAGCTCGGCCTGCATGGCGTCGTCGGCGGCCACGTCGGCGGGGGAGAAGAACTCCGCGAGCTGCCGCCGGGTGGCGGCCGTGTCGCTGCCCATCAGCAGGTACGGCGACCCGGGGCCGCCCGGGGTGGGCAGGAAGTAGTGCGGGTCGCGGCGCAGCACGGGGATGCGCACGTCGAGCGTGGCGAGCAGTTCCGGCGGCATCAGGCCGAGCAGGTAGGACCCGGTGGAGTGGCGCAGCCCGGGGACCTTCGGGAACGGGTTCTCGGTGCGGGTGGCCCCGCCGATCACCCCGGCGGCCTCCAGCACCAGCACGTCGAGGCCGGCGCGGGCCAGCAGGATCGCCGAGACCAGCCCGTTGTGCCCGGAGCCGACGACCACCACGTCGGCGCGGGCCGGCAGTTCACTCGCCTTGCTCGTCGCGGTCGTGCCGCTGCGCTCGCTCATGCTCGGGCAGCCTAGTGCCGCGCGGACCCGGCCGGGGGGCCGTCGCCGTTCCCGGTCGGCGGGCCGGTGCCGGGCGTCCCGCGCAGCGGGGCGAACAGCGCGGCGAGTTCGGTCTCGAACAGCGCCTCGGGGGAGTCCACGGCCCAGGCGAGGTGGCCGAAGACCTCCATGGCGACGAGCCCGTAGAGTCGGGTCCAGGCGGACAGGAACGCGTACGCGACCTCGATCGGCAGGTCGCCGTGCTTGGTGGTGAGCGGGGCGAGGTGGCAGCCGAGCTGCTGGCGCAGCGCGTCGGCCGGTGGCCCGGGCAGCGCTCCGTCCCGGGTCAGCGCGAGGAACGGGGCGAGGAAGACCGCCCCGAGCCGCGCGCCGGGGTGCTCGGCGTCGGCGCAGGCGTCGGTGAACGTGGCGACCCCCGGGACGGGGTTGCCGAAGATCAGGGTGAACTCGGCGGGGTGCGCGACGGCCCAGCGGCGCATCGCCCGGCACATGGCCGTGAGCTGGTCGACCGGGTCGTCGCCGGCCGTGTCCCGGGCCGCCTCGCTGACGGCGCGCAGCTCGTCGTAGAGGTCGCCGGTCAGCGCGCCGACCAGGCCCTCCAGGTTGGGGAAGTAGCGGTAGATGGCGGGCGCGGTCATCCCCATGTCGCGGGCGATGGCGCGCAGGGAGACCGCCTCGACCCCGCCGGTCACCAGCAGCCGGCGCGCCCCGTTCTTGATCTCGCAGAGGGTGGCCGCGCGTAGCCGTTCCCGCCGGGTCGGTGCGGACATGCGTGAACCCCCTTGACTGGAGCGAACGACGTAGTAATAGTAAACGGCGTTCACTTCGGAGAGCCATGGTTACTGACCACGACCTTAACGGTCGGTGAGGGGGAATGCGATGTTCGACTGGTGGGGGCGGGCGGTGGTGCGGGCCCGCTGGGCCGTGCTCGCCGCCGCCGTGGCGTTCATGGCGCTCGGCGCGACCTGGGGGACCGGCGTCTTCGGCCAGCTCAGCGGCGGCGGGTTCGCCGACCCGGCCAGCGAGTCCAGCCGCACGGCCGAGCGGATCACCGCCGAACTGGGCCGGCAGGGCGCCGACGTGATCGTGCTCTGGTCCAGCGACACCGCCACCGTCGACCAGCCGGCGTTCCGCGATCCGGTCGCCGGCACCGTCGCGGCGCTGCGCCAGCGTCCCGAGGTCACCAGCGTGACCACCTTCTACGACGCCCCGGCGCCCCACCTGGTCTCCGCCGACCGCCGGTCCACCTACGCCCTGGTCCAGCTCGACGGCGTCGACGAGGACGCCCGCGCCGAGGCGTTCGACGCGGTGCGGCCCGCGTTCGACGCCCCCGGCCTGCGCACCGAGCTCGGCGGCGCGGTGGCCTTCCAGCGGTACGCCACCGAGCAGACCAGCGAGGACATCACCCGCGCCGAGCTGTTCTCCATGCCGGTGCTGCTGGTCCTGCTCGTGCTGATCTTCGGCGGGCTGGTCGCCGCCACCACCCCGCTGCTCGTCGGCGGGCTCGCCATCCTCGGCGCGCTGGTCGCCGTCCGCCTGCTCAGCATGGTCACCGACGTGTCGGTCTTCGCGATCAACGTGATCACCCTGATCGGCCTCGGCATGGCCGTCGACTACGCCCTGTTCGTGGTCAGCCGGTTCCGCGAGGAACTCGCCGCCGGCCGGGACACCGCCGAGGCGGTACGCCGCACCATGGCCACCGCCGGCCGCACCGTGCTGGTCTCCGGGCTCACCGTCGCCCTCGCCATGGCCAGCCTGCTGGTCTTCCCGCAGCCGTTCCTGCGCTCGATGGGCCTCGGCGGGATGGCCGCCGTGCTGGTCGCCATGCTCGCGGCGCTCACCGTGCTGCCGGCCCTGCTCGCGGTGCTCGGCCGCCGGGTCGACGCGGTGCGCGTACCGCTGCCGTGGCGGCGCGGGGCACACCGCGCCGGCCCGGCGCAGGCCGACACCGGCGGCGCCTGGGCCCGGATCGCGCGCAGCGTGATGCGCCGCCCGGTGCCCTACCTGGTCGGGGTGGCCCTGATCCTGGGGCTGCTGGCCACCCCGTTCCTGCGCGCCGGATTCGGCGGGGTCGACGAGCGGGTGCTGCCGGCCGACGCCGGGCCCCGGGTGGTCTCCGAGCGGATCGCCGCGCAGTTCCCCGGCGGTACCATCGCCCCGATCGACGTGCTGGTCACCGGCGTGCCGGCCGACGCGGTCGGGTCGTTCGCCGACCGGATCGCGGCGGTGCCCGGGGTGACCGGCGTGCGGGTCGCCGCGACCAACGGGGCCTCGACGCTGCTCGCCGTCGCCTACCCGGGCGAGCCGACCGGCGACGCCGCCCGGGACCTGGTACGCGACCTGCGCGCCCTGCCCGCCCCGGACGGCGCGCGGGTGCTCGTCGGCGGCCGGCCCGGCGTCGACCGGGACCTGCTGGACAGCCTCGGCGACCGGCTGCCCTGGATGGCCCTGCTGATGGCCGGCGCGACCCTGCTGCTGCTCTTCCTCGCGTTCGGCTCGGTGGTGCTGCCGGTCAAGGCGGTGCTGATGAACCTGCTCTCCATCGGCGCGTCGTTCGGCGTGGTGGTCTGGATCTTCCAGGACGGCCACCTGTCCGGGCTGCTCGGCTTCACCCCGACCGGGTTCATCGAGCCGAGCAACGTGATCCTCATGCTCGCCGTGCTGTTCGGCCTGGCCACCGACTACGAGGTGTTCCTGCTCTCCCGGGTCCGCGAGGAGTGGGACCGCACCGGCGACAACACCGCGTCGGTGGCCGCCGGCCTGCAACGCACCGGCCGGATCATCACCGCCGCCGCCCTGTTGCTGGTCATCGTGGTCGCCGGCTTCGCCACCGGCGCGATGGCGTACATCAAGCTGATCGGGATCGGCATGATCGTGGCGATCGTGGTCGACGCGACCCTGGTGCGGGCGCTGCTCGTGCCGGCCACCATGCGCCTGCTCGGCCGCTGGAACTGGTGGGCCCCCGGCCCGCTCGGCGCGGTCTACCGCCGCTTCGGCATCCGCGAGTCGGACGACCCGGCGCAGCCCGCGCCGCCGGACGCGCCCGAACCCGAGGCGGTCGGGCCGGAGAGCCGTCACCCCGCGTTCATCGGGTAGTCACTGGTGTCGATGCCTCGCCGGCTCTACCGTCGGTGGGGCATCGACCCTACCCGGAGGTAACCGATGGACCGTCGTACCGTCCTGCGCGCCACCGTCGCCGGCGGGGCCGCCGCCTTCTGCGGCAGCCTCTGGGCCTCCGCCGCCCTCTCCGCGCCCGCCCTCTCCGCCGGGCCCGCCCAGCCCGGCCCCGGCCCGTACGGGGACCTGCTCGCCGCCGACGCCAACGGCATCCAACTGCCCGCCGGCTTCACCAGCCGGGTGGTCGCCCGCTCCGGGCAGCGGGTCGCCGGCACCTCCTACCTGTGGCACTGGGCCCCCGACGGCGGCGCGTGCTTCCCCGCCCCCGACGGCTGGATCTACGTCTCCAACTCCGAGATCCCCCTCGCCGGCGGCGCGTCGGCCGTGCGGTTCCGTGCCGACGGCAGCATCGCCTCGGCGTACCGGATCCTCGGCGGGACCAACCTCAACTGCGCCGGCGGGGCGACCCCGTGGGGCACCTGGCTCTCCTGCGAGGAGGCCCCGCTCGGCCGGGTCATGGAGACCTGGCCCGACGGCAGCCGCGCCGCCGAGGAACGCACCCGGATGGGCCGGTTCACCCACGAGGCCGCCGCCTGCGACCCCGACCGGCGCGTCGTCTACCTCACCGAGGACGAGGAGGACGGCTGCTTCTACCGGTTCGTCCCCGACACCTGGGGCGACCTGCGCACCGGCCGGCTCCAGGTGCTCTGCGCGCCGACCGGTCAGGTCACCGGCCCGGTGACCTGGGCCGACGTGCCCGACCGCGACGGCTTCCCCGTCCCCACCCGTCGCCAGGTCGGCGCGGCGCAGCACTTCGACGGCGGCGAGGGCTGCTGGTACGACCGGGGCACCTGCTGGTTCACCACCAAGGGCGACAACCGGGTCTGGGCGTACGACGCCGCCGGCCAACGCCTCGACCTGGCGTACGACGACTCGCTGGTGCCCGCCGGGGCGGCCCCGCTCACCGGCGTCGACAACATCACCGGCACCCGCTCCGGCGACCTGTACGTGGCCGAGGACGGCGGCAACATGGAGATCAACATGATCACCCCGGCCGGCGTGGTCACCCCGTTCCTGCGCCTGCTCGGCCAGTCGGGCTCGGAACTGACCGGCCCGGCGTGCTCCCCGGACGGCAGCCGCCTCTACTTCTCCTCCCAGCGGGGCGTCAGCGGGGCGGTCACCGGCTCCGACGGCATCACGTACGAGATCACCGGCCCCTTCCGCCACTGACCCCGGCCCCCTGACTCCGACCGCCGGGCCGCCGACGATCGCCCTCCGAACGGCTGCGCCACCGGATACCCGGAGGTCGCTGACGTGACCCTTCCCGCCCGCTAGGGAGCTGAGTCACTTACGACATCACCCACTGACCCCTGCACCCCGATGGGCACCCGGGGTGCAGGGACGCGCCGGGGCCGGTGGGGAGGGCCGGGCGGCGTGATGTCGTAGGTGACTCAGCTCCCTAGCGGCTTTTCACCGCATTGGCGGGTTCTGCTTGCGAAGCCTGCTGGTTGTCGTGAGGTGGATCAGCCGAAGGACTTCATGGTGCTCCAGTCCGCGCCCAGCACGACCTTCACCGGGGAACCGGCACTCGTGGCGGAGGGGTGGTAGACCCGGATCTGACCGTCGGCGCCAGACCGCACCCAGAGGTCGGGCACCTGGTCGCCGCTGACGTCCGGGATCGCGATCACCGCGCTCATCGCGGCCTCCGTCCAGCCGGTGCCATAGGAGACATCGCCGTCACGCGAGTTGGCGGCCTGCTTGAGCGAGTGCAGGTCGACGCTGCCCGCTGCCGTTCCGGGCAGGCCGTGGCGGACGTACATGTTGCCGTTGTCCAGGTTGCGCCAGAGCAGGTCGGGGGTGCCGTCGACTACGACACCTGGTGCGTCCAGCCGACCGGCACGACGGCCGGCTCGGCGGCGCAGATCCGCGCCTGTGATGGTGGCACCGACCAGCGGGTGGAGCGCCTGTCGACCGGGCAGCTCCGGCACACCTCGTCGGGGCTGTGCCTCGCGGTGCGCGACGCGGCCACCGCCGACGGCACCCCGATCGTCCTGGCTACGTGCGCGGGCGGGGCGGCGGCGCAGCAGTGGCAGGCGCAGAACGAGACCCGGCACATCTACGGGCCGGGCGGCTCACGGCGGCTGACCGTGCAGGGCCGGCAGGCCACCCTGCACCTGGGCGAGTCGCAGGTGACCACGTAGCAGGGCGGTGCGCTGGTGAGCAGCCAGCGTTCCTATGCGGCCCCGGGCGGGTCGGTGTTGCGCTACGCCCACGGCACCAACCCGTCCGCCCTCGCCGCCGTCGTCGGTGACCACCAGGGCACCCCGTACGCCGAGGTCACCCTCGACGCCACGATGACCACCCGAATCCGCAAGCAGGACCCGTTCGGCAACCGGCGCGGCACCGCCGCCCTGGCGGCCAACATGCAGACCCCGACCGGGTTCCTCGGCGCCCGACGCGACGACCCTTCCGGGTACGTCCCGTTGGGTGCCCGCCTCTACGACCCCAGCGTGGGCCGGTTCCTCTCCGCCGACCCGGTGCTGGACACCGCCGACCCGTTGCAGTCCAACGGCTACACCTACGCCCACAACAACCCGGCCACCCACACCGACCCCTCGGGCCTGTCCATCTCCCTGACCCCGTCGGAAACCGCCGCCGCCCTCGCCGGCGCGGGCCTGTCCGCCGCCCAGGTGGCGGACGCCCAGGCCATCATGGGCAAGTCCGTCACCTCGATCATCCTGTCCGTCGCCTGGGACGTCCTGAAGGACTTCCTCGGCATCAACGCCGCCCTCGGCTGCTTCGGCGGCAGCGTCTGGTCCTGCATCGACCTCATCAGCAACGGAATCCCGGCCTGGAAGGCGATCAAGAGCGCGGCGAGGATCGCCAACGCCGTACGACGCACCTTCAACGCCATCCAGGCTCTTCAGAACGCCAAACGCACGGCCGAGAACGTCCTGCGTGCCGCGAGGGCCGCCGAGACCGCCGCCCTCAACGCCAAGAAGCTCGCCATCGAACGCGCCAAGCAGGCGGCGCAAGCGGCCAAGAAGAAGGCCCAGGACAAGGTCAACACGGTCAGCAACCGCGCCACCGAACAGGCCAAGAAGACCGGCAACCCCGTCCAGAAGCAGGCCCAGGCCCGCGCCAACCCCAAGGGCTCCACGGCAGCCACCACCAGAAACGGCGGCGGCGGAAAGTCAACGGGTTCCAAACCCGGCGGCAGCTCCGGTGGCTCCAACCGCTCCAACGGTGGCTCCAGCGGAGGCGGCGGCTCCGGCAAGGCCAACGGCGGCGGCTGCAACACCGACAACAGCTTCACCCCCGGCGCTATGGTCCTGATGGCCGATGGCACCACCAAGCCCATCGAGGACATCGAACCCGGCGACAAGGTCCTCGCCACCAACGCCGACACCGGCGAGACCGAGGTCGAGACGGTCACCGCCACGATCACCGGCACCGGTGCCAAGCACCTCGTCACCATCACCACCAGCGACGGCCGGAGCGATGGGGACGGCGACAACGACACCACCAAGATCACCGCCACCGACGGACACCCCTTCTGGGTGCCCGAACTCCACCAGTGGATCGACGCCACCGACCTCCAGCCCGGACAGTGGCTCCAGACCAGCGCCGGCACCCACGTCCAGATCACCGCGGTCCAACGACACGTCACCACCTCGGCCACCGTCCACAACCTCACCATCGCCAACACCCACACGTACCATGTACTCGCCGGTGATGTGCCGGTACTCGTCCACAACTGCAATAACGTAATTTCAAACGCGGATGGATACGACAATAGTGGTGCGCTAGGTGCCCACGGGGATGGTGCGGCCTTTAGCGGAATCTATGAGCCAAGCACGGGCAACTTCAGGGCTCATCTGAGCGTTGATCCGGACATGCCTAATCCGCCGGTGAATTCGGTTCGACGGCTTGGTGGGCACGGGCGGCTCAATTTTGAGCATTTTGGCGGTTCGCGGGAGACTGTCGGCTTCACAATGTTCTTCGAGGAAGACGGCTTCTCTCTAAGCTGGATGTCGCGAAGCGTAAACGGTCGAAACCATGGCAACCCGCTAGCGCCTGTCGACATCAGGCAGCCGATTATGGACGCAATCTCGGCGGCAACAGGAAGGAAGGTGTGGTCCCGATGACGGATGAAGATCAAGTGGTCGTGGGTGGTCTTCGGGTTCCCGGGCTCCTACTGAAAGTGATCCGAGAAGATCGGTGGGTGGCTCCAAGTGGCCAGGCCTTACTGGCCTCGATTTTTGGCGAGGCTCCGCAGCATCCGACCTTCTATAAAGTCAACGGTATGGTGCGCGAGAATCAATCATGGCACTCGGATATGGATCCCGAAACGCGCGAGTGGTATGTAGGATCGAAGAGTTTGGAAAGTCCACCAGGAGATATTGATCCCGCAAGGTCGCTGCTGATCGGCGACATGGGGCCGGATCAGCCATTTGCTTTGGACTACCGCGCCTCAGATTCGGACCCATCGGTGATCTACCTTAGGAGTGACAACGGGTGGGTCGAAATTGCGCCGAATATTCGCGCACTGCTTAGCATGCTGAGACTCGTATAACAAACTCCACGCGACTGCGGGCTGTGGGTATGCTCTTTTGCTCGGTGGGTCGAAGTTGGTGGCTGCGTGGCTGGCTGCTGTCAGTATTTGATCTGAGCCTCCTTGAGGATGGCATCCTCGCGCTCAAGTGGGTCCTGGGAATGCAGCCGCGTCTACATGAGGTGTGTGCTGCTGGAGGGGTGGCTCCTATGTTGGCAGTGCGGAGAAGGACATGAAGGCGGAGCAGGCTGCCGAGCTGCTGAAGTTTGGTTTCGGTTGTCGACTATTGCGTGAATATGAGGCGGCCAATGAGGGTTCGACGACCCAAGTTTACCTGAGCTGATTCGCGTTCATTGGGTTGGCTGGGAGTCGACAGTTGTCGCCTTGACGCGGGAAGCGGATCTCGTATCGGTAGTGGCGCCTATAGAACTTGGGATGCAGGTGCGGTGAGGTGGGCTGTCAGTGGCGGGTCCAGCCGATGAAGCGGGCGAAGTAGCCCGCCGGATCAACCTTCTCCGGATGGGTGCGCAGCCGGTCGGCGATCGCGTCGTGCATCAGCACACACAGGTAGATCGCCAGCCCGACCCGGTCGCGCGCGTACTCGGCGCGTAGGCAGAGCTTCGCCGGCTGGCAGGGCCACGACGCAGCACACACCCGACACCGCCACGTTGGGCGGGCCGCCACGTGTCGACGCAGTTCGGCCAGCGACACCCCGTACCCGCTGCTCATGGTCTTCGCCCGCTCTGCCGCAGGGGCCCGGCGGCCCGGTGTGGCGCGGTCGCCGGGGCCACCAGCCGGGCGGTCGGGGCGGTGTGGCCGGTTCACCGCCTGCCCGCCAGCCGGTCCGGGTCGGGCCGGCACAGCATGCGGTCGGGGCAGGGCCAGCGCAGGCCGCACACGCAGTGCCGCCCCCAGTGGGACCAGTCGCGGCGGTGCGTCGGGCCCAGCGGCACGGGCCGGTCGGTGCGGCGTCTTCCGGGGATGCCCACGTGCGACTCCGGGGTCGGGTCGGTTCATGGGGGTGGGGGCAGGAGCCGGGATGAGGTCGGGGGAGGCTCCTGCCCCCTCGGGGGGACCACGCCGCGAAGCGGTGGTCACTGATGATGCTCGTTTCGTTGCTGGCGGTGAGCAATGCTTCGGAGAAGAATGCGGATCAAGGGATGAGGTGCCTTACGCGACGACAGATAAGGGGATGACGTGGACGACTCGGGCAGCACAGTCCCGCGTAGGCAGCTCGGCAGATATCTGAGGGAGCTTCGCGAGAGCGCGTACGTGACGGTCGCGGCGGCGGCCAAGGAACTTGAATGGTCGGCACCCCGGATCTGGCGCTACGAGACGGGTCAGGTCTCGATGCACCCGAACGACGTGGAGGCCATGTGCCGGGTCTACGGCGCGTCCCGCGAGACCATCGACACCACGCGCGCCCTGGCCCGGGAGACCAAGGCGCACGGCTGGTGGCACAGCTACGGGGAGGCGATCAAGGACTGGTTCAAGCTGTACGTCGGCCTGGAGTCCGCCGCGACGCGGATCCGCCACCATGAGGTCAACCTGGTGCCGGGCCTGTTGCAGACCGTCGAGTACATGACCGAGGTGATCGCCACCGACTGCCCGCAGTTGAGCGAGGCGGAGCGCCGGGCGAAGGCAGACGTGCGGCTGCGCCGGCAGCGGCTGCTCGTCCGGGCGATTCCCCGGGCGCCGCAGCTCGACGTGATCCTCAGCGAGGCGGTGCTGCGCCGGCCGCTGCGCGACCGGGCGGCGATGGCCCGCCAGCTCGACGCCCTGACGGTGGCGGGCGAGCAGCACAACGTCAGCGTTCGGGTGCTGCCGCTGGACGCCGGGCTGTTCCGCTGGTCGCAGGCGGGCACCTTCACCATGCTCGACTTCCCGCAGCAGGTGCGGGAGCCCGAGCCGACCACCATCTACTCCGACGGGCCCTGCGGCGCGGTCTACCTGGACAGGCCGCACGAGATCGAGACGTACGAGGAAGCCTGGCGTTCGCTCGCCGAGCGGGCGCTGAGCGGGGCCGAGTCCCGCGAGCTGATCGCATCGATGGCGAAGGAGATGTCCAGTGCAGCGTGACGGTGTGTGGCGCACCTCCACCCGCTCCGGCGGGGAGGGCAACTGCGTCGAGGTGGCGGCATTCGCCGAGGCGGTCGGCGTGCGCGACAGCAAGGACCGGCAGGGCCCGGCGCTGAGCTTCGCCCCGGCGGCCTGGGCCGGCTTCGTCGGGGCCACCCGTTCGGGCTTGCTCGACCGCCCCTAGCGGCACCCGGGCAGGAGGCCGCCGCGCCCTCGCGCGTGCTCATCGTGTGGCGGCGCGGCGGGCCCGCCAGTCCGACAGGGCGAGCGTCGCCGAATACCCCGCCAGCACGATCACGTGGAAGAGATAGAGCCACAGCAGCACCGCGACCCCGCCGCCGATCGCGTCGAAACCGCCGAACGGCACCCCGAGGTCGAGCGGCAGCGAGGCGAACAGCACGAACCCGTGCAGGAAGCCGGACAGGTTCGCCGCCGTGAACGACCCGAGCGCCAGCGTCGACAGGAAGTCCGGCGACGCCGGCCCCACCACCCGGAACACCCACATCAGCACCGGGGTGAGCACCAGCCAGACGCCGAGGAACGACAGCACCACGCCGAGCGCGCCCCGCCAGCCGCCCTGGCGCACCAGGTGGGTCGTCACCGGCAGGGCCAGCAGGATCGACAGCAGCAGCGCGGGGGCGGGCGCGAGCAGCGGGAGCAGCAGCAGCCGGCCCCGCCAGCCGACCAGCGCCCCGCCCGGCTCGCGCGGGGCGGCCACCGACACGAACGCTCGGCGCAGCCCCTCGCCGTAGAGCGACGCCGGCAGCAGCGAGGCCAGGGCCAGCGCCGGGGTCAGGCCGAGCCCGGCCTCCAGCAGCGCGGCCACCGCCCGGTGCGCGCCGATGTCGGTGGGCAGCGTCTCGATGGCGTACGAGGTGAGCCGCCGCACCCGGTCCGCCCCGGCGACCAGCCCCGTCGTCCAGATGGCCAGCAGCGCCACGGGCACCACGGCGATCGAACCGTAGAACGTGATGGCGGCGGCGTGCAGCGACAGGTCCCGCCCGCGTACCGGCCGGAACGCGGCGCTGACGATCCGCTTCGCGCGCTGCCATCCGTCTGCCACCGCGTCCTTCTTCCCCGCCCCGCCCCCCGTCACGCATTACGATCCCGCGGCATGACCGTGCTCACCACGGAACGCCTCGTCGTCCGCGACTGGACCGCCGAGCCGGGCGACCTGGCCCGGATCTACGAGATCTACTCCCGCATCGAGGTGGTGCGCTGGCTGGGCGCGGCCCCGGGCCTGCCGCTGACCGACCCGTCCGGCGCGGTCGACCGGCTCGCCGCGTGGCGGGAGCGGCACGCCGCCCACGGCGACCGGTACGGCACCTGGGCGATCGAGACGCGCGCCGACGGGCGGGTCGTCGGCACGGTGCTGCTCAAGCCGCTGCCGGGCCGCGACGAGCGCGTGCCGACCACCGACATCGAGGTCGGCTGGCACCTGCACCCCGACTCGTGGGGCCACGGGTACGCCACCGAGGCGGCCCGCGCGCTGGTGGCCCGGGAACTGGCGACGGGCACCCCGCGGGTGTGGGCGGTGGTGTCGCCGGGCAACACGGCGTCGGCGGCGGTGGCCCGGCGGCTCGGCATGGCCTACGCGGGTCGGCGCACCGACTGGTACGGCGGCGAGGAGCTGGACGCCTTCGTCCTGCGCGCCGGAGCCTGACGGCGCGGTCGGACACCGTGTGCGAGCAGGGCGGATCGGGGCTGCGCGACTAGGGTGGGTGCCAGCAGGATGTTCCGCTGAGGGGGTGAGCCCGGATGGCCCAGGCAGCGTTTGCGCCCGAGCCGGCGTCGCAGCGGCCCGAGCCGTCGTTCGACGTGCTCCGGTGGCACGACGAGCCGTGGACGGCGCGGCTCGCCCTCGATCTCTTGCCGGAGACCAACGGCCCCAAGGTCGAGGTTCTGAGCGGAAGCGTGATCGTGACACCACATGCTGGCTTCGACCACCAGAACGTCGAGCTCGACCTGGCCTATTTGCTCAAGCAGGCGGCCCGACGGGTGGGGCTCTGGCTCTACCACGAGGTCAACATCGTCTCGGGCGACGACCTGTTCATCCCCGACATCGCCGTGTTGCGTGCGTCGGGCGGCGGCCGGACGACGATGAAGATCAGCGACGCCGTGCTGCTCGGGGAGATCGTCTCACCGGGCAACCGGCGCAAGGACGTGATCGACCGGCCCCGGGAGTACGCCGCCGCCGGCGTGCCCTTCTTCCTCCGCGTCGACCTGCGTAACCGGGTGCCGACCCTGGCGCTTTACGAGCTGGTCGACGGCGAGTACCGCCCGCTGGCCGCCGCCGCGGCGGGCAGCACGTTCACGATGGTCCGCCCGTTCGAGTTCTCCGTCGACCCGGCCGACCTGCTCGACGACGAGGCGACCTGACGCCGCTGACCGGGCCCGGCGGCGAGGCTCCCAGCGGGCGCACAGCCCGGCTGGGGAAGAATGGGCGGGTGACAACTCCCCGCGATCTTGTGCTGCTCGGCTCGACCGGCTCGATCGGCACCCAGGCCGTCGACATCGTCCGGCGCAACCCCGACCGGTTCCGGGTGGTGGCGCTCGGCGCCGGGGGCGGCAACGTCGAGCTGCTCGCCGCGCAGGCCCTCGAACTGCGCGTCGAGGCGGTCGGGGTGGCGAAGGCGTCTGCCGCGCAGGACCTCCAGCTCGCCTTCTACGCCGAGGCGAGCCGGCGCGGCTGGTCCAGCGGCGACTTCAAGCTGCCCAAGATCGTGGCGGGGCCGGACGCGATGACCGAGCTGGCCCAGTGGCCCTGCGACGTCGTGCTCAACGGGGTGGTCGGCTCGCTGGGACTCGCGCCGACCCTGGCCGCGCTGCGCGCCGGGCGTACCCTCGCGCTGGCGAACAAGGAGTCGCTCGTGGCCGGCGGCCCGCTGGTGAAGGCCGCGGTGACGCGGCCGGGGCAGATCGTGCCCGTCGACTCGGAGCACTCGGCGCTGGCCCAGTGCCTGCGCGGCGGCGCCCGGGGCGAGGTGCGCCGGCTGGTGGTCACCGCCAGCGGCGGGCCGTTCCGGGGGCGGCAGCGCGACGAGTTGACGCAGGTCACGCCCGAGCAGGCGCTCGCGCACCCGACCTGGAACATGGGGCCGGTCGTCACGATCAACTCCGCGACGATGGTCAACAAGGCGCTGGAGGTGATCGAGGCGCACGAGCTGTTCGACGTGCCCTACGCCGACATCACCGTCATGGTGCACCCGCAGTCGGTGATCCACTCGATGGTCGAGTTCGCCGACGGGTCGACGCTGGCCCAGGCCAGCCCGCCCGACATGCGGCTGCCCATCGCGCTGGGCATCGGCTGGCCCGACCGGGTGCCGGACGCCGCCGCCGCCGTCGACTGGACCACCGCGCACACCTGGGAGTTCGCCCCGCTCGACGACGAGGCGTTCCCGGCGGTGGCGCTGGCCAAGGCGGCGGGGGAGGCGGGGCGCTGCCGCCCGGCGATCTACAACGCGGCCAACGAGGAGTGCGTCGCGGCGTTCGTCGCCGGCCGGCTGCCGTTCCTCGGCATCGTCGACACCCTCCGGCGGGTGCTGGACGATGCTCCCGATTTCGCCGAACCAGGTACCGTCGAGGACGTGCTCGCCGCCGAGTCGTGGGCGCGCGCGCACGCGCAGGAGATCATCGTGGCGTCACCGTCGGCGGCGTCAGCGTCGTCGGTCTCGGCGTCGTCGTCATCGGCATCGGCATCGGTGGAAGGAGCTTGATGGCGTACCTGCTCGGGGTGGTCCTGTTCGCCCTGGCCATCCTCGTCTCGGTCAGCCTGCACGAGGCGGGGCACATGCTCACCGCCAAGGCGTTCGGGATGAAGGTCACCCGCTACTTCGTCGGCTTCGGCCCCACCATCTGGAGCTTCAAGCGGGGCGAGACCGAGTACGGCCTCAAGGGCATCCCGCTCGGCGGCTTCTGCAAGATCGTCGGCATGACGCCGCAGGACGACGACGTCGAGCCGGGCGACGAGCACCGCGCGATGTGGCGCTACCCGGTCTGGAAGCGGACGATCGTGATGTCCGCCGGGTCGGTCACCCACTTCGCGCTGGCCCTCGTCGCGACCTGGATCATCGCCGTCTCCGCCGGCCTGCCCAACCCGGACTTCCCGACCACCGACGCCGAGGCCCGCCAGGAGCCGGCGGTGATCGCCCTGGCCAAGTGCGTGGTGCCGGAGAACACCGTGCGCGAGTGCGCCGCGAGCGACCCGGCCAGCCCGGCCGCGACGGGCAACCTGCGCGACGGCGACCGGATCACCTCGCTCAACGGCACCCCGATCGGCAACTACGGCGAGCTGCTGACCGCGCTGCGGGCCACCAAGCCGGGCGACACCGCCCAGATCGGGTACGTCCGCGACGGCCAGCCCGGCACCACGAGCACCGTGCTCGCGCAGACCCAGCGCCCGCCCCTGGACGACCCGAAGGGCGCGGTCGGCCCGGTCGCCGCGCTCGGCATCGGCCTCCAGTTCAGCACCCCCACCCGGGTCCAGTACGGCCCGGTCGCCGCCCTCGGCGGGACCGCCCGGTTCACCGGCGACATGGCCGTCGGCACGTACGAGGCGATGAAGCGCATCCCGCAGAAGGTGCCCGCCCTCTGGACGGCGATCAGCGGCGGCGAGCGGGACGTGGACACCCCGATCAGCGTGGTCGGCGCGAGCCGGCTCGGCGGCGAGGCCGTGGAGAACAACGCCTGGCTGGTGTTCTTCATGCTGTTCGTGTCGCTGAACTTCTTCATCGGCGTGTTCAACCTGCTGCCGCTGCTGCCGCTCGACGGCGGGCACATCGCCATCGCCTGGTTCGAGCGGGCCCGGTCCTGGGTCTTCGCCCGGTTCGGCCGCCCGGACCCGGGCCGCGTCGACTATCTCAAGCTCATGCCCATCACGTACGTGGTGATCCTGATCGGTGGCGTGTTCACGCTGCTGACCGTCACCGCGGACGTCGTCAACCCGATCACGCTCTTCTCAAGGTGAGTGCCTGAAGTGACCGCAGTCAGTCTCGGTATGCCCGTCGCGCCGCCCCCCGCGCTCGCCCCGCGCCGGGCCAGCCGCCAGATCATGGTCGGCCCGGTGCCGGTCGGTGGGGGCGCGCCGGTGTCGGTGCAGTCGATGACCACCACCCTCACCTCCGACGTCAACGCCACCCTCCAGCAGATCGCCGAGCTGACCGCGTCCGGCTGCCAGATCGTGCGGGTCGCCGTGCCCTCGCAGGACGACGTGGAGGCGCTGCCGGCGATCGCCCGCAAGTCGCAGATCCCGGTGATCGCCGACATCCACTTCCAGCCCAAGTACGTCTTCGCCGCGATCGACGCCGGCTGCGCCGCCGTGCGGGTGAACCCGGGCAACATCCGGCAGTTCGACGACAAGGTCAAGGAGATCGCGAAGGCGGCCGGCGACGCCGGGGTGCCGATCCGGATCGGCGTCAACGCCGGCTCGCTCGACAAGCGGCTGCTCGCGAAGTACGGCAAGGCCACCGCCGAGGCGCTGGTCGAGTCGGCGCTGTGGGAGTGCTCGCTGTTCGAGGAGCACGGCTTCCGCGACATCAAGATCTCCGTGAAGCACAACGACCCGGTGGTCATGATCCGGGCCTACCGGCAGCTCGCCGAGCGCTGCGACTACCCGCTGCACCTCGGCGTCACCGAGGCCGGGCCGGCGTTCCAGGGCACCATCAAGTCGGCGGTCGCCTTCGGCGCGCTGCTCGCCGAGGGGATCGGCGACACGATCCGGGTGTCGCTGTCCGCCCCGCCGGTGGAGGAGATCAAGGTCGGCAACCAGATCCTGGAGTCGCTGGGGCTGCGCGAGCGGGGCCTGGAGATCGTCTCCTGCCCGTCCTGCGGGCGCGCCCAGGTCGACGTCTACAAGCTGGCCGAGGAGGTCACCGCCGGCCTGGAGGGGCTGCCGGTGCCGCTGCGGGTGGCCGTCATGGGCTGCGTCGTCAACGGTCCGGGGGAGGCCCGCGAGGCCGACCTGGGCGTCGCCTCGGGCAACGGCAAGGGGCAGATCTTCGTCAAGGGCAAGGTCGTCAAGACCGTCCCCGAGGGGCAGATCGTGGAGACGCTGATCGAGGAGGCGCTGCGGATCGCCGACGAGATGGGCGCGGAGCTGCCCGAGGAGCTGCGGGACCTGCTCCCGGGGGCCACCGTCACGGTGCACTGACTCGCCGCAGCACGCCGCACCGCGCGCCGACAGGGGGCCGTTCCGCCGGGAGCGGCCCCCTGTCGTGTGCCCTCCGCCCGGTGCGCGGGGGCGCCCGGGGCGTGAGAAGGGGACCCTTCTCGACCGTATGCGTTAACAAGGGGCCCTTCCTTACCCCTCGGCGAGGATGGCGTAGAGCTTGCGGCGGGTCTCGGCGAGCACCTGCGCGGCCCGCTCCCGCTGGTCGTCGGTGCCGGTCATCATCACCTGCCGCAGCGCGTGCATCGCCTGCGTGCCGGCGTCGCGGATGTCGTGCCAGCTCGCGACGGTGTCCTCGGCGAACTCGCCCCACGGCGGGGCCTGCGCCGCCTCGTCGGCCTCGGCCCGGCCCGCCTCGGTGACGGTGAACCGCTTGCGCCCGCCGCCGGCCTCCTCGGTCGTGGCGGCGACGACGCCCTCGTCCTCTAGGAGCTGGAGGGTCGGGTAGATCGACCCGGGGCTGGGCCGCCAGGCCCCGCCGGTGCGGGAGTCGATCTCCTGGATCATCTCGTAGCCGTGCATCGGCCGCTCGGTGAGCAGGGCCAGCACGGCGGCGCGGACGTTGGGCCGCCGGCCCCGGCCGCGCCCCCGGTGGCCGCCCCGCCCGCCGCCGTGCGGGCCCCCGTGGCCGGGTGGGACCGGCGGGAACGGCGGGCCGGGCGGGCCGGGTGGGAACGGCGGGAAGCCGAAGCCCCGCATCCGCGCCTCGTGCATGTGTGTCCGTCGGTGGAACCCCACGGTGTTCTCCCCTCGAAGTTCTGTCGCTGATGCATCAACGATATATCGGCAACGGGTCGGCAACAACTCGTTTTTGCGCGCCGGCTGCCGGGCCGGCGGTGACCCCCGCCCAGCCTGCGGCGGACTCCGTACTCGGCCGGCGGGGCGGGCGGCCGATCTGGCAGGCTGGAGGCGTGCTGACGGCGCCGGTGCGGCAACTCGGGGAATCGGAGCGGCGCGCGGTCGAGCGGCTGCTCGACCTCGACCCGTTCGCGGGCGCGCAGGTCGCCGAGCGGGTCACCGCGCGCGGGCTGGCCTGGTGGCGGGCCGAGGCCCGCATCCTGGGCTACGGCGCGCGCCGCAACCTCGAATCGATCTGCTGGCTCGGCGGCAACCTCACCCCCGTGCTCGCCTCGGAGTCGGCCGTCGCCGCCTACGCCGAGCTGCTCGCCGCCGAGGAACGGCTCTGCTCGTCGATCGTCGGGCGGGCCGACGCGGTGCTCGGCCTCTGGGACCGGCTCTGCGCGCACTGGGGGCCGGCCCGGGACGTCCGGCCCAACCAGCCGCTGCTGGCCGCCGACGCGCTCCCGTCGATCGCCACCGACCCCGAGGTGCGGCTGGTGCGCGGCAACGAGGTGGACCGCCTCTTCCCCGCCGCCGTGGCCATGTACACCGAGGAGGTCGGCGTCTCGCCGCTGGTCGAGGACGGCGGGCGCGGCTACCGGCGGCGGGTCGTCGACCTGGTCCGGGCCGGGCGGGCGTACGCGCGGTTCGTCGACGGCCAGGTCGTCTTCAAGGCCGAGCTGGCGGTGGTGACCCGGCACACCGCGCAGGTCCAGGGGGTCTGGGTCGCCCCGGAGTGGCGCGGCCGGGGCATCGCCACGGCGGCGATGGCGGCGGTCACCCGCGACGCGCTGCTGCGGGTCGCCCCGAGCGTCAGCCTCTACGTCAACGACTTCAACCTGCCGGCCCGCCGCGTCTACGAACGCTGCGGGTTCCGCCCGGTCGGCACCCTCGCCACCGTCCTCTTCTGAGGTGCAAGGAAGGGCCCCCTCTTAACGCCTGCGGTAGAGAAGGGTTCCCCTCTCACCCCGAGCGCCGGAGGCGCGAAAGCGGCGCGAGCGCAGGGAGTGGCAGGAGGCGGGGGAGGGGCGACACCCGGGCGGGTGGCGCGGGCGGTAAATGCGTTGAAGGCGTCGGTCGGATCACGGAGGGTGGGAACACCGCCAGCCGAGTGTCCGGAGGGACCGACATGCGCCTTTTCCGTGACCTGTGGGCCACCTCGGCCCGCCGGATGACGCTGGTGGCGACCCTGATCGTGCTCGGGGCCGCCGGCCAGGCCGCCGCCGCGGCGCTCGCCGGCCCGGTGCTGGTGCACCGCTCGGGCCTCCTGTTCGCGGTCCTGGCCGTGGCGTTGTGCGCGGCCGTCGTGACCGACCTCACCATCGGGCTCGTGATGGCCGGCGTCACCGCCGACTGGTCGGCCGACGTGCGGCGGCGGCTGTGCCGGGTGGCGCTCGGGCAGGACCTGCCCACCCTGGAGGGCACCCCGGTCGGCGAGCTGCTCGACCGCATCGACGGCGACGTCTACCAGGTGGCCTCCGAGGTGCGCGGGCACGGCGTACGCATCGCCCAGCTGAGCGCCACCGGCCTGCTCTCCACGGTCGTGGCCATGTTCGTCTGGTGGCCGGCCGGGGTGAGCATGCTCGCGCTGACCACGCTGCTCGCCCTCGTCCTGCGCCGCCCGACGCGGCGGATCGCCCCGGCCCGGATGGCCGAGGAGGAGGCCTGGACCGACCTCGCCGCCGTGATGGAGGAGGCCGTCCACGGCCAGGACGACGTGCGCACCAGCCTCGCCCGGCCGTACGTGCTGCGGCTCTACGCCCAGCGCGCCGCGGCGGTGTTGGCCCGGGGCAACCTGGTGTGGCGGATGTCGGCCTGGGTGACCGCGACCGGCGCCGGCGTCATCCGGGTCGGCATCGTCGGGGTGGTCCTGGGCGGGGCGTGGGCGCTGGCCGCCGGCCGGATCGACGCGGCCCGGCTGACCGCCGTGTGGCTGCTCGTGCTCGCGTTCGGCGCGACCGTCGAGAACGTCAGCCGGATGGTGCCCGAGTTGCAGTACGCGCTCGGCGCCTGGGGGCGGGTGCAACTGCTCCAGGACGCCCCGCAGGAGCCGGCCGGCGGCCGGGAGCCCGTCGAGGGTGACCTGGTCGTGCGCCACCTCACCTACCGCTACCCGACCGGCGGCTCCGACGACGACCGGCCGCCGGCGCTGCGCGACGTGTCGCTGACGTTCGCCCGGGGCCGGTCGTACGCCCTCGTGGGCCGCACCGGGTCCGGCAAGTCGACCCTGGCCAAGGTGCTCACCCGGGCCGTGGACCTGCCGCGCGGCACCGTCCTGCTCGGCGACACCGACCTGCTCGACCTCGACGTCGAGCGGCTGCGCCGGTGGATCGCCGTGGTGCCGCAGCGCACCGAGATCCTGGCCGGCACCGTCGCCGAGAACGTCGCGCTGTTCGACCCCGACCTGCTCGGCGACGCCGCGCGGGCGCTCGACGAGCTGGGGCTGACCGCCTGGATCGCCGGGCTGCCCGACGGCCTGGACACCCGGCTGGGGGAGGGCGGCCACGTGCTGTCGGCCGGCCAGGAGCAGCTCGTCGCGTTCGCCCGGATCCTGGTCCGCGACCCGCACGTGGTGATCCTCGACGAGGCCACCGCGCGGCTGGACCCGGTCACGGAGACGCTGGTGCAGCGGGCCACCGACCGGCTGCTCGCCGGCCGGATCGGCATCGTCATCGCCCACCGGCTCTCCTCGGTGCGCCGGTGCGACGAGGTGGTCGTGCTGGCCGACGGCGCGGTCGTCGAGGCGGGGCCGCTGCACGCCTCGGAGCGGTTCGCCGAGCTGCTGGCCGTGAGCCACGCCTCCGCGTACGCCGGGGCGGGGGTCGGTGGTGGCGCCGGCGGGCGGGCCGGCGGCGCGGCCGTACTGACCGATTCGCCGCCGCCGTCGGACGCGCCCGGCGCCGCCGGGGCCGCCGCGCCGGTCGGGGCCGCGCGGGTGAGGGTCGAGCCGCCCCTGCTGCCGGCGGCCCCGCGCACCCGCACGATGCGGGAGATCCTCCGCCTCACCACCAACAACCCACGGTACGGTCTCGCGGCGATCGCGCTGTTCGGGTTCGGGGGCCTGCTCGGCCTCGACGGCGTGGTGCTGCCCTGGCTCTGGGCCGACCTGGTCGACGGGGTGGGCGGCCCGTGGTGGCCGGCGGTCGGGATCGTCGCCGGGCTGCTGGTGACGACCCCGGTGCCCTACTTCACCAGCACCATGTTCCCCAACTGGTGGACCCGGCAGATGCTGCGGATCAGCCTGCGGCTGGTGCACGGGCAGACCGGCCCGCGCCGGGTCGGCGGGCACACCCCGGCGGAGGTGGTGGCCCAGGGCGGCGACACCGAACGGGTGGTGATCCTCGCCGACAACATGCTCGACCAGGCCATCTCCGTGCTCATCGTGGTGGCCATGACGCTGGTCTCCGGCAGCTGGGTCCCGGCCCTGTTCTTCGCCGGCACGATGGTCGTCTCCGGGCTGGCGGCGACGCTGTTCGGGCCGCGCCTGGAACGGTCGGCGCGGGCCACCGTGGCGGCGCGGGCGGCGTTCGCCACCGCGCTGGTGTCGTCGCTGTCGGCGGCCCGCACGGTGAAGCTGGCCGGCGCGACCCGGCCGGTGCTGGGCCACCTCGCCGACCTCGACACCACGCGCAGCGAGCGGCAGCGGCGGGAGATCTCCGTGCAGGTCTGGGCCCGGTCGACGCCCGCCCTGGCCAGCGGCCTGCTGCCGATCGGCGCCTGGGCGCTCTACCTCGGCGGCGGGCTGTCCGCCGGGGCGACCCTGGTCGCGGTCTCCACGCTCGGCGCGGCCCGTTGGTTCGCGTGGACGACGGCGTCGCTGGTGTCCCAGCTGCCGTCCGCCCGGGTGTGGACGCGCCGGACGGTCGCGATGGCCGGGATCGGGGCGTACTCGGCGTCGGTGCCCGGGGTCGACCTGACCGCCGGGACCGCGCCCGCGCCGGAGCCCCCGCCGCGGCGTCCGCTGCGCCGGCTGGAGCTGGTCGGCTTCGGCGCGCTGCACACCGACGGGACGCTCGCCGTCCACGACGTCGACCTGACCGTCGAACGCGGGCAGCTCGTGCTCGTCGTCGGGCCGGTCGGGTCGGGCAAGTCGTCGCTGCTGCGCGCCCTCGCCGGGATCGTGCACCACACCGGCGCCCTGCACTGGAACGGCGAGCCGGTCACCGAGCCGGAGGTGTTCCTGCGCCCCCAACAGGTCGGCTACGTCGGCCAGCTGCCCCGGGTGCTCTCCGGCACCGTCGCCGACAACGTGGCGCTCGGGCACGACGTGGACGCGGCGGCGGCGGTGACGACGGCCCAGCTCGAACACGACCTGGCGGCGGCCGGTGGCGACGGGGGCGGGCTCGGGCTGCTCATCGGGCACAAGGGCACCCGGCTGTCCGGCGGGCAGCTCCAGCGGCTGGCGCTGGCCCGGGCGCTGGCCCCGCGTACGGAACTGCTGGTCGCCGACGACGTGTCCTCGGCGCTGGACGTCACCACGGAGCTGGAGCTGTGGGCGGCGCTGCGCGGGCACGGGGTGACGGTGGTGGGCTCGACGTCGAAGCGGGCGGCGCTGGTCCGCGCCGACCAGGTGGTGGTGCTCGTCGACGGCACCGTCGCGGCCCACGGCCCCTGGCGGGACCTGGAGCGGGACTGGGGCCACCTGGCCGGCTGACCCGCCGCGCCCACGCTGCGGCCAGCATCGAGTCCGCCGGCTGCCCCCGGGCCGGCCCGGGGGCAGCCGGCGGGTGGGTCAGAAGGCGCGCTCGTACGGGGCGGGCCAGTCGGGCGTCGCGCCGAGCTTCGCCGCCGCCCGGCGGGGCCAGTACGGGTCGCGCAGCAGCTCCCGCCCCAGCAGCACCAGGTCGGCCTCCCCGCCGGCCACGATCTGCTCGGCCTGCTCCGGCTCGACGATCAGGCCGACCGCCCCCGTCGGAACGCCCGCCTCCCGGCGGATCCGGGCCGCGAGCGGCACCTGGTAGCCGGGGCCGACGGGGATGGTCGCCTGGGGGGCCGCGCCGCCGGACGAGGCGTCCACCAGGTCGACGCCGGCCGCCGCCAGCTCCCCGGCGAGCACCACGCTGTCCTCGACGGTCCAGCCGCCCTCGGTCCAGTCGGTGGCAGAGATCCGGGTCAGCACCGGGACGCGCTCGCCGACCGCCGCGCGCACCGCGCGGGCCACCTGGAGGGTCAGCCGCATCCGGCCCGCCCGGTCCCCACCCCAGCCGTCGGCGCGGTGGTTGGTCAGCGGCGAGAGGAACTCGTGCAGCAGGTACCCGTGCGCGGCGTGGATCTCCACCGCGGCGAAGCCGGCGTCCACCGCGCGGCCGGCGGCGGTGGCGAACGCCGACACCACCGCCGCGATCCCCGCCTCGTCGAGCGCGGTCGGCACCCGGTAGTCCGGCACGAACGGCTCCGCGCCGGGGCCGACCGGCGTCCAACCGCCGTCGGTGTCGGGCACCCCGCCGCGCCGGGGCGCCCACGGCCCGTACGTCGACGCCTTGAACCCGGCGTGCGCGAGCTGCACCGCCGGCACCGCGCCCTGCGCCGCGACGAACGCGGTGACCGGCCGCCACGCGTCGACGTGCGGGTCGGACCAGAGCCCGACGTCCTGCGGGCTGATCCGGCCCTCGGGCACCACGGCGGTCGCCTCGGTGAGCACCAGGCCCGCGCCGCCCACCGCGCGGGAACCCAGGTGTACGCGGTGCCAGTCGGTCGGCAGGCCGTCGGGGCCCGCGCTGTACTGGCACATCGGGGCCAGGGCGACCCGGTTGGGCAGGGTGACGGCGCGCAGCGCCAGGGGCGTGAACAGGCTGCTCATGCGGTGATCCTCTCCGAGCTGTCAGGCGGGGGCGGGAGCCGGCTCCCCGGCGCGGGCGGGCCGGCCGGCGTCGCCCGTCGCGGGTCTGGTGCGGCCGGTGTCGCCTGTACCAGGTTCGCGGCGGTCGGTGTCGGCCGGCTCGGGGTCGGTGAGGTCGCGGCGGCCGGCCGAGTCGTACGCGGCCCGGTCGAGCGTGCCCTCCCGGGCGGCCACGATGGTCGGCACGACGGCCTGGCCGGCCACGTTGGTGGCGGTGCGGATCATGTCCAGGATCGGGTCGATGGCCAGCAGCAGGCCGGCGCCGGCCAGCGGCAGGCCCAGCGTGCTTAGGGTCAGGGTGAGCATCACGATCGCGCCGGTCAGGCCGGCGGTGGCCGCCGAGCCGACCACGGACACGAACGCGATGAGCAGGTAGTCGCCGACGCCCAGCTCCACCCCGAAGACCTGCGCGACGAAGATCGCCGCGAGGGCCGGGTAGATCGCGGCGCAGCCGTCCATCTTCGTGGTCGCGCCGAACGGCACCGCGAACGAGGCGTACTCGCGGGGGACGCCGAGGCGCTCGACGGAGCGCTGGGTCACCGGCATGGTGCCGACCGAGGAGCGGGAGACGAACGCCAGCTCGATCGCCGGCCACGCCCCGGCGAAGAAGCGCAGCGGGTTGAGGCGGCCGGCGGTGACCAGCAGCAGCGGGTAGACCACGAACAACACGATCGCGCAGCCGACGTACACGGCGGTGGTGAACTTCGCGAGCGGGGCCAGCAGGTCCCAGCCGTACGACGCGACGGCGTTGCCGATGAGGCCGAGGGTGCCGACCGGGGCGAGCCGGATCACCCACCACAGCGCCTTCTGCACGATGCTCAGCAGCGACCGGTTGAGCGCCACGAACGGCTCGGCGGCCTCGCCGACCAGCAGCGCCGCCGCGCCCACCACGAGGGCGAGGAAGACGATCTGGAGCACGTTGCCCTCGACGAACGCGCCGACGGGGTTGGTCGGCACGATGCCGGTGAGGAAGTCGGTCCAGGAGCCGGTGGCCTTCGGCGGGGCGGCGGCGCCCACGTCGAGGGTGACGCCCCGGCCGGGGTCGGTGAGCAGGCCGAGGCCGATGCCGATGCTCACCGCGATCAGCGCGGTCGCGCCGAACCAGAGCAGCGTCTTGAGCGCCAGCCGGGCGGCGTTGGCGACGCCGCGCAGGCTGACCACGCTGACCACGATGGCGGTGAAGACCAGGGGCGGCACGGCCAGCTTCAGCAGCTGGACGAAGAGGCCGCCGACGGTGTCGAGGGTGCCGGCCAGCCAGCTCAGGTCGTTGGCGCGGGCGACGAAGCCCAGCGCCACGCCGAGCACGAGGCCCAGCAGGATCTGGAGGGAGAAGGGAAACTTGCGCAGGGCGGAAGCCATGGGAACGTCCAAGCGGGGAGATCGGCGGTCGGGCGGGCGTCAGGAGGAGACGGGCCGCGCCGGACAGACGCCGCTGGCCTGCCGTCGGAGGTCGACGTACAGGCGGACGGTGAGGTCCCAGACGTTGGTCATCGCCAGCCGACGATACGCCCGCCACCCGCCGGGTGGAAGGATCACTCCGCGTGAGGCTCCTTACACAGTCGTCCGTCGATGCGAGGGCCGCGCGCCGCGGGCCCTGCGTTAGGAAGGGCCCCCTGTACAACAGAATGCGTTAACAAGGGGCCCTTCCTTGCCCCCCGGCGGGCGGGCCGCGCCGGGCGGCTGCCCCCGCGGATATTCTGGGGCCGCCCCGCCGCGACCCGGCGGGCCCGCAATGTCGGCCTTCCCACCCCGAAGGACTACGTCGATGACCGTGGCATACCTCGTGGCCGGTGTCCGCACCCCGATCGGCCGGTACGCCGGCGCGCTCGCCGGGGTGCGCCCCGACGACCTCGCCGCGCACGTGATCCGGGAGCTGGTGGCCCGCCACCCGTCGGTGGACTGGGCCCGCGTCGACGACGTGGTCCTCGGCTGCGCCAACCAGGCGGGCGAGGACAACCGCAACGTCGCCCGGATGGCGGCACTGCTGGCCGGGCTGCCCGGCGAGGTGCCCGGCAGCACCGTCAACCGGCTCTGCGGCTCCGGCCTGGACGCCCTGGCCTCCGCCGCCCGGCAGGTCGTGGCCGGCGAGGCGGAACTGGTCGTGGCCGGCGGCGTGGAGAGCATGAGCCGCGCGCCGTTCGTCATGCCGAAGGCCACCACCGCGTTCTCCCGCGCCGCCGAGGTCTACGACACCACGATCGGCTGGCGGCTGGTCAACCCGCTGATGGAGCGGGGCTGGGGCATCGACTCGATGCCGGAGACGGCGGAGAACGTGGCCGCCGAATTCGGCGTGGACCGCGCCGCGCAGGACGCGTTCGCGTACCGGTCGCAGCAGCGGGCCGCGAAGGCGCAGGCCGACGGCCGGTTCGCCGAGGAGATCGTGCCGGTGACGGTGCCGGCGGGCCGGCGCGAGACGAAGCTGGTCGACGTCGACGAGCATCCCCGGGAGACGACGCTTCCGAAGCTCGCCGCGCTGCCCACCCCGTTCCGCGAGGGCGGCACGGTGACCGCCGGCAACTCCTCCGGGGTCAACGACGGCGCGGTGGCGTTGCTGGTGGCCGGCGAGGCGGCGGTGGCCCGCTACGGTCTCACCCCGCTGGCCCGCGTCACCGGGGCGGCGGCGGCCGGCGTGCCGCCAAGGATCATGGGGATCGGGCCGGTGCCGGCGACCCGCAAGCTGCTCGACCGGCTCGGCGTCGGCCTCGACGCCGTCGACGTGATCGAGCTGAACGAGGCGTTCGCCGCGCAGTCGGTGGCGGTGCTGCGCGAGTGGGGCCTGCCCGAGGACGCCGAGCACGTCAACCCCAACGGCGGGGCGATCGCCCTGGGCCACCCCCTGGGGGCCAGCGGGGCCCGGCTGGCCCTGACCGCCGCCCTGGAGCTGCGCCGCCGCAACGCCCGGCGGGCGGTGGCGACCATGTGCGTCGGGGTGGGACAGGGCATCGCGCTGATGCTGGAGTCAGCCGGCTGACCGGCCGCCCGGCCGCGGCCCGGTCGGGAAACAGACCCTCGCGAATGGTGGAACCTGCGGCTTAGAGTGTGGAACACCACAGACCCGCGGGTCTGCCGGTCGGCGTGCCCGGCGTCCCCGTGCCGTGTTCCGACGACCGGCACGGCCCGTGACGCGGCGACCACTGGCGGGAGCGACACAGGATGGCGGACGGACTTCCCACCGAGATCGACCTGAGTCGACCGAGCGCGGCCCGGGTCTACGACTACTTCCTCGGCGGCGCGCACAACTTCGAGATCGACCGGCAGTTGGCCGAGCAGATCGCCGGCATGACGCCGAACCTGGCCGCCACCATGCGGGCGGGCCGGGAGTTCCTGCGCCGGGCGGTCCGGGCGCTGCTCGACGCCGGCATCGACCAGTTCCTCGACATCGGCTCGGGAATTCCCACCGTCGGCAACGTCCACGAGGTGGCGCAGGCCGCGAACCCGAAGGCCCGGGTGGTGTACGTCGACATCGATCCGGTGGCCGTGGCGCACAGCCGGGAGCTGCTGGCCGGCAACGACCTGACCGGGGTGATCCACGCCGACCTGCGGCAGCCCGAGGCGATCCTCGCCGCGAGCCGGGCCATGGGCCTGCTCGACCTCGACCGCCCGGTCGGCATCCTGCTCGCCGGGGTGGTCCACTTCGTCCCGGACGCCGACCGTCCGGCCGACGTCCTCGCCACCCTGCGGGCGGCTGCCGCCCCGGGTAGCTTCCTCGTCGTGTCGCACTCCACCTTCGAGGACCAGTCGCAGGAGATGCTGGACGCCCAGCGGCTGTCGGCGCGTACCGCCACCGAGATCACGCTGCGCTCCCGCGCCGAGATCACCGGCTTCTTCGGCGACTGGACGATCCTGGAGCCGGGCGTGGTGCACATGCCGCTCTGGCGTCCCGACTCGCCGTCCGACGTGGATGCCTACCCCGAGCGGTTCGGCGCGTTCGGCGGCGTCGCCCGGTACGACCAGCCCGCCGGCTAGGCCGACGTGACAGCCGTGCCGGAACCCGGCGGCGACGCGACAGCCAGGCCGGAACCCGGCGATGACGCGACAGCCGCGCCGGCAGCCGGCGACGACGCGACAGCCGGCGACACCACCACCGTGGCGGCCGCCGGCGACACCGCCACCACCACCGTGGCGGCAGCCGGCGACACCGGCACCGCCGTGCCGGCGACCGGCGGTGCGGGCTTCAGCCGGGCCGGCGCCCAGTCGTACGCCGCCGCGTGGGCCCGCGCGGCCCGCCGGCTCGGCTTCGTGCCGTTCAGCGCCGCCGAGACCGAGCGGCTGCTCCTCGGCCACACCGAGCACCTGGCCGGGGCGCTGCTGGCCGAGGCGTTCACCGCCCGGCCGGCCGAGAACGTCGGCCGGGCGCTGGTCGAGGCGCACCTGGCCGAGCCGGGCCTGCTCGACTGGTCGGTCGCGGCGCTCGGGGACCGGTTCGTCGCCCAGGTGCTGCCCGAGAGGGCGGGCCGCCCCGGCACCGCCCAGCGGGTCGCCGCGCTCCAGGGCGGGCTCGCCGCCGGGTTCGCCCGGGCGCTGCGCGACCGCACCTTCACCCAGCAGGAACGCATCGCCCGCAGCGCCTGGCAGGCCCGGGACCTCGTCGAGCAGGCGCTGCGCGACAGCGAGGCGCGGTTCCGGGCCGTCTTCGTCGGTGCGGCCATCGGCATCGGCATCGCCGGCGTCGACGGGCAGATCATCGAGGTGAACCAGGCGTTCGCCGACATGCTCGGCTACAGCGTCGGCGAGCTGCGCCGCACGAACGTGGCGTCGTTGTTCCACCCCGACGACGCCGCCGGCATGTGGGAGCTCTACCAGGCGCTCATCGAGGGAAAACACGACGCGGCCCGGGTGGAGAAGCGCTACTACCGCAAGGACGGCAGCATCGTCTGGACGGACCTGGCCGTCTCGCTGATCCGGCACGACGACGGCCGGCCACGCTTCACCGTGGCGATGATCGAGGACATCACCGAGCGGTACGAGCTGCAACAGCGGCTGCGCTTCCAGGCGCTGCACGACCCGCTGACCGGCCTGCCCAACCGTACGCTGTTCTTCGAGACCCTCGGCCAGGTCCTCGCCGACGCGGGCCCGGACCACCGGATCGGGGTCTGCTTCCTCGACCTCGACGGTTTCAAGGCGGTCAACGACAGCCTCGGGCACGACCTCGGCGACCGGCTGCTGGTGGTGATCGCCCGGCGGCTGGCCGAGTGCGTCGCCGGGCACGGGCACCTCGTCGCGCGGATGGGCGGCGACGAGTTCGTCATCCTCGTCGACGGCGGCGAGGACATCGACGACGCGGTGGGCGTCGCCGAGATGGCCCTCGCGGCGGTCTCCGCCCCCGTGCACGTCGGCGACCAGCAGTTGGCCGTCTCCGCCAGCATCGGCATCGTCGAGTGCCCGGCGGGGGAGACCAGCCCGTCGGAGCTGATGAAGGCCGCCGACACCACCCTGTACTGGGCGAAGGCCGAGGGCCGGGGCCGGTGGGCCGTCTACGACCCCGAACGCAGCGCCCGCGACATCGCCCGTTCCGCGCTGGTCGCAGGCCTGCCCGCCGCGCTGGACCGCGGCGAGTTCGTGGTCCACTACCAGCCGATCGTGTCGCTGCTCGACTCGTCGATGGTGGCCGTGGAGGCGCTGGTCCGCTGGCAGCACCCGGAGCTGGGCCTGGTCGGGCCGGACCAGTTCATCGGGCTGGCCGAGGAGACCGGGCTCATCGTCCGCCTCGGCGAATGGGTGCTCGGGCAGGCGTGCCGCGACGCCGAGGCGTGGCGTCGCGAGTTCCCCGAGGCGAAACTGATCGTCAGCGTCAACCTGGCGGCCCGGCAGGCCAACGACCCGGCCATCGTCGAGACGGTCGCGGGCGCGCTGGGCCGCACCGGCCTCCCGGCCGCGCTGCTCCAGCTCGAACTGACCGAGAGCGCCGTGATGGGCACCGCCGGTGAGCCGCTGCGCGCGCTGCACCAGCTCGCCGACCTGGGCGTACGGCTGGCGATCGACGACTTCGGCACCGGATACTCGAACCTGGCGTATCTGCGGCGGATGCCCATCCACTGCCTCAAGCTGGCGGGGCCGTTCGTGGAGGGCATCCGGCCCGGCGGGGTGGACCTGTCCACGGACGCTGCCGCTTCCGCAGCCTCCGCCGACCACCGCGACGAACGGATCGTGGACGCGCTGGTGCGGCTGGCGCACGCGCTGGAACTGTGGGTGACCGCCGAGGCGGTGGAGACGGAGGCGCAGGCGGAGCGGCTGCGGTCGCTGCGCTGCGACACCGGGCAGGGGCGCTGGTTCGGCCCGCCCGTGCCGGCGGCCCAGATCACCGCCCGGCTGCGCGACGATGCGGAGGGGGCACGATGAGTCTCACCGACTCGCAGGCCGTGGTGTCGATCGTGGCCGCGCTGGCCATCCTGGCCGGGCTCGCCGGGGTGATCGTGCCGGGCCTGCCCGCGCTGCCGCTGTGCTGGGGCGGGGTGCTGGTCTGGGCGATCTTCGGCACCGCCGGGGCGGGCCGCTGGCTGGTGCTGGCCGCCGCCACGGTCGTCGCCGTCGGCGGTGCCGTCGTCAAGTACCTGTGGCCGGGGCGCAACCTGAAGAATGCCGGCGTGCCGACGTCGTCGCTGCTGGCCGGCGGGGTGCTGGGGCTGGTCGGCTTCTTCGTGATCCCGGTCGTCGGCCTGGTCGTCGGGTTCGTCGGCGGCATCTGGGGAGCCGAGCGGCTGCGGCTGGGCAGCAACCAGCTCGCCTGGCCGTCGACGGTGCACGCGCTCAAGGCCGCCGGGCTGTCGATGCTCGTGGAGTTCCTCGCCGGGCTGGTGATCGCCGTGCTCTGGGTGGGCGGGCTCATCTTCGCGTGAGCGTCGGGTGTGGCCGGTGCGGCGGCGCGGGGCGGTGCGCCGCGTGTGAGAGAGAGGTGAACGCCCCGCGCCGCCGCGGGCCGGGCGGTGCCGAGCGCCCGGCGGGGCCCGTCCGGATCGGGCCTGGTCACAGGCTCAAGGATGCGCGTCGCGGGCCGGTCGCGGCAAGGCGATTACCTGGGTACGGGGGTGGGGCGCGTTCGTTGCGGTGCGTCGTGGTGGGGTTCGCCGGGGCCCGCCCGCTCCGGGCGGTCAGGCTTGATCCCTCCGCGGGCGGGCCCCGGCGAACCCCTGACGTGCTTCCGGTCCGTACGGTCCCGTTCGACGGTGGGCTTGGCTGCCGGGGGACCAAGATCGTGCTCGATCCGGGAAAGTGTCCCCTCGTTGCGAGCGGGAAGCCACTCTTTCATGGATCGAGCACGACCTTGCACGCCTGCCCCGTCAACGGGCGACTCCGGGAAACCGCCCGACGCCGGAACTGGGAGATCTTGGAAGCTGACGGCCCCTCTAGGGGCCCAAATCTTCCAAGATCTATGCGATCCTCGCCTGTCGGCAGCGACGCGATCCGTCTCCGGTGGCGGCGATCCTGCTACCCGCTGTCTGAGGGCGGGTGCCGTGCTTCTTCCAGACATCGACGTGCCCATTAGGCTGTCCTCGCTCTACTTGCCTCGAAAGTCGACTCTCACAGGAGACGATCTTGCCGCGCAAAGTGAAGGAAAACGAATTAGTTGATCTTTAGCGCCCCAGGTCAGGAAGTCTGCTCCCCGCGCACGCGGGGGTGATCCCGCCAGCCGCACCCGGACCAGCAGGCTGTCGCCCTGCTCCCCGCGCACGCGGGGGTGATCCTGCGGGGTCGCGCAGCTTTGACCCGTCGCGGACCTGCTCCCCGCGCACGCGGGGATGATCCCGGCCATCAGCGCCGGCAGCGCATCGCCGCCGCCTGCTCCCCGCGCACGCGGGGGTGATCCCGACGTCACGATGGCGGTTGGCGGGGCCGGGCCCTGTTCCCCGCGCACGCGGGGGATGAGCCCTCCACCGGCCTTCCTGGCTGGTCTAAGCCACTTGTTCCCGCCTGGATGCTGGATGACCTCGACTCCCTCTCCGATTACCTTTGCCTGAGCGGGGAGCAGGACGTCCCGATCGGCATAGATGGTCATGCCGGGTATCACCCCGCGTGCGCGGGGGGCAGGACCTGCGCACCTACGAGTGCGACCCGAACGGCGGATCACCTCGCCTCCGCGTGCGCGGGGAGCAGGATGCGTACGGACCGTCAGTGGGGGTCTTGTTCGGATCACCCCCGCGTGCGCGGGGAGCAGGTCTCGTCCTGCAGGTGCCGCAGGCCGGACTCGGGGATCACCCCCGCGTGCGCGGGGAGCAGGTCCAGTTCCCGGCCGGCCGGCCCGGTCCCGGCCGGATCACCCCCGCGTGCGCGGGGAGCAGGCTTGCTGACCTGGGGCGCTAAAGATCAACCCTCGTTTTTCTTTGGTTTGCCTCGCAAGATCCTCTCCTGGCTACGACTGTTCGGCGTCGCACGCGAGGCTGTGCTGTCATCGGGTGGCCTCGCCTGCGGGCCAGAACGAGGCTAGGGGTGCTTGGTGTGCTCGACGAATGCGCGCCAGGTCTGCGGGGTGAACGCGAGCACTGGACCGGACGGGTCCTTGCTGTCGCGGACGGCGACCACACCGTTCAGGTTGGGGGCCACCTCAACGCAGTCGCCGCCGCTCGTGCCGCTTCGGGTGGACTTCCTCCATCGCGCGCTACTGAGGTCCATGTTGGCTCTCCACTTCCTTCATCAGAGCGAGGGACAGGTCGCGCGGCAGGGCGAGTCCTCTCACACCCTCCCATCGTCCCAGAAGCGTAGCCATCTCATCCTCGCTGTCGGTGACCAAGCCGGAGAGTTGGTTCTCCAGGTGTCCCACCCAGCCCCCATCGGCGGACCTGGCCAGAGCGAGTGGGCCGGACAGTCCGACGTGCAGGCCGGTGTAGCTCGGGATGACGTGGATGTGGACGTGGGGGACGTCGGCCATTCGCAGCAGGTGGGCGAGTTGTTCGGCCATGATGGCGTCGGTGCGGCGTAGGGCTGCCTCGTCGATCACGGCGATGACCTGGGGTGGGTGTTCGCGTACCAGGATCTCCTGCCGCTCCAGGCGGGCCGCGACCTGCCGCTCGACCTCCGCCTCGGGCTTGGTGTCGTCGAGGCGCAGCACGGCGCGGGCGTAGTTCTCGGTCTGGAGCAGGCCGGGGACGAGCGTGGGGTTGAAGTATCGGAGCTGCGTGGCGTTGCGCTCGGCCTCCAGCCAGGGGCGGAACCACGAGGGCTGGCCGTCCCGTTCGGCCATCCGCAGCAGGGACTCGAACAGGCCGCCCGTGTCGAGCACCTCGTCCATGCGCTTGACGTACGCCTTGTCGAGCGGCCGGGTGCCGGTTTCCACCGCCGAGATCGTCGAGGCCGAGTAGTTCGCGCGTCGGCCGAGTTCCTCCTGGTTGAGGCCGGCGGCTGTCCGGATGCGACGGAGCTGCGTGCGTATCAGATCGGCGGTCTGCTCGCTTTCCATGCCTTCTCCAGGTTTTCGTCGTGATCGCCAGGCGTCGTCCGGTCCTGCCGGGCGTCGTCGAGGGCTGCCGAGCGCGGCGCGGTGACTCCAGAGGTGCTCCGGGACCAGGCGCGATGGCTTCTCAGCGTAGTTCTGCGATCAGCAGACTGTCACCCGGCGGGCCGGTGTGCAGGGTCTTGCCCGCCCGGTCTTCGAGTCAGGGAGGGGCACATGCGCAGGAATCGCGGTGGGCGGCACCCGGGGTGTCCACAGTGAACCCGCTGGTCGTCGTGGGTGACGTGTTGACGCTTCAGCCGTGTGACTACTGCATCGGTCAGGTGGTGCTGCGGCTGAAGGTCACCTACGTCCCCCGGTACGCGAACTTCCTGGCGTCGCAATGGGTGCGGCTGGAGGGGCTGGAGCTGCGCCCCGACGGCACGCCGGGCCGGGAGCGCGTCGTCATGGTCCGGGTGCAGGCGATCCGCGACGCCCCGCCGGTCCGCCCGGTGCCGGAGGTGCGGGGGCGGTGACGGGCCAACACCCGTCGAAGTACGCGGAGCTGAGGTGCGGGGACCTGCTGCACGTCACGCGGGCCGCCAGCGTGCAGTTCGTCCGGCCGATCCTCTTCCGGGTGATCCGGGTCCACGAGGACTGGCACACCTACCACGGGTGGCTGTGGCTGGACGGCTACGAGGTCGACGCGTGGGGCGACGCCGTGGCCCGCCGCTCGATCTTCGTGCAGCCGGCGGGGCTGCGCCGGTTGGCCGATGCCCCGCGTCCGTCGGCGGCGCGTCCGGGGCGACAGGCCGTGGCGTATTGACCATCGTGATCGGCGGGACGAGACTCGGGCGCACGCGTTTCCGGCAATCCTCGCCAGGAGGTGTGCAGTGGCCACGACGCCCGCACCGACCGCCGATCAGCCGATGGACGACGACGCCCGCCGGCTCGCCGAACTCGGTTACCAGCAGGAGTTGCGCCGCAAGTGGAGCGGCTTCTCCAACTTCGCGATCTCGTTCTCGATCATCTCGATCCTGGCCGGCTGCTTCACCACGTTCGGCCAGGCGTGGAACAACGGCGGGCCGGTCGCCATCTCCTGGGGCTGGCCGCTGATCTCGCTGTTCATCCTGGTCATCGGATTCTGCCTGGCCGAGCTGGTGTCGGCGTATCCGACGGCGGGCGGCATCTACTGGTGGGCGGCGAAGATGGGCCGGCCGGTGCACGGCTGGTTCACGGGCTGGCTCAATCTGATCGGCCTGGTGGCGGTCACCGCGTCGGTCGACTACGGCTGCGCCACGTTCCTCAATCTCACCCTGTCGGCGCTGTTCGACGGCTGGGCGGGGACGCTGCGGCAGGCGTTCGTGCTGTTCGTGATCATTCTGGCGCTGCACGGGCTGATCAACATCTTCGGGCACCGGATCATCGACGTACTCCAGAACGTCTCGGTGTGGTGGCACGTGGCCGGCGCGGCGGCGGTCGTCGCCATCCTGGTGTTCGTCCCGGACCGGCACCAGAGCTTCCAGTTCGTCTTCACCGAGCGGTTCAACAACTCCGGCTTCGGCGACGGCGGCACCGGCGGGTTGACCTTCTGGTTCTACGTGCTGCCGCTGGGCTTCCTGCTCACCCAGTACACGATCACCGGCTTCGACGCCTGCGCGCACGTGTCGGAGGAGACCCGGGGCGCGTCGAAGGCCGCCGCGCAGGGGCTGTGGCGGTCGATCTTCTATTCGGCGGTGGGCGGCTGGATCCTGCTGCTCGCGTTCCTGTTCGCCGCCACCGACGTGGACGCGATCAACGCGGCCGGCGGGTTCTCCGGGGCGATCTTCGAAACGGCGCTCACCCCGTTCTTCTTCAAGACCGTCATCATCGTCTCCACCATCGGGCAGTTCTTCTGCGGCATGAGCTGCGTGACGTCGATGTCGCGGATGGCGTACGCGTTCAGCCGGGACCGGGCGGTGCCGGGCTGGCGGCTCTGGTCGAAGGTGGACCGCAACGGCACCCCGGTCAACGCGATCGTCGGCGCGACCGTGGCCGGGCTGGTGCTCACCCTGCCGGCGCTCTACGAGAGCCCGTCCGGCATCCCGGTCGCCTTCTACGCGGTGGTCTCGGTCGCGGTGATCGGGCTCTACCTCTCCTTCGTCATTCCGATCGTGCTGCGGCTGCGGATGGGCGACCGGTTCACCCCCGGCCCGTGGACGCTGGGCCGCCGCTACAGGCTGCTCGGCTGGGTCGCGGTGGTCGAGATCGTGATCATCTCGGTGTACTTCGTGCTGCCGATCGTGCCCGCCGGGGTGCCCGGTCACGCCGACTTCAGCTGGTCGGCGGTCAACTACGCGCCGCTCGCCGTGGGCGGGGTGCTGCTGGTGGTGGCCGTCTGGTGGTACGCCTCGGCGCGCACGTGGTTCACCGGCCCCCGCCGCACGGTCGAGGGGTTTGCCGACGCGCCCGGGGCGGGCATTGACGGTGATCCGGTCAGGCAGTAGACCTTGGTGATGGAGGCCCGCGCATGAGCAGAGCACCGCTGTCCCTCGAAGAGTTACGGGCGGCGGTCGCCGCCGGCAAGCTCGACACCGTGGTGCTGGCCCTGGTCGACATGCAGGGCCGGTTGCAGGGCAAGCGGTTCCACGCGCCGTTCTTCCTCGACCAGGTCGTGGAGAACGGCAGCGAGGGGTGCAACTACCTGCTCGCCGTCGACGTCGACATGAACACCGTCGACGGCTACGCGATGTCGAGCTGGGAGCGCGGGTACGGCGACTTCGCCATGGTGCCCGACCTGGAGACGCTGCGCCGGGTGCCATGGCAACCGGGGACGGCGATGCTCCTGGCCGACCTGGCGTGGTTGGACGGGTCCGGCCCGGTGGCCGCCTCGCCCCGGCAGATCCTGCGCCGCCAGCTCGACCGGCTCGCCGCGCACGGCCTGACCGCGTACGCGGGCACGGAGCTGGAGTTCGTCCTCTACCGCGACTCGTACGAGGACGCGTGGCGGCGCGGCTACCGCGAGCTGACCCCGGCAAACCAATACAACGTGGACTATTCGCTGCTCGGCACGTCCCGGGTGGAGCCGCTGCTGCGGCGCATCCGCACCGAGATGGCCGGCGCGGGCCTGACCCCGGAGAGCGCGAAGGGCGAGTGCAACCTCGGCCAGCACGAGATCGCCTTCCGCTACGACGAGGCGGTGGCCTGCGCCGACCACCACGTGATCTACAAGAACGGGGCGAAGGAGATCGCCGCCCAGGAGGGCATGTCGATCACCTTCATGGCCAAGCCGAACGCGCGGGAGGGCAACTCCTGCCACATCCACTTCTCGCTGCGCGATGCCGACGGGCGCTCGGCGATGCTCGGCGACGGGCCGGCGCACCTGAGCGTCACCGGGCAGCGGGTGCTGGCCGGGCTGCTCGACACGATGCGGGAGTTCGGCCTGCTGTTCGCCCCGAACGTCAACTCCTACAAGCGTTACCAGCCGGGCTCGTTCGCCCCGACGGCGCTGCGCTGGGGCACCGACAACCGCACCTGCGCGCTGCGGCTGGTCGGCCATGGCCAGGGCATGCGGGTGGAGAACCGGGTGCCGGGGGCGGACGTCAACCCGTACCTGGCGATCGCCGCCCTGGTGGCGGGGGCGGTGCACGGCATCGAGCGGGAGCTGGAGCTGGGCGAGGAGTGCACCGGCAACGCGTACGACGATCCGGCCGCCGAGCGGGTCCCCGGCACCCTGCGCGACGCCCTCGGCCTGTGGGAGTCGTCGACGATCGCCCGCGCGGTCTTCGGCGACGAGGTGCACGCCCACTACGCCAACATGGCACGCATCGAGCTGCGCGCCTTCGACGCCGCGGTGACGGACTGGGAACTCCAACGCGGCTTCGAGCGCCTCTGAACCCACCCCCCATCCGCCCCCGCCCGTCCCACCCACCCCTTTTCTCTCCCGCGATCTTGCAGTTGGGGCCCCTGCTATGGGAGCTTGGCGGCATTTGTGGGGGCCGAAACTGCAAGATCGCGGGAGCTGGAGAGGGAGGGGCAGGGTGGGGGACGTGACGCGGGTGGTCAATCCCGCCAGCGGAACGGTGGTGGGGGAGGTCGTCGCTGCGGGGGAGGGCGAGGTCGATGCCGCCATTGGGCGGGCCGCCGCCGCGTTTCCGCGGTGGCGCGACGTCGCGCCGGGGGAGCGGGCGCGCCTGCTGCGGCGGTTCGCCGCCCTGGTCGACGCGCACCTGGAGGAGCTGGCGCTGCTGGAGGTGCGCAACTCGGGGCACACCATCGGCAACGCCCGCTGGGAGGCCGGCAACGTCCGCGACGTGCTCGACTACTACGCGGGCGCGCCGGAGCGGCTGACCGGGCGGCAGATCCCCGTGCCCGGCGGGCTGGACGTCACCTTCCACGAGCCGCTGGGCGTGGTCGGGGTGATCGTGCCGTGGAACTTCCCGATGCCCATCGCCGCCTGGGGGTTCGCCCCGGCGCTCGCCGCCGGCAACACGGTGGTGCTCAAGCCGGCCGAGCTGACCCCGCTGACCGCGCTGCGCCTGGCCGAGCTGGGCCGCGACGCCGGCCTGCCCGAGGACGTGTTCACCGTGCTGCCGGGCCGCGGCGACGTGGTCGGCGAGCGGTTCGTCACCCATCCGGCCGTCCGCAAGGTGTGCTTCACCGGGTCCACCGAGGTCGGCACCCGGATCATGGCCGGCTGCGCCGCGCAGGTGAAGCGGGTGACCCTGGAGCTGGGCGGCAAGAGCGCGAACGTCGTCTTCGCCGACGCCGACCTGGAGCGGGCGGCGGCCACCGCGCCGTACGCCGTCTTCGACAACGCCGGCCAGGACTGCTGCGCCCGGTCGCGGATCCTGGTGCAGCGCCCGGCGTACGACCGGTTCCTGGAGCTGCTGGAGCCGGCCGTGCGGGCGCTGCGGGTGGAGGACCCGGCGCGGGAGACGGCCGAGATGGGCCCGCTGATCTCCGCCGCCCAGCGGGACCGGGTCGCCGGGTACGTCGACGGGGCGCGGGTGGCGTTCACCGGCTCCCGCCCCGACGGCCCCGGCTTCTGGCACGCCCCGACGGTGCTGCTCGCCGACTCCCCGGCCGACCGGCACTGGCGGGAGGAGATCTTCGGCCCGGTCGTGTCGGTGCTCCCCTTCGACGACGAGGCGGACGCGGTCCGGCTGGCCAACGACACCGAGTACGGCCTGTCCGGCTCGGTCTGGACCCGGGACGTGGGCCGGGCGTTGCGGATGGCGCGGGCGGTCGAGGCGGGCAACCTCAGCGTCAACTCGCACTCCTCGGTGCGGTACTGGACCCCGTTCGGCGGGATGAAGCGCTCCGGGCTGGGCCGCGAGCTGGGCCCGGACGCGCTGCACGCCTTCACCGACGTCAAGAACGTGTTCATCAGCACGGAGGAGTGAGATGCAGGGACGGCTTGAGGACCGGGTCGCGGTGGTGACCGGGGCGGGCAGCGGGATCGGGCTGGCCACCGCGCGGCGGTTCGCCGCCGAGGGGGCGCGGGTGGTCTGCGTCGACGTCGACGCGGCGGCGGGCGAGCGGGCCGCGCAGGAGGTGGGCGGCGAGTTCGTCGCCTGCGACGTGGCCGACGAGGCGGCCGTGCGGGACCTGTTCGACGGCGTGGCGCAGCGGCACGGGCGGGTGGACGTGGCGTTCAACAACGCCGGCATCTCCCCGCCCGACGACGACTCGATCCTGGAGACGGGGCTCGACGCCTGGGAGCGGGTGCTGCGGGTCAACACGACGAGCGTCTACCTGTGCTGCAAGTACGCGATCCCGCACATGCGCCGGCAGGGCAAGGGCTCGATCATCAACACGGCGTCGTTCGTGGCGCTGATGGGGGCGGCCACCTCGCAGATCGCGTACACGGCGAGCAAGGGCGGGGTGCTGGCGATGACCCGGGAGCTGGGCGTGCAGTTCGCCCGGGAGGGCATCCGGGTCAACGCGCTGTGCCCCGGGCCGATCGCCACCCCGCTGCTGATGGAGCTGTTCGCCGCCGACCCGGAGCGGGCCGCCCGCCGCCTCGTGCACGTGCCGATGGGCCGGTTCGGCCAGCCGGAGGAGATCGCCGCGGCGGTGGCGTTCCTGGCCAGCGACGACTCGTCGTTCATGACGGCCGCGCAGTTCGTGGTCGACGGCGGGATCACCGGCGCGTACGTCACCCCGCTGTGAGGCGCGGCGGGGCCGGCCCGCACCCCGGCCCCGCCTTCCCGCCATGCGGAAGGGCTGTCCCACTTTTCGGTAAGCGGTGCCAGGATGGCGACATGAAGGTTCACGAGGCCATCGACGGGCGGCTGCGCGAGTTCATCGAGGAGCAGCCCGTCTTCTTCGTCGCCACCGCGCCCTCCGGGGCCGACGGGCACGTCAACGTCTCGCCGAAGGGCATGCGCGGCACCTTCGTCATCCTCGGCCCGCACCGGGTGGCGTGGATCGACTTCCACGGCAGCGGCGCGGAGACGATCGCCCACCTGCGGCAGAACGGCCGCATCACGCTCATGTTCTGCGCCTTCGTCGGGCCGCCGAACATCGTCCGGCTGCACGGCCGGGGCACGGCGGTGACGGTGGAGGACGCCGGCTTCGCCGAGCGGCTCGCCGACTTCCCCGACCCGCCGGACCTGCACTCCGCCCGCGCGGTGATCACCGTCGACGTCGAGCGGGTCAGCGACTCCTGCGGGTACGCCGTCCCCCTGATGCGGTACGAGGGCGACCGGGACCTGTTGATCCGCGCGCACTCCCGCCGCACCGCCGAGGACCTGGTGACCTACCGGGCCACGAAGAACGCCGCGAGCATCGACGGCCTGTCGGTCTTCTGACCCCCGGCGGAGTCCCGCGCGGATGAGACGCGGGTAACCAGCGCATCACGGCGGGGATGCGTTACGTTGCTGGTCCGTCTGGGTACATGGCGGGGCACGGCGGCGGCGATCATGCGGTCGCCGGGGGCAACGGCCGGCGCGGGAGGATGCATGAGCTCGGCCCAGGGGGGCGAGGACGGGCTGCATCCGTCCGGCGGGACCGTCGAGGAGGCGTTCCCGCCGCTGCTCACGGCCGCCTGTGCCGCCGGCGGCGAGATGGGGGAACGCCTGCTCCGCTTCGACTGGGCGGCCAGCCCGCTCGGTGCCCCGTCCGGCTGGCCACCGGCGCTGTGCCACGCGGTCGCCATGATGCTCTCCTCCCGGGCGCAGATCGTCATGTTCTGGGGCCCGGAGCACCGCGCCTTCTACAACGACGCCTACCTGCCGACCATCGGCGACAAGCACCCCCACGCCGTCGGCCAGCCCGCCCACGAGCACTGGCGGGAGACCTGGGACGTCCTCGGGCCCCTGCTGGACTCGGTGCACAAGACCGGCGAGCCCTACCGGGGCGAGAACCACCCCTTCGTGCTGCACCGGCACGGCTTCCTGGAGGACGTCTACTTCGACATCTCGTACGACCCGATCCGCGCCGCCGACGGCGGCATCGACGGCGTCCTCTGCCTCGTCAACGAGACCACCGGGCGGGTGCTCGGCGAGCGCCGGCTGCGCGCCCTGGCCGAGCTGGGCTCCGAGCTGGCCGAGGCGGAGGACGTCGCGGCCCTGGGCCGGGCCGCCGCCGGGGTGCTCGACCAGCACCGGGCGGACGTGCCGTTCGCCCTGATCTACCTCCGCGACGACGCGGGGCGGCTCACCCTCGCCGGGCGCAGCGGCACCGGGCCGCCCGCCCCCGGCGGGCGCGGCGGCGGCGACGCCACCGAGGCGGCCACGGCGGTCGTGAGCCGGGTCGCCGACGGCGGGTCCGCCACCACCATCGACGCGGCCGACCTGCTGCCGCACCTCGACGCCGGCACGGCCGCGCGGGCGCTGGTGCTGCCGGTCACCGCGACCCACGAGCCGGTGGGCGCGCTCGTCGTGGGCGTCTCCGCCCGGCTGCCGCTCACCGACGAGTACCGCACCTTCTTCGACCTGATCGCCGCCCAGCTCTCCCGCGCCGTGGGCCGGCAGCGGGCGTACGAGCAGGAGCGGGCCCGGGCGGCCGAGCTGGCCGCGCTGGACCGCGCCAAGACGAGCTTCTTCGCCAACGTCAGCCACGAGTTCCGCACCCCGCTGACCCTCGTGCTGGGCCCGCTGGAGGAGCTGCTCGCCGACCCGACGTTGCCCGACCCCCACCTCGACCGGCTCACCATGATGCACCGCAACGCGCTGCGCCTGCTCAAGCTGGTCAACACCGTGCTCGACTTCTCCCGCCTGGAGTCCGGCCGGCTCGCCGCCCACTACCAGCCCACCGACCTGGCCGACTACACCGCCCGGCTGGCCAGCACCTTCCGCTCGGCCACCGAACGCGCCGGCCTGCGCCTGGTCGTCGACTGCCCGCCGCTGCCCGCGCCGGTCCACGTCGACCGGGACATGTGGGAGAAGGTCGTGCTCAACCTCGTCGCCAATGCGGTCAAGTTCACCTTCGACGGCGAGGTCCGGGTCCGCGTCCGGGCGGTGGACGGCGCGGCCCGGCTGGAGGTCGCCGACACCGGTGTCGGCATCGCGCCCGAGGAGCTGCCGCACGTCTTCGAGCGGTTCCACCGGGTCCCCGGCGTCCGCTCCCGCACCCACGAGGGCACCGGGATCGGGCTGGCGCTGGTCCGGGAGCTGGTGGAGATGCACGGCGGCCGGGCCGAGGCGCGCAGCGTCGTCGACGGGGGCAGCACGTTCGTCGTGACCGTGCCGTTCGGCACCGCCCACCTGCCGGCCGACCGGGTCGCGGCCGACGCGCCGGCCGAGCCGGCGGAACTGGGGCAGGCCCGCCTCTTCGCGGCCGAGACCGCGCTGTGGACCGGCACGCCCGGCCAACCCGCGGCCGGGGGGACGGGCGCGGCGACCGGCTCGACCGGCGGTGAGCGGGCCGCGGCGGGCCGCATCCTGGTCGCCGACGACAACGCCGACCTGCGCGAACACGTCAGCCGGTTGCTGGGCGCGTCGTGGGAGGTGGTGGCCGTGCCGGACGGCGTCGAGGCGCTGCGCCTGGCCGTGGAGACGCCCTTCGACCTGGTGCTCACCGACGTGATGATGCCCCGGCTCGACGGCTTCGGCCTGGTGACCGCGCTGCGCGCCGACCCGCGCACCCGGCACGTGCCGATCGTGCTGCTGTCGGCCCGGGCCGGCTCGGCGGAGGCCGTCGCCGGCCTCGCCGTCGGCGCGGACGACTACCTGACCAAACCGTTCTCCGGCGAGGAGCTGATCGCCCGGGTCCGGGCGAACGTCGAGCTGGGGCAGCTCCGGGGGCAGATCATCCGGCGGCTGCGCGCCCTGGCCGACGCCGCCGTCGCCGTGAACACCGCCCGCACCACCGCCGAGGTGCTCCAGGTGGCCGCCCGGCACGCGCTCGGCCTCGCCGAGGCGGTCCGGGTGGTGGCCACCGCCACCGGGGCCCGCTACGAGGCAGACGGCGGCGGGACCGCCGCCGTCGAACCGTCCGCCGTGCTGCCGTTGACCGGCAGCGCCGGGGAGACGCTGGGCGAGCTGCGGGTCTGGGGGCACGCCGAGGACGCCGCCGACCCCGGCCACGCCGCGCTGACCCAGCTCGCCCGGCTGGTCGGCGTGCGGCTGGAGAACGCCCAGCTCTACGAGGCCGAGCACCGCATCGCCACCACCCTCCAGCACAGCCTGCTGCCCCGGTCGCTGCCCCGGCTGCCCGGCGCGGTGGTGGCCAGCCGCTACCTGCCCGGCAGCGCCGACGCCGAGGTCGGCGGCGACTGGTACGACGTGATCCGGCTCGACGACGACGAACTGGTCCTGGTCATCGGCGACGTCGTCGGCAAGGGCGTGCGGGCCGCCGCCTCGATGGGCCAGCTCCGCAACGCGCTGCGGGCGTACGTGCTGGAGGGCTACGACCCCGGCGAGTCGCTGACCCGGCTCAACCGGCTGGTCGGCTCGGCGGAGCAGCCGTCCTTCGCGACCGTGGTCTGCCTGCGCTTCGCGCCCCGCACCGGCCGGCTCCGCTATGCCAGCGCCGGGCACCCGTCCCCCCTGCTGATCCGAGGAGACGACGTGGCGTTCCTGCACGACCGCGCGCTCGGGCCGCCGGTCGGCGCGATCCCCGGCGCGTCGTACCGGACCGTGGACGACGCGCTGGCCCCGGGGGCCCGGCTGCTGCTCTACACCGACGGGCTGATCGAGGACCGGCAGCTCGGCCTCGACGCGGCCCTGGAGCAGCTCCGCGCCGACGCCGCCGGCGGCGAGCACGTCGCCGACCTGGTCGACGCGGTCGTGGCGCGGGTCGCCGGGCGCCCCCGCCGCGACGACGTGGCGGTGCTCGCGCTGGAGGCGACCGAACCGCACCGGTTCGCGCTGCGGCTGCCCGCCGACCCCACCCGGCTGAGCGTGCTGCGCCGGCGGCTGGAGGACTTCCTCACCGCCCACCGGGTCGGCGAGAACGACCTGTTCGACCTCACCGTCGCGGTCTCCGAGGCCGCGGCGAACGCCATCGAGCACCCGGTCTCCCCGGCCGAGCCGACCATCGGCGTGGAGGTGACCATCGCCGACGGCACGGTGGTGGCGACGATCCGGGACAGCGGGCAGTGGCGGGAGTCGACCGGCGCGGGCTTCCGCGGGCGCGGGCTGGCGTTGATCAGGGCCCTCGGCGACCTGACGGTCAGCCGTACCGCCGAGGGCACGCAGGTGACGCTGAGCCGGCGGCTGCGGGACTGAGCGCGGGTGCCTCGGGCCGGGCCGCCGGGCGGTGGCCGGGGCCCCACCGGGCCGGGCTCAGGCGGGGGCGACCCACCCCTGACCGGCCAGGCCGGAGATCTCCAGCACCCGGCGGACCTGCCGCGACGGCAGCACGGTGAGCGCGCCCGGGAAGCGCTGGGCGAGCCGGACCACGGCGTGGATCGCCGCCGAGTCGAAGAACGTGACCCCCCGCAGGTCGAGGGTCACCCGACCGGCCGGCTCACGCAGCGCAGCCTGGAGCATCGTGTCGGCGGTGGCCATGTCCACCTCGCCGGCGACCACCACGCGGATGTGGTCGCCGTCGGTCTCCGTGCGGGCGGAGAAGACGGGAGCGGCACCCCCTTGATCCACGCAGAACACGATGGCACAGCGGAAGGGGGTCGGCAACAACCGGTCGGCCGAGGCCGCGCCCCGGTGTCGCCGGCGTCGCCGGGCACCGGCCGCCCCGCCCGACGCCGGCCCGGCGATAGGCTTGCCCCATGACCGTCCGTGCGCCGCTGACCCCCGGCACGCTCACCCCGACGCGACCGGTGCCGCCCCACATCGTCCGCCCGGAGTACGTGGGCAAGAAGCAGCCCCGCCAGTGGACCGGATCGCACGTGCAGACCCCGGAGACCATCGAGCGGATGCGGGTCGCCGGCCGGCTCGCCGCCCAGGCCACGCAGCTCGCCGGCGAGCACTGCAAGCCGGGGGTGACCACCGACGAGATCGACCGGGTGGTGCACGAGTTCCTCTGCGACCACGGTGCCTACCCGTCGACGCTGGGCTACAAGGGCTTCCCGAAGTCCTGCTGCACCAGCCTCAACGAGGTGATCTGCCACGGCATCCCCGACTCCACCGTGCTGCTCGACGGCGACATCGTCAACGTCGACGTCACCGCGTACATCGGCGGGGTGCACGGCGACACCGACGCCACCTTCTGCGTCGGCGAGGTCGCCGAGGAGGCCCGGCTGCTGGTCGAGCGGACCCACGAGGCGATGCTGCGGGGGATCAGGGCGGTCGCCCCCGGCCGGCAGATCAACGTGATCGGCCGGGTCATCGAGTCGTACGCCAGGCGGTTCGGCTACGGGGTGGTCCGCGACTTCACCGGCCACGGCATCGGGGAGGCCTTCCACAGCGGCCTGTACGTGCCGCACTACGACAGCCCCCGGCCCACCGACGTGATGGAGCCGGGCATGACGTTCACCATCGAGCCGATGATCACCCTCGGCACCCACCAGTACGACATGTGGGACGACGGCTGGACGGTCGTCACGAAGGACCGGAAGTGGACCGCCCAGTTCGAGCACACGATCCTCGTCACCGAGGACGGCCACGAGATCCTGACCCTGCCGTGAGCGACACCCCGGCGGCGCTGCGCGAGGCGCACCACGCGGACGTGTCCGGCGGCTGGCTGCGGCCGGCCGTGTTCGGCGCGATGGACGGCCTGGTCACCAACATCGCCCTGATCGCGGGCGTCGGCGGTGGCGGGGTGTCGCCGCGCAGCATCGTGCTCACCGGCGTCGCCGGCCTGGTCGCCGGCGCGATCTCGATGGGCCTCGGCGAGTACACGAGCGTCCGCTCGGCCAACGAGCAGGTCGCCGCCGAGGTCGCCAAGGAGCGCCGCGAGCTGGAGCGGCACCCGGACGCGGAGGCCCGCGAGCTGGCCGACGCGTGGGTGGCCCGGGGCCTGTCCCGCGACCTCGCCACGCAGGTCGCCGAGGCGGTGCGGGCCAACCCGGAGGAGGCGCTGCGGGTGCACGTCCGGGAGGAGCTGGGCGTCGACCCGGACGACCAGCCGAGCCCGTGGGCGGCGGCGATCTCGTCGTTCCTGTTCTTCTCGGTCGGGGCGCTGGTCCCGCTGCTGACCTACCTGCTCGGGGCCACCAGCCTGTGGCTCGCGCTGGCCGTCGGCGGGGTCGGGCTCTTCACGGCCGGGGCGATCGTGGCCCGGTTCACCAACCGCGCCTGGTGGAGCAGCGGCCTGCGGCAGCTCCTCCTCGGCGCGGCGGCGGCCGCCGCGACCTACCTGATCGGCGCCCTCATCGGCATCCAGGGCGGCCTGTAAGGAGGGGCCCCCTGTTAACGCCTGCGGTCGAGAAGGGTTCCCTTCTCACACTTTGAAGGGGGCCGGTCAGCCGGCGAGGAGGTCGTCGACGGTGCCGTCCACGGGGCGGCCCCGGGCGGCCAGCTCCTCGGCCTGCCGGGCCAGCACCGCGCCGACCTCGGTCATGTCCGCCCCGGCCAGGCCGGTGCGGCGCACCGCGTCGCCCGGGTCCCGGAAGTAGGTGCGGCTGAGCAGCCCGTTGACCGTGGCCGCCGCGAGCCGGGCCTCGCCGAGCATCAGCAGCGCCTGGTCCGTCTCGTACCACTGCGCGAGCCGGGCGGCCCGGGCGTGCGCGGCGTAGCCGCGGTACCACGCCTGCCGGGCGGCGCCGGTGAACTCCGCCGGCCGGGCGCGGGCCAGCGTGGCCAGGTGCTCGTCGCGCAGGGTCGGCAACCAGCCGGTCGGGTCGTGCAGCGCCCGGGTGGTGACGTACCGGTCGGCGACCAGTGGCCACCGCGCCGTGATCGACCGGGCCCGCGCCAGGTGGTCGTCGGCGGCCGTGACGGTCAGGTCGACCAGCACCCCGTCGACGCGGCGGGTCGCCGGCCGCGGCCCCGTGCCGGGCCGGTAGGTGGCGATCAGCAGCCCGACCTCGCCGTCCCCGCCGCCGTCGTCGTCGCCGTGGGCCAGCGGGCCGTGCACCGCGACGGCCAGGACGTCGGCCGCGAAGCGTCGCCGGGCCGCCGCGGCGACCCGCTCCGCCACCGACCACCGGGGGTCGTCCTGGTAAGGCTCCACGCGGCCCCACCCTAGTCACCCGGCGGCGGGACCGCCCGGTGCGCCGCGCCCGGCCGGCGTCACCGCCCGGCGTCGGTCCGGGTCAGCGGGGCACCAGCCGGAAGACGCGGATCTCCCGCCCGCCGGCCCGCTCGACGTACGTCTCGTAGGCCGGCCACTCGGTCGTCAGCAGCTCCCAGAGCCGGTCGCGTTCCGCGCCGGTGGCCACCTCGGCGCGCACCGCCAGCCGCCGCCCCCGCACGTCGACCTCGGCGGCCGGGTCGGCGAGCAGGTTCAGCGCCCAGGCGGGCTGGTGCTGCTGCCCCCAGTTGGAGCCGACCACCACGAAGGCGTCGCCGTCCGGCACGTACAGCAGGGGGTTGCTGCGTGGCAGGCCCGAGCGACGCCCGGTGGTGGTGATGACCAGCGAGGGGACCAGGCCCAGCGCGACCACCCGTCCCTTGGTGAGCCGGCCGACCGCCCGGTCGACGGGGACGAGCAGCCGGATCGTGACGCCGAACCAGCGGTGGTGGCCGAGGCGGCGGGTCAGGGTACCGATAGCGGACACCCCGTCAGTGTGGCACCTGAGGCCGGCAGCCGGTCGAGCCGGCAGTCAGTCGAGCCGGCAGTTAGTCGAGCCGGCGTTCGACGGCCAGCCGGGACCGGGTGAACAGGGCCGCGCCGACCATCGCCACCAGCGGCACCACCACCAGCACGCCCAGGTTGAGCCACGGGACCACGATCGGGTACGGCTCCGGCACCGGCCACGCCGTGTCGAACCGGCGGTTGAGGGCGACCAGGATGATCACCGCCGTGCCCAGCCCGACCACGATGCCCAGCGCCGAGCCGAGCACGGCGATCACCCCGGCCTGGCACAGCGAGAGCACCCGCCGCATCCGGGGGCTGGCGCCCACGGCGCCGAGGGTGGACAGGTCCGCCCGCCCCTCGGCCGCGGCGAGGCCGGTGGCGACGGCCGCCGCGCCCACCGTGATCAGGCCGGATCCGACGGCCAGCACCAGCAGCAGGGAACGGTCGTCGCTGCCCCACGTCCCCCGCTCGACGATCACGTCGAGCTGGCCGAGCCGGCGCAGCTCCACGTCGAGGCGGTCCTGCTGGGCGGGGGTCGGTGCGGCGGCGGTGTCCACCGCGTAGCCGATCTGGCGGGTGTCGAGCCCGAGCCGGGCGGCGGCGGCGCGGGACACGGTGAGCTGGTCGGTTCCGACGCCGCCGCGCAGCGCGTACCCGGGGACGGTGGCGGTCGCGGTCACCACGGGCTCCGGCTCCGCACCCACCCGGATCGCCGTGAGGGTGAGCCGGCCTGCGAGGAGGTACCGCTCGTCGGTGACGACCGCGCCGCCGGCCGCCAGCACCCGCCGGGCGGCGGCCAGCTCCTCGGGGCCGGCCCCGGTCAGCGCCGCCAGCGCGTCGCCGTCGTCGACCGAGACGGACACGGCGTAGCCCGTGGGGTAGCCCTCCTCCACCCAACCGCCGCACCGCGGGTCGCTGCGGGCCTGGGCCCGCACGGCCGCGTCGCGCAACTGCCCCACCTGGTACGGGCAGGCCCGTCCGGCCGGCAGCTCCACCCGGACGTCGCACCAGTTGTCCGAGTCGAACCGGGCGGGACAGGCCGGGACGTCGACCTGGGCCACCGTGCTGCCCGGCAGCGCCGCAGCGACCACCTCGGCGACCCGGGACACCGGCGGCGGCGTCGTCTGGTCGCCGGGGCCGACGACCATGGCGTGCCCGTACGGCATGGACGGCACGTAGCTGGCGTGGGTGCGGGCGCTGTCGCTGGCCACGTAGACGCCGAGGGCGACGCTGCCGGCGACCGCGGCCATCACCGCCGAGATCGCGGGCGCCGCCGAGGAACGGTTGCGGCTGGCGTCGCGCAGCGCGATCCGGGGCGCGAGCGGCAACCACCGGCCGGCCCGGGCGAGCAGCCCGACCAGCGTCGGGGTGACGAAGACCAGCCCGAGCTCGCCCAGGACCAGGCCGGCGAAGAGCACCGCCGTGGCGTCCCAGGTGGCCCCGAGGGCGGCCACCGCCACGCCGACGGCGGCCAGCAGCACGCCGATCAGCGGCCAGCGCCGCCGGTGCTCCGGCGGGGTGCGCCGCCCGGCCAGCCCGGCCACCACGTCCTGCCGGGCGGCGGCCCAGGCCGGCGCCAGGGCCGCGAGCACCCCCGCCAGCACCGCGACCGCGGCGATCGCCGCCAGCGCGGCCGGGAAGACGCGGTACGCCCCGAAGCGCGCCCCGAAGACGTACTCCTCGATGAGCGGCCGGGCCGCGAACGCGCCGGCGATGCCCAGCGCCAGCCCGGCGACGGCCCCCGCGCCGCCCAGCACCACCCCGTCGGCCAGCACGATGCGGCGCAGGTGCGCGGCGTCGCCACCGGCCACCGCGACCAGGGCGAGGTCGCGGCGGCGACGCCGCACGCCGACGGCGAACGCCGGACCCACGAGCAGCACCACCTCGAGCAGGCCGAGGCCGGCCACCAGCAGCGTGGTGCTGGTGTCCTCGACGCTGAGCGCGACCCCCGTGCTGCCGGCCTCCGCCGTGGGGTGCGGCGCCGGGGTGCGGGCGGCCACCACGATCCCGCGCGCGTTGAGCCGCTCCGTCAGCCCGGGATCGGCGTCGGCCGGCAGGTCGACGAGCCAGCTCGACTCGTTGCGCGGGTCGCCCGGTCGATCCGTGGGCGGCAGCGCCACGGTCGGCCGCAGGTTGTCGGGGAACTCCACCACCCCGACCACGGTCCGCTCGGCCGACCCGTCGGCCGGGACGATCCGGTCGCCGAGCTCCGCGCCCAACCGGCGCAGCGCCGCGCGGTTGAGCCCGACCTCGTCGGCCGCCGTCGGGGGACGGCCGGCGAGCACCTGGCCCTGCCCCCGCAGCAGCGGGTCGGTCAGGTCCAGCAGCCGCCCGTCGACCGACTCGCGCCTGCCCCCGGCGCGGGCCTCGAACGGCACCCACCAGCGGACCTCGGCGACGCTGCTGCCGGCCGGCAGCAGGGCGGTCAGCTCGTCGGCGGCGACCGGGCGGCTCCGGCTCGGCACGCCGTCGCGCTGGTAGGTGGTGTCGCCCCAGGCGTCCTGCGCCACCGGGCCCTCGGCGACCCAGCGCAGCTCCGCGTCGGCGACGCCGAGCCGCCGGTCGATCCGCTCGGCCCGGCTCAACTCCGCCATGTCGTAGCTGACGGCGGAGAGGGTCAGCCCCAGCACCGGCAGGGTGATCATCGCAAGGACCAGCGCGGTCCGGCCGCGGGCCCGGCGCGCCTCCCGCCGGGCGATGCGCAGGGCGGCCCGCCACGAGCGCAGCGCCGCCAGCAGCCGCCGGTCGCGGCCGGGTCGCCCGCCGGTCACCGGCCGCTGCCGGCCAGCAGTTGCTCGACACCGCCCAGCGGGGCCGTCGAGTCCACCATGACCCCGTCGCGCAGGAACACGACGCGGTCGGCCCAGCCGGCGTGCCGGGCCTCGTGGGTGACCAGGACGGCGGCGGCACCCGCGTCGACCCGGCGGCGCAGCAGGCGCAGCACCGCCTCGCCGGTCTGCGAGTCCAGCGCGCCGGTCGGCTCGTCGGCCAGCACGAGCCGCCGCTCGCCGACCAGAGCGCGGGCGATGGCCACCCGCTGCTGCTGGCCGCCGGAGAGCTGGTCGGGGAAGCGGTCGCCGAGCTCGGCGAGGCCCACCTCGGCGAGCGCGGCCCGGGCCGCCCGCCGGCCCTGGCGCACGCCGACGCCGTCGAGTTCGAGGGGGAGCGCGACGTTCTCGGCGGCGGTGAGGCTGCCCAGCAGGTTCAGGTTCTGGAAGATGTAGCCGATCCGCCGGCGGCGCAGCCGGGCCAGCGCACGCGGGTCCAGCGCGCCGAGCGCCTGCCCCTCGACGCGGACCTCGCCCGCGGTCGGGCCGTCCAGGCCGCCGGCGAGGGCGAGCAGGGTGGACTTGCCGGAGCCGGAGGGGCCCATCACCGCGACCAGCTCGCCGGGGGCGACGGTGAGGCTCACCCCGCGCAGGGCGTGCACGGCGGCGTCGCCGTTGCCGTGGGTGCGGTGCACGTCGCGGACGTCGAGCACGGCCGTCGTCGCCCGCGCACGGGGGTCGTCTCCGGGGCGGGCCGCCGCGTCGGGTCCGACCCGGCCGCCGGAACCGCCAGGGCCCGCCGGGTCGCCCGGGCCGTGGCGCGGGTCGGGCGGGTCGGGGCGGGTCGTCGGCGCGCCGCCCGTCCCGCTCATCGCCGCGCCTCCTCGCCGTCCCGGTCCGCCTCCACCTCCGCCGGCCGCCCCGGGCCCGCCCGCCCGCCGGACCCGGCCGGCCGGTGCCGGACCAGGCTCGTCTCGCAGTGGTCCAGCCAGCGGATCTCCGCCTCGGCCTGGAACACCATCGCGTCGAGCACCAGCCGCCAGGGCAGGTCCTCGGGCCGGTCGCTGGCGTACTTCAACCGGGTGAACTCCTGCAACGCCCGCATGGTCGCGGTGCGCTGGGTCTGCACCACCGCCCGCACGTCGACCCCGGGGGTGGTCAGCGCCAGGGCCAGCTTGATCGCCAGCTCGTCGCGGGGGCGGTCGGTGCGGCTGATCGGGGTCGCGAACCACAGCGCCAGGTCCGCCCGTCCGGCGTCGGTGATCTCGTACGGGCGCTGCCCCGCCTCGCTCTCCGGCAGCGGCCGGACCAGCCCGTCCCGTTCCAGCCGGGAGAGGGTGGTGTAGACCTGCCCGATGTTCAGCGGCCAGGTCGAGCCGGTCGACTCCTCGAACGCGGCCCGGAGCTGGTAGCCGTACATCTGGCCGCGTTCGAGGAGCGCGAGCAGGCCGTGACGGATGGACATGGCTCCGAAGTATGCATACCTGGTATGCCATCCGCAATCGCGGGTCCCGCCGGTGCGACCAGCGCAAACGCTGCGGCCCCGGTCAGCGCGGTCAGGTGGGGCGGCCGGGGAAGGCCACGGTGACGGGAGTCACCCCGGCGGTGCGCCGCCATCTGGTGGCCCGCACCGCGCAGTCGGTCAGCGCCGCGAGGGCCCGGTTGCGGTCCTCGCCCGTGGTGTGCGGCAGCGCCACGCGCCAGAAGGCCGCGGTGCGTTCCTCCACCTCCACCGCCAGCCGCAGGGCGCCCGCGGCGTCGGTGACGGGGAACGGCAGCGTGTAGCCGGCCTTGTCGGCGGGGACGGTGCCGCCGGCCGCGCTGAGCTGGAGCACCAGCGCGTCCCGCCGGGACCGGTGCGCCGCCTCGGCGCGGCGGGCGGCCGTGCGGGCGGCGTCGGCGAGGCGCACCCCGATCACCCCGTACGCGAAGACCGCGGCGTACTCGGCGGTGAGCGCGCCGCCCAGGGCCTCGGCCGGGCCGGACGGTGCCTGGCGGTGTCTCACTTCAGCGCCTCCACGTGGGTCGCCCGCGCGGCGGCGATCGAGCCGACCAGGGCCGCCCGGTCGGCCGGGGCCGCCTCGCACAGCTTCGCGGCCGCCTCGCGGCCGTCCTGCTCGGCCTTGCGCAACGCGGCCAGCACCGCCGCCCGGTCGCCGTCGGTGGTGGCCTCCGGCGACGGCCCCGGCGAGGCCGGCGGGCGGCCCGTCAGCTTCGCCAGCTCGGCGGCGTGCGCCTCGTGGGCGTCGGCGATCGGGGTGAGCAGCGGGGCCAGGCCCGGGTCGGCGGCCAGCGCGGCGCGGTGCCGGGCGGCCAGCTCGCGGGCCTGCGTGGCGAGGGGTTCGAGCGGGTCGGGGGCCTGGTCCTGCTGGTCGCCCCGGTCGAGGAGGTCGCAGCCGGTCAGCGGCGCGACGGCCCCGCCGAGCGCCAGGAGCGCGCCCGCGCGCAGGAGGTTTCGCCGGGAATGCCCGAGTGCTCGGTCGTGCGGTGTCGTTCTGCCCCTTGCCACCGGACAAGTCAACACCATCGCGGCGGACACGTGGGCCAGGGGAGTCGGTGCGCCGCCCGGCCCGCCGCGCCGTAGGCGCGTTACGCTCTGCGCAGCCACCGGCGCGTCTGCCCCGGTGGCGTGCCGGCATGGCGTCCGACCGGGCGTCGTCGTTCACGAAGGGGTGCGCCAGATGACGCAGCGGGGCCGTACCACCAGGTCGACGGGGCCGACGGGGAGACCCCGGCGCGCCGACGGCCCTCGTGGCGGTGACCGCGTCGGCGGCCCCCGGGTGGACCTCGCGGCGCGGCGGGCCCGGTTGCGGGCGGTGATCGAGCCGGTGGTCAACGGGGCTGGCTACGACCTGGAGGACGTCTCCGTCTCCCGCGCCGGCCGCCGGCACGTGGTGCGGGTGATCGTCGACGCCGACGGCGGGATCAGCCTGGACGCCGTCGCCGACGTCTCCCGGGCCGTCTCCGCCGCGCTCGACGCCGCCGAGGAGTCCGGCGGCGACATCCTCGCGGGCGAATACCAGCTGGAGGTCAGCTCCCCCGGGGTGGACCGCCCGCTCACCCTGCCCCGGCACTGGCGGCGCAACGTCGGCCGGCTGGTGAAGGTGACGGTCCGGGCCGCGCTGCCCGGGCAGCGCGCCGAGCAGCCCGCCGGCGACCGCCAGGTCACCGGCCGGGTGGTCGAGGCCGACGACGAGCGCGTGGTGCTGGAGACCGACTCCGGCCGCGCCGAGTTCGGCCACGCCGAGCTCGGCCCCGGCCGGGTGCAGGTGGAGTTCCACCGCCTCGACGAGGTGGCCGACGACGAGCTCGACGAGATCGCCGACGACGGGTCCGGCGACAGCTCAGACACTGACGACATCGACGACGAAGATGATGTGGAGGACGAGGAGAGGTGAACATCGACCTCGCGGCGCTGCGCGCACTCGAGCGCGAGCGGGAGATCCCGTTCGACACGATCCTCGCGGCGATCGAGACCGCGCTGCTGACCGCCTACCGGCACACCGACGGGGCCGAGCCGCACGCCCGGGTCGAGATCGACCGCAAGACCGGCGCGGCCCTGGTCTACGCCCAGGAGCTGGACGACGACGGCACGGTGGTGCGGGAGCGGGACGACACCCCGCACGACTTCGGCCGGATCGCGGCCATGACCGCCAAGCAGGTGATCCTCCAGCGGCTGCGGGAGGCCACCGACGAGGTGCACTTCGGCGAGTACGTCGGCCGCGACGGCGACCTGGTCACCGGCGTGGTGCAGGCGCACGAGGCGCGCAGCGAGAAGGGCATCGTCAGCGTCGACCTGGGCAAGCTGGAGGGCGTGCTGCCGCAGTCGGAGCAGGTCCCCGGCGAGCGGTACGCCCACGGCGAGCGGATCCGCTGCGTCGTGGTGCACGTCGCCAAGGGCATGCGCGGTCCCCAGATCACCCTGTCCCGGTCCCACCCGGCGCTGGTGAAGAAGCTGTTCGCCCTGGAGGTGCCGGAGATCGCCGACGGCACCGTGGAGATCGGGGCCATCGCCCGGGAGGCCGGCCACCGCACGAAGATCGCGGTGCGGTCCACCACGCCGGGCGTCAACGCCAAGGGCGCCTGCATCGGGCCGATGGGGCAGCGGGTCCGCGCCGTGATGAGCGAGCTGCACGGCGAAAAGATCGACATCATCGACTGGTCGGACGACCCGGCCACCTTCGTCGGCAACGCGCTCTCGCCGGCCAAGGCGCTGCGGGTCGAGGTGGTCGACCTGGCCACCCGGACCGCCCGGGTGACCGTGCCGGACTTCCAGCTCTCCCTCGCGATCGGCCGGGAGGGGCAGAATGCCCGCCTTGCTGCCCGATTGACCGGTTGGCGGATCGACATCCGCTCGGACGCGGAGCAGGCGACGACCGCCGCGCGGGGCGGGACCGATCACGTCCGGGAGCCGGGCGGCGCGATCTCGGGGAGCTAGGGGTAGACTTCTTCCAGTGGTACGACGCGCGCTGCCGGAGCGCACCTGTGTGGGCTGCCGGCGACGTGCGCCGGCCAGCGAATTGCTGCGGATCGTCGCGGTCGGCGACGGAGCTGGTCACAGCCTCCGGCCCGATCCGGCCCGCAGGCTGCCGGGTCGGGGAGCGAACATGCACCCGGATCCGGCCTGCTTCGCGCTGGCAGTGCGCCGCCGTGCCTTCGGGCGCGCGTTGCGCGTCACCGGGGTCGTCGACCACGGTGTGCTGGCCGAGCACGTCGATGCGCCAACCACTACGTCCGGTCATCCCGACCGGGCGAGGGTCGCTAGCAAGGTAGGACGACCGACATGAGCACACGATGAAGTCCCTGAAATGACCAGGCTTCAAGTGCAGGAGTGAGGTCGCTGCGGGTGCTGCCCGCACGACCTCGGAGTGAGGAGTGCAGTGGCAGGTAAGGCCCGCGTACACGAGCTTGCCAAGGAGCTCGGGGTCGAAAGTAAGACAGTTCTCGCCAAGCTGAAGGAAATGGGCGAGTTCGTGAAGTCCGCGTCCAGCACCGTCGAGGCGCCCGTCGCCCGTCGGCTGCGCAACGCCTTCGTCGCCTCCGCCGGCTCGCCGGCACCGTCCGCCCCTCCGGCGGCCACCCAGAGCCCGACGTCGACCCCGACTCCGACGCCGTCCCCGACCCCGGGTGCCCCCCGGGTCACGGCGAAGCCGATGCCGCCCCGGCGGCCCGGCCCGCCGACCCCCGGACCGAAGCCCAAGGGCCCGGTCCCCGGCCCGCCGCAGCCGGCGACCCCGGTCGCCAAGCCGGCGAGTGCCCACGACATCGAGGTGGCCGCCGCCGAGGCGCGTGCCGCCGCGCTGAAGGCCGAGCAGGAGGCCGCGGTCAAGGCCGCCCAGGCCGCCCGCCAGCAGCAGCGTGAGAACGTCCGCCGGGAGCCTCCGGCGGAGGGCGGTCCCCGTCCCGGCCCGCGTCCCGGTCCGGGCGCGATGCCGCCCCGCCCGGGTTCCCCGGCCGCCGGTCGCCCCGGTGGCCCGGGTCAGGGCCAGGGCCCCGGCGCCCGGCCGGGCGGTCGCCCGCCGGCGCGCGGCGCCGGTAACAACCCGTTCGGCATCCAGGGCGGTCAGCAGCAGCGGCCCCCGGCCGCCGGTGCCGGCGGCCCCCGGCCCAGCCCGGCGGGCATGCCGCCGCGGCCCAGCCCGGCGTCCATGCCGCCCCGGCCCAGCCCGGCGTCCATGCCGAGCCAGCGCCCCGGCCGGCCCGGTGGCCCCGGTGGCCCCGGCGCGGGTCGTCCCGGCGGTGGCGGCGGTGCCGGTCGTCCCGGTGGCGGCGGCGGCTTCCGTGGCGGTCCCGGCGGCGGCGGCGGTGGCGGTGGCTACCGTGGCGGTCCCGGTGGCGGCGGCGGTGGCGGTGGCTACCGTGGCGGTCCCGGTGGCGGTGGCGGCGCTCCCGGTGCCGGTGGCGGTTTCCGGCCGGGTGGCCCGGCCGGCGGTGGTGGCCGTCCGGGTGGTGGCGGTCGCGGCCGTGGCGGCGGCGCCGCGGGTGCCTTCGGGCGTCCGGGCGGCAAGCCGACGCGGGGTCGCAAGTCCAAGAAGCAGCGCAGACAGGAGTTCGACAACCTGTCGGCCCCGACCATGAGCTCGGGTGCCCCCCGGGGTCAGGGTCAGGTCGTCCGGCTCTCCCGTGGCGCGTCGCTGTCGGACTTCGCCGACAAGATCAACGCCAACCCGGGTTCGCTGGTCCAGGAGATGTTCAACCTGGGCGAGATGGTCACCGCGACCCAGTCCTGCTCCGACGAGACCCTGCTGCTGCTGGGTGAGCACCTCGGCTTCGACGTGCAGATCGTCAGCCCGGAGGACGAGGACCGCGAGCTGCTCGCGCAGTTCAACATCGACCTCGACGCCGAGGTCGCGGAGGACCGCCTGGTCAGCCGTGCGCCGGTCGTGACCGTCATGGGTCACGTCGACCACGGTAAGACCAAGCTGCTCGACGCGATCCGCAAGGCGAACGTGGTCGCGGGCGAGGCCGGCGGCATCACCCAGCACATCGGTGCCTACCAGGTCCACGTCCCGCACGAGGGCGAGGACCGGGCGGTCACCTTCATCGACACCCCGGGTCACGAGGCGTTCACCGCCATGCGTGCCCGTGGCGCCCAGGTCACGGACATCGTGGTCCTGGTGGTGGCGGCCGACGACGGCGTGATGCCGCAGACCATCGAGGCGCTCAACCACGCCAAGGCGGCGGACGTGCCGATCGTGGTGGCGGTCAACAAGGTCGACAAGCCGGAGGCCAACCCCGACAAGGTCCGCCAGCAGCTGACCGAGTACGGGCTGGTCGCCGAGGAGTACGGCGGCGACACCATGTTCGTCAACGTGGCCGCGAAGCCGGGCATCGGCATCGACGACCTGCTCGAGGCCGTCCTGCTCACCGCCGACGCGTCGTTGGAGCTGACCGCTCCGATCGACGGGCCGGCGCAGGGTGTGGCCATCGAGGCGCACCTGGACAAGGGCCGGGGCGCGGTGGCGACGGTGCTGGTGCAGAAGGGCACCCTGCGGGCGGGCGACTCGATCGTCGCCGGTGGGGCGCACGGCCGGGTCCGGGCGATGCTCGACGAGAACGGCAACCAGGTCGCCGAGGCGGGTCCCGCCCGTCCGGTGCTGGTGCTCGGTCTCACCGCGGTCCCCGGGGCGGGCGACACCTTCCTCGCGGCGGCCGACGACCGCACGGTGCGGCAGATCGCCGAGCAGCGGCAGGCACGGCGGCGGGCGGCGTCCTTCGCCAACTCCCGCGGCCGGGCCACCCTCGAGACGCTCATGGAGCAGCTCAAGGAGGGCGAGAAGACCTCGCTCAACCTGGTGCTCAAGGGCGACGTCTCCGGTTCCGTGGAGGCGCTCGAGGACGCGCTGTTCAACCTCGACATCCCCGAGGAGGTCCAGCTCCGGATCATCCACCGGGGCGTGGGCGCGATCACCGAGAGCGACGTCATGCTCGCGAGCGCCTCGTCCGAGGCGGTCACGATCATCGGCTTCAACGTGCGGGCCGCCAACAAGGTCCGCGAGATGGCCGACCGCGAGGGCGTGGAGATCCGGTACTACACCGTCATCTACCAGGCCATCGAGGAGATCGACGCCGCGCTCAAGGGGCTGCTCAAGCCGGAGTACGAGGAGGTCGAGCTGGGCAGCGCGGAGATCCGCGACGTGTTCCGCTCGTCCAAGGTCGGCAACATCTCCGGCTGTATCGTCCGGTCGGGCATCATCCGCCGCAACGCCAAGGCGCGGCTGCTGCGGGACGGGTCGGTCGTGGCGGACAACCTCACGATCAGCTCCCTCAAGCGGTTCAAGGACGACGCGACGGAGGTCCGCGAGGGCTTCGAGTGTGGTCTGACGCTGGGCGGTTACAACAACGTCCAGGTCGGCGACGTCATCGAGACCTTCGAGATGCGGGAGAAGCCGCGCGCCTGACGCGTCCGACGCACTGATCGAGGGGTTTACGCCCGCAACGGCGTAAACCCCTTGATCATGCGGGGGTAACCGCGGGTATCGTCCGGGGCGATGTTCACCGGAACCGTGGTCTTCGACCTGCTGCTGCCGGGCGACTCCCGGTCGCTCAAAGCCAAGAGATCCTACGTACGGCCGATCGTGGCGGCGCTGCGCCGCTTCGAGGTGTCGGCCGCCGAGGTGGGGGCGCTCGACCTGCACGGTCGGGCGGAGATTGCCGTGGCCGTGGTGGCCGCGGAGGGCGCGCACGTGCGCGAGGTGCTCGACTCCTGCGAGCGCCTGGTGGCGGGCCGCCCGGAGGTCGAGCTGCTGTCGGCCCGTCGACGCCTCTACGGCGACGACGACTGACAGTGCGGGCGGTGCCGCCCGGGACCGGCGGCCGGCCCGATCGCGAAGGTAGTGTTCGAACTGTTGGCCGGTCGGCTCCGGCGGCGTCCCGCGCCGCCGGAGCCGACCGGGAGTCCGACGCCGTGGAGGTGGGCGAGATGACGGATCCGGCCAAGGTACGCCGGCACGCGGAGCGCATTCGCGAACTGGTCGCGTCGGTGGTGCGGAGTCAGATCAAGGACCCGCGCCTCGGCATGATCACCATCACCGACGCCCGGATCACCGCCGATCTGCGCGACGCCACGGTGTTCTACACCGTCCTCGGTGACTCGGCTGCCCAGGCCAGCACGGCGGCGGCGCTGGAGAGCGCCAAGGGGATGCTGCGCAGCACGGTCGGCAAGGCCCTCGGGCTGCGCCACTCGCCGAGCCTGACCTTCGTCCTCGACGACGTGCAGGACCAGGTCAAGCAGATCGACGACCTGCTCGCGGCGGCCCGCCACGCCGACGCCGAGGTGCAGCGCCTCGCCGCCCAGGCCAAGTACGCGGGCGACGCCCAGCCGTACCGGCTCGACGAGGACTCCGACGACGACGAGGCCGACGACGTCGCGGGCTCCGCCGCCGACTCCGACGCACCACGCGGCGCGGACCGGCCGTGACCGACCCGGCGGCCGGCGCGGCCGGCACCGGGCCCGACGAGGCCGACTGGGCGGCGGCCGTGGCGGCCGTACGCGACCTGCCGGCCGACGCGCAGGTCCAGCTCATCTGCCACGTCAACCCCGACGGCGACGCGCTCGGCAGCATGCTCGGCTTCGGGCTGGGGCTGCGCCAGCTCGGCGTTCGCCAGCTCCGGGCGACCTTCCCCGGCCCGCCGGAGGTGCCGGAGCCGTTCCGCGCGCTGCCCGGCCTCGACCTGCTGGTCGCCGAGCAGGACGCGTACCCGGCGCCGGACCTGGTCGTCTGCTTCGACGCGGCGAGCGAGTCGCGGCTCGGCGGCCTGGTCGACCGGCTCGCCACGGCCGGCACGGCGCTGGTGCTCGACCACCACGCGTCGAACACCATGTTCGGCGGGATCAACCTCGTCGACCCCCGGGCCGCGGCCACCTCCGTGGTGGCCGAGGAGCTGCTGGCCCGCCTCGGGGTGCGGCTGGACGCGGGGATCGCCGAGGGCCTCTACGTCGCCCTGACCACCGACACCGGGTCGTTCCGGTTCGAGGCGACCACCCCGGCGGTGCACGAGCTGGCGGCGCGGCTGCTGGCCACCGGCATCCGCCCCGGCGACATCTCCCGCCGGGTCTTCGACACCCGGCCCTTCGGGGCGGTGCGGCTCTTCGGCGAGGTGATGTGCCGGGCCCGCCTGGAGCCGGCGGCGGCCGGGGGCAACGGCCTGGTCTGGACGTACGCCACGCTCGACGACCTGGCCCGGCACGACCAGCGGCCGTACGTGCTGGAGGCCCTGATCGACTCGGTGCGGTGCACCGCCGAGGCGGACGTGAGCTGCGTGGTCAAGCAGGTCCGCCCCGACGAGTGGGCCGTCTCGATGCGCAGCAAGGGCGCGGTGGACGTGAGCCGGGTCGCGGTCGCGCTCGGCGGCGGCGGGCACAAGTTCGCGGCCGGCTTCACCGGCCGGGGCAGCGTCGACGACGTGGTGGCCAGCATCCGCGCCGAGCTGGACAAGGCGCTGATCGGGGCGTAGATCAGGGGCGACTCCGGGGGGTGTCGGCCTTCCTGCAGTGGGTGACGGCGGGGAGAATCGGGGGATGGAGCACCCGAGCGAGCTCTCCGTCGCGGAGACCCGGGCGTGGGAGCGCCCCGTGGTCACCGTGCCGGTGCTGGTCTGTCTCTCCCTGGTCGGCGGGCAACTGCCCTCGTTCTCCGCCTCGGCGAACCTCTACACCCTCGGCACCGGGGGAGCGTTGATCTGGCTGGGCCTGGGCAACCGGGTGCCGCGCCGGCCGGCGCCGCGCAGACTCGGCGCGGGGGCGGTCTGGTGGGTGTTGCCGGTGGCCGTGTTCGGCGTCTTCGAGGGGGTCACCTTCGTGCTGGCCGTCGGCGACGAGTTCCCCACCTTCTCCCGGCTGGCCGACCCCCTGCTGGAGGACGAGCTGGTCCGCTCCGCGGCCTGGTTCGCCTGGCTGGCCGCCTTCTGGGGGCTGGTGCGGCGATGATGCGGGCCCTCGCCATCGGCGGCTTCCTCACCGCCCTGACGCTCTTCGCCGCCGTCGAGTGGGCGGCCCGCCGCCCCGGCTCGCGCATCCCGTCGCTGGCCGATGTCTGCGCCTACGTCATGCGCTACGAGGTGGGCCCGGTCCCCGTCGGCCGGATCGGCCTGTTCGGCTTCTGGTGGTGGCTCGGCTGGCACTTCCTCGCCCGCTGAGTGGCGTCGGTGGCGAGGGCGTCGTGACCGGCGCGAACGCCTCGCCGACGTGTCGCGGACCACTCCCATGTGTCCAAATGGCGGGAACAGTGGGCAGCATGTGGACCTGAACGATAACTTGGGAATCGATCGGCGCCGTGGCTGCGGCGCTGGTCCGCAGGCGGTGGCGTCGCACCCGACGCCGCCTCCCCCCAGGGTCGGACCGACCCGGGCGCACGCGTCCAGACCGGCCGCTCCGGTGATCCCGGGCCGCCGACGGGCGTCCAGCACGACCGGCCGTCGGGCCACCGTGTCCCCCGTGACCCGCATCCCTGGAGGGAATCGCCATGCCCAGCAAGCCCAAGACCGAGAACACCGACGAGGCGCGCGAGCAGGCCCGCCGCGCGCTCCAGACGTCGATGGACACCCGTCAGTGACCCACGCCGACAGGCGCTGATGCCGCCGGGGTCGCGCGCCGCCGGCGGTCCCGCCCGCCCGGTCCCGCCCGCCCGGTCCGCCCGCTGAGCCCTCGCCCACGCCGTGCCCGCGCCACCTCGAAGATCGCGCTCGATGCCGGAAAGAGTGGTGTCCGCCCGATGACCCGATGTCGAGACCACTCTTTCCCTGTTCGAGTGCAATCGTCCCGGTGATCACTCCGCCGAAGCCGGGCGCGAGCTTCGAGTAAGGGACCGTCGTTCTTGCAGCCCTTACCTGGGCCATGTCAGGATCGGCGTCGATGACTCAACCCGTCCCTGCCCCCGCCCCGTCCGCCGGCGCGTCGCCGCGCCGGATCGCCGCGCTCGCCCTGCCCGCGCTCGTGGTGCTCGCCGCCGAGCCGCTCTACGTGCTGGTCGACACGGCGGTCATCGGCCACCTGGGCCGGGTGCCGCTGGCCGCGCTCGCCGTCTCCGGCACCGTGCTGACCCTGATCGCCTGGCTCGGCACCGTCCTGGCGTACGGGATCACCGGGCGGGCCGCCCGCCGCTTCGGCGCCGGGGACCGCGCCGGCGCCGTCGCCGAGGGGGTCCAGGCGTCCTGGCTCGCGTTCGGCGCCGGGGTGCTGGTCGCGGCCGGCATGCAGCTCGGCGCGGGCCCGCTGGCCGAGGCGCTCGCCGGCCCCGGAGAGGTCGCCGACGCGGCGGCGCGGTGGCTGCGGGTCGCCGCGCTCGGCGCGCCCGGCCTGCTGCTCGCCGCCGCGGGCAACGGCTGGCTGCGCGGCGTGCAGGACACCCGCCGGCCGCTGTGGTTCGTGCTCGGCCCCAACCTGCTCTCCGCCCTGCTCTGCGTCCTGCTGGTCTATCCGGTCGGCTGGGGGCTGACCGGCTCGGCGGTGGCCAACGCGGTGGCACAGACCGTCTCCGGCGTCCTGTTCGCCGCCGCCCTGGCCCGCGAGCGGGTGCCGCTGCGCCCCCGGCTGCGGGTGATCCGCCAGCAACTGCTGCTCAGCCGGGACCTGCTGGTGCGGGGCGTCGCCTTCCAGGCCAGCTTCCTGTCCGCCACCGCCGTGGCCGCCCGGTTCGGGGCGGCGGCTGTCGGCGGGCACCAGATCGCCGTACAACTGTGGTTCTTCACCGCCCTGGTGCTCGACGCCCTCGCGATCGCCGCGCAGGCGCTGATCGGTGCGGCGCTCGGGGCCGGCGACTCCGCCGGGGCGCGGGCCCTGGCCCGGCGGATGGCGCTGCTCGGCGCGGTCTGCGGGGTGGCGTTCGCGGCGCTCATCGCCGCCGGGGCCGGCATCGTGCCCGGCCTGTTCAGCTCCGACGCCCAGGTGCGCGGGCAGGCGATGGTCGCCTGGCCGTGGCTGGTGGCGTTGCAGCCGATCGGCGGCGTGGTGTTCGCCCTCGACGGGGTGCTGATCGGCGCGGGTGACGTCCGCTACCTGCGCAACCTCACGATCGTCGCCGCCCTCGGCGGTTTCCTGCCGGCGATCTGGCTGGCGTACGCGTTCGACCTCGGCCTCGGCGGCATCTGGGCCGGGCTGACGCTGTTCGTGCTGCTGCGGCTGGCGGCCCTGCTGCTGCGGCTGCGCTCCGGCGGCTGGGCGGTCGTCGGCGCCGTGCGGGGGATGTAAGGAAGGGCCCCCTGTTAACGCATTCGGTAGAGAAGGGCACCCTTCTCACACCCGCTTCGCGGCGGGGCGGGTCAGCAGGTGCCGGGAATGAGGGCGGCCCGTTCCGGGTCGAAGACCTCCGCCAGGGGCAGCCGGTTGGCCCGCCAGCCCTGCGACGGGTACTGCCCGGGATCGACGTCGAGCCTGCCCCGCCGGCTCAGCTTGTCGCACATGGCGTTCCAGTAGAACGCCTCGGCGGAAGCCAGCCACAGGCCTCGTGCCGTGGGCGCGACGTCGTCGGGGTGGGGGAAGTGCCAGGTGAGGGTGTCCCGGACGACCACCAGGTTCGCCTCGGGCGGGGCCTCGCCGGCCAGCCGTTCGAAGGCGTACACCCAGGAGAACCTCGTGGTGACCGACAGCATCCGGACCCCGCTGTCGTCCTCGGTGGCCGTGTAGGTGGCCTTCCCCGAGACCCGGATCTCGTCGACCAGGCGAAAGTCGTTGACGAGCCAGGTAACGAAGTGTCGCTGCCGCCCGTCGCCGAGGAACGGCTCGAGGCTCTTGCGGGAATCCTTCGCCAGCACGCCGAGGAACCGGTCGGGATTGCCGCCCAGCATGGTGTCGGCCAGGCGGCTCTCGACCAGTGCCCGCCGGGTCGTGTCGAGCGCCGTACGGACCTGCGCCTCGCTGAACGGGCCAGTGGCCCGCGCCGGGGGCAGCGCGATGCCCCGCTCCCCGACGGCGAAGCCGGCGGCAGGGGTGCCGGCGAAGTAGTCCTGCGGCCCGCTGGGCGAGGGTGCCGGCGTCGGCGCGGTGGCGGTGCGTACGCCCTCGGCGACGGTGCCCACGACGACCGCCGTCGCGCCGAGCAGGCCCGCCGCGCCTAGGGCGACGACGGCGACGAGGAGCTTGCCACGGTGCCGGCCCCAGGCCAGCCGCCGCCGCTCCGACCGGTCCAGCACCTGCTCCGTGCCCACCTGGCGCATCCAGTCCGGCAGCCGCACCTCCTCGTCGACCCGGGAGGCGGGCGACCGATCCGGCCCGGCGGCGCTCGGATCGTCGGTGGGCGCCGCGACGGGCGGCTGCGGGTCGGTCATCGCGCGGGATCCTGGTCTACGACGGGACGAAGGCGCATGATCTTCGCACCCGCCGCCCCGGCCGCGCAGCACGGTTTCGTCGGGCCGGCCGCGCGCCGGACTCACGGCTCCCCGGCCCGCATCCTCACGAACACGTACAGGGTGCCCGCGACGAGGATCGTGGCCACCCCGGCGACGACCACGAACGACGCGATCGCCGCGACGGCGGGGCGTCGCTCGCTGAACCGGCTCCGGTCCCGCCAACGCCACAGCGCCCGCCGGGCCTCCCGCAGCCTCGGCACGGCCTCCACCAGGCCGGAAAGGCGTCGGCCGAGGGTCGGCCGCGCGGGCGGGGGGTTGCGCATCCATTCGGGCAGGTCGACCCGGGCGCGATGCTCGGGCGAGGGCGAGGGCGAGGCGGGCGTGCCCGGCGACGGGCGCGGCGGTGTGCTCACGGGGCTCCTGGGGGACGAACGCTCAGGGGTACGCCGCATTGTGCCGTGCGGTGACGGCGGGCACGACCCCGTCTGGCAGGCTTGGCGGTCGTGAGCGCAGACGGTCTGATCGTGGTCGACAAGCCCGGCGGCATGACGTCGCACGACGTGGTGGCGCGGGTCCGTCGCCTGGCGCGCACCCGGCGGGTCGGGCACGGCGGCACCCTCGACCCGATGGCCACCGGCGTGCTGGTGATCGGGGTGGGCCGGGCCACCCGGCTGTTGACGTACGTCATCGGCGCCGGCAAGAGCTACACCGCCACCGTGCGGCTCGGGCAGGCCACCGTGACCGACGACGCCGAGGGGGACGTGATCGCCGTCACGCCGGCCGACGCCGTCGCCGACGAGGCGATCCGGGCGGCGTTCGCCGCGCTCACCGGCGACATCGACCAGGTGCCGAGCGCGGTGAGCGCCATCAAGATCAACGGCGAGCGGGCGTACAAGCGGGTGCGCGACGGCGAGAGCGTCGACCTGCCCGCCCGCCGGGTCACCGTCAGCCGCCTCGACGTGCTGGCCGTCCGCCGGGACACGCCCGGCGTGGTGGACGTGGACATCGACGTGACCTGCTCGTCCGGCACGTACATCCGGGCGCTGGCCCGGGACGCGGGCCTGGCGCTGGCGGTCGGCGGCCACCTCACCGCGCTGCGCCGCACGGCCGTCGGCGGCTTCGCCCTCGGCGAGGCCGCGACCCTCGACGAGCTGGAGCGGCGCGCCCCCGAGGTGGTCAACCTCCCCCTCGACGCGGCGGCCGACCGGTTCTTCCCGCGCCGGGAGGCCACCGCCGACGAGGCGAAGGTGCTCTCCCACGGCGGCCCGCTCGACCCGGTCGGGATCGCGGGGCCGTACGCCGTCTTCGGCCCCTCCGGCGCTCTGATCGCTATCGTCAGCGAGCGGGACGGTCGGGCGCGCGCGGAGATCGTGCTCGCCCCGGCGTGACGGCGGGACAGGCGACCGCCGGCCCGGCCGGCGGGGTACGACCGGCCGAGGCCGGCAGGGCAACGACAGGGGAGGAGCGTCATGCAGCGGTGGCGGGGGTACGACGCCACGCCCGACGGCTGGGGCAGTTCGGTCGTCACCATCGGCGTCTTCGACGGCGTGCACAGGGGCCACCAGGCGACGATCGGGCACACCGTGGCCCGCGCCCGCGAGCTGGGGGTGCGGTCGGTGGTGGTGACCTTCGACCCCCATCCGGCCGAGGTGGTCCGCCCCGGCTCGCACCCGGCGGTGCTCACCGAGCTGACCCGCAAGGCCGATCTGATCGAGGCGCTGGGCGTGGACGTGCTCTGCGTGGTGCCGTTCACGCCGGAGTTCTCCCGGCTGCCCGCCGACGCGTTCGTGCACGACATCCTGGTCGAGCACCTGCACGCCACCCTCGTGGTGGTGGGGCAGAACTTCCGGTTCGGGCACCGGGCGGCCGGCGACGTGGCGCTGCTGGAGGAGCTCGGCCGGACGTTCGGCTTCGCCGTCGAGGACGCGCCGCTGGTGGCGGAGGACGACACCGTCTTCTCGTCCACCTACATCCGGGCCCGGGTCGACGCCGGTGAGGTCGCCGCGGCGGCGGCCGTGCTCGGCCGTCCGCACCGGCTGGAGGGGGTCGTGGTCCTGGGCGACCAGCGCGGCCGGGAGCTGGGCTTCCCGACGGCGAACCTGCTCTGCCACCCGCACGCGGCGGTGCCCGCCGACGGCGTCTACGCCGGCTGGTTCCTGCGTAAGGAGGGCCGAGAGCGGCTGCCCGCCGCGATCTCGGTGGGCACCAACCCGACGTTCTCCGGCCGGGAGCGGCGGGTCGAGGCGCACGTGCTGGACTTCTCCGGCGACCTCTACGGCGAGCGGGTGGCCCTGGACTTCACCGAGCACGTGCGCGGCCAGGTGCGGTTCGACGGGGTGGAGCCGCTGATCGCCCAGATGAACGTCGACGTGGCGCGGATCCGCCGGATGCTGGGCATCCTCTGACCCGGCTGACCGGCTGACCGGCCGACTGGCCCGGCGGGCCGGACGGCTAGCGGCGTCGCCATGTCGGCGACATGGCGGTTTCCCGCCGCCGGGATACCCCCATGTCGCCGGCATGACGCGCCGGCAGCCGCCGGCATGACGCGCCGGCGGCCCGCGAGGCGCGCCGGCAGCCCGCCGGGCGAGGCGCGCCGGCGGCCCGTCGGGCCGGCCTTGGCGGGCGGTTCCGCCGGGGGCTGGTAGGCTGGCGAGGACGTCGGCTGACCGACGTGGGGCCTCGCGTGCCTGCACGACGCCGCGGGTGCGAGGAGCCGGCCCGTTTCCGGTCCCTGACCGATCCGACGGGCATCACCGAACAACCCACGAAACAGGGAGAACATGGCGCTCGACCAGGAAGCCAAGGCCAAGATCCGCGCGGAGTACGCGACCGCCGAGGGCGACACCGGCTCGCCGGAGGTGCAGGTCGCGGTCCTCACCAAGCGGATCGCCGAGCTCACCGAGCACCTGAAGGTGCACAAGCACGACCACCACAGCCGCCGCGGGCTGCTGCTGCTGGTCGGCCGTCGCCGTCGGCTGCTCAACTACGTCCAGAAGAAGGACATCAACCGCTACCGGTCGCTCATCGAGCGGCTCGGCCTGCGCCGATGACGTCACGGGGGAGCGGCCCGCGTGGGCCGCTCCCCCGTTCGGCGTCCACCTCCTGAACGCCCGTTCGGCGTCCGGGACCGGCGGAACAGGCCGCCGGGCCGGAAGGAACAGGGCCCGCAAGGGCCCGTAGGGAAGGCCCGGCAGAGCCGGAAGGAAGCCCGGAAGGGATCGCCTTCCGGCGACCGAGAAGGAACGGCCCTCGCAGTGTCGAGGGCACCAAGGAACAACAGGGGCCGCGCGACCACCCGACAGGGAGCCGGTCAGCGTACCGGTCTCCGGTAGTGGCCCCCGGGAGCCCCGGCAGTCGCCGGCACCCCGGGCGCTTCGATCGAAGACCGGCCGTCTGAGCAGCTCCCCGCGTCGCGGACCCCCCGATGCGAAGGAGCACCACCGCACCATGACCGAGCACAACCTCGGCACCGAGTCCCGCACCGCCGTGATCGATAACGGGTCCTTCGGCACCCGTGAGATCACCTTCTCCACCGGCCGGCTGGCCCGCCAGGCCGCCGGCTCCGTCGTCGCCCAGCTCGGCGAGACGGTCGTCCTGTCCGCCACCACCGCCGGCAAGCAGCCGAAGGAGCAGTTCGACTTCTTCCCGCTGACCGTCGACGTCGAGGAGCGGATGTACGCCGCGGGCCGGATCCCCGGCTCGTTCTTCCGCCGCGAGGGCCGGCCCAGCGAGGACGCGATCCTCACCTGCCGGCTGATCGACCGGCCGCTGCGCCCGTCGTTCGTCAAGGGCCTGCGCAACGAGGTCCAGGTCGTCGAGACCGTCCTCGCGCTCGACCCGCAGCACCCGTACGACGTGGTCGCGATCAACGCCGCGTCGATGTCGACCAAGCTCTCCGGCCTGCCGTTCTCCGGCCCGATCGGGGCGACCCGGGTCGCGCACGTGGACGGCCAGTGGGTGGCCTTCCCGACCCTGGAGGAGCTGGCCCGGGCCACCTTCGACATGGTCGTGGCCGGCCGCACCCTCGCCGACGGCGAGGTCGCGATCATGATGGTCGAGGCCGAGGCGACCCCGCACGCCGTGACCCTGATCGCGGGCGGCGCCACCGCGCCGACCGAGGAGGTCGTCGCCAGCGGCCTGGAGGCCGCCAAGCCGGCCATCCGCGAGCTGTGCCGCGCGCAGAGCGAGCTGGCCGAGGTGGCCGCCAAGCCGGTCGCCGAGTTCCCGGTCTTCCTCGACTACCAGCCCGACGTCTACGACGCGGTGGCCGACGTGGCCCGCGCCGAGGTGGCCGAGGCCCTCAAGATCGCCGGCAAGGCCGACCGCGAGGAGGCCCTGGACCGGATCAAGGCCAAGGTCGCCGAGGAGCTGGGCGCCCGCTTCGAGGGCCGGGAGAAGGAGCTGTCCGCCGCCTTCCGGTCGCTGACCAAGTCCGAGGTCCGCAACCGGGTGCTGCGCGAGCAGGTCCGGATCGACGGCCGGGGCCCGCGCGACATCCGCCCGCTGACCGCCGAGGTCGGCGTCCTGCCCCGCGTGCACGGCTCGGCGCTGTTCGAGCGCGGCGAGACCCAGATCCTGGGCGTGACCACCCTCAACATGCTGCGCATGGAGCAGATGGTGGACACCCTCTCGCCGGAGAACCGCAAGCGCTACATGCACAACTACAACTTCCCGCCGTACTCGACCGGTGAGACCGGCCGGGTCGGCTCGCCGAAGCGGCGCGAGATCGGCCACGGCGCGCTCGCCGAGCGGGCGCTGATCCCGGTGCTGCCCTCGCGCGAGGAGTTCCCGTACGCCATCCGGCAGGTCTCGGAGGCGCTCGGCTCCAACGGCTCCACCTCGATGGGCTCGGTCTGCGCCTCGACGCTGGGCCTGCTCTCGGCCGGTGTGCCGCTGAAGGCGCCGGTGGCCGGCATCGCCATGGGCCTCATCTCCGACGAGGTCGAGGGCAAGACGCGGTACGTGACGCTCACCGACATCCTCGGCGCCGAGGACGCGTTCGGCGACATGGACTTCAAGGTCGCCGGCACGCCGGAGTTCGTCACCGCCCTCCAGCTCGACACCAAGCTCGACGGCATCCCGTCGGACGTGCTGGCCGCCGCGCTCCAGCAGGCGTACGAGGCCCGGCAGACCATCCTCGACGTGATGCAGCGGGCCATCGAGGCTCCGGCCGAGATGTCGGAGTACGCGCCGCGGGTCACCACCGTGAAGATCCCGGTCGACAAGATCGGCATGGTGATCGGCCCGAAGGGGCAGACGATCAACGCCATCCAGGACGAGACCGGCGCCGAGATCTCCATCGAGGACGACGGCACCATCTACGTCGGCGCGACCAACGGCCCGTCGGCCCAGGCCGCCGTCGACCGGATCAACGGGATCGCCAACCCGACCCTGCCGAAGGCGGGGGAGCGGTTCCTCGGCACGGTGGTCAAGACCGCCGCGTTCGGCGCGTTCATCTCGCTGCTGCCGGGCCGCGACGGCCTGCTGCACATCTCCAAGGTGGGCGACGGCAAGCGAGTCGACAAGGTCGAGGACTTCCTCAACGTCGGCGACAAGGTCGAGGTGGAGATCGCGGACATCGACGCCCGCGGCAAGATCTACCTGGACAAGGTCCGCCCGGAGGGCGCCGAGGCGCCGGCCGCCACCGGCGAGGTCGCCGGCGACGAGCGCCCGGCCGGCCGGGGCGGCGACCGGGGTCCGCGTGACCGCGGGGACCGCGAGCGCGGCGACCGGGGCGGTCGTGGCCCGGGCGGCGGCGAGCGCGGCCAGGGCGGCGGCGAGGGTGGCGAGGGCGGCGAGCGTCCGCGCCGCCGGACCCGGCACAGCTGACGTTCCCACCACCGCCGGCCGCCCGCCCCGGGCGGCCGGCGGCACCGCACCACCCACCCCTCGTCGAACTGAGAGCAGGTTTCCGTGAGCCGGGCCCAGCGCGCGTCTTTCCCTGCGGGTCGACGGGGGGTGGCCCCGTCCGGGGCCGTCCGGCACGCCGCCGGGGGGCAGCCCGGGCGGGCCGGCGGGTCGGCCCGCGCGGTCACCCGGACGCTGAGCGACGACCCGCTGGGCGGGACGGTGCGCCGTACCGTGCTGCCCAGCGGGCTGCGCGTGCTCACCGAGGCGATCCCCGCGATGCGCAGCGTGTCGTTCGGCATCTGGGTGTCCGTCGGCTCCCGCGACGAGACCGGCCCCCAGGCCGGTGCCGCGCACTTCCTGGAGCACCTGCTCTTCAAGGGCACCCACAAGCGCACCGCCCTGGAGATCTCCGCCGAGATCGAGGCGGTGGGCGGCGAGACGAACGCCTTCACCACGAAGGAATACACCTGCTACTACGCCCGCGTGCTGGACGAGGACCTGCCGCTGGCCATCGACGTCATGTGCGACGCGGTCGCCGACTCGCTGCTGGAGCCGGCCGACGTGGAGACCGAGCGCGGCGTCATCCTCGAAGAGATCGCCATGCACGACGACGAGCCCGGCGACGAGGTGCACGACCTGTTCACCCGCGTCGTCTACGGCGACCATCCCCTCGGCCGGCTGATCTCCGGCACGGAGGAGACGGTCACCCCGATGACCCGCCGGCAGATCCAGGACTTCTACCGCCGCCACTACACCGCGCCGCAGATCGTGGTCGCCGCCGCCGGCAACCTCGACCACGCCGTCGTGGTCCGGCTGGTCCGCGAGGCGCTCGCCGGCACCCCGCTGGACACCGACCCGGCCGCGCCGGCCCCGCACCGGCCGGCCACCCCGGTCGTACGCGTGCAGCCCGCGGCCACCCTGGTCGAGCCGAAGGAGACCGAGCAGGCGCACGTCGTCCTCGGCTGCCCCGGCATCGACCGCGTCGACGGGCGGCGCTTCGCCCTCGGGGTGCTCAACAACGTCCTCGGCGGCGGCATGTCCAGCCGCCTGTTCCAGGAGATCCGGGAGCGGCGCGGCCTGGCCTACTCGGTCTACTCCTATGCCAGCCAGTACGCCGACAGCGGCGTGTTCGCCGTGTACGCCGGGTGCGCCCCCGGCAAGGTCGACGAGGTGCTGGAGCTGACCCGCGCCGAGCTGCGCCGGGTGGCCGCCGACGGGCTGACGGAGGCCGAGGTGGCCCGGGGCAAGGGGATGAGCAAGGGCTCGTTCGTGCTGGGCCTGGAGGACACCGGCTCCCGGATGAGCCGGCTGGCCAAGGGCGAGCTGCTCTACGGCGACCTGATGCCGGTGGACGAGCTGCTGGCCCGCGTCGACGCGGTGACCGTGGCCGACGTGAACACCCTCGCCGCCGAGCTGCTGACCCAGCCGATGTCCCTGGCCGTCGTCGGGCCGTTCGGCGAGCGCGACTTCTCCGCCTGACCGAGAGCCCGGTCGTCGCGGCGGCGTCGGGGTCCGCCCGTGGGACGGCCGGCGACCGGCCCGGTGCGGCCGGTGCGGCTGGGATAGGTTGTGGCCGTGACTGACGAGCAGGGGAAGGGCCCGCAGGGGCCGATCCGGGTCGCCGTGCTGGGTGCCCGGGGCCGGATGGGCGTCGAGGTGTGCCGGGCCGTCGAGGCGGCCGCCGACCTGGAGCTGGTGGCGGCGATCGACCAGGGCGACGACCGGTCCGCCGCCGCCGGCGCCGAGGTTGCCGTCGACTTCACCACCCCCGACGTCGTGCTGGACAACCTGCGCTGGTGCGTCGAGGCGGGCGTGCACGCCGTGGTCGGCACCACCGGCTTCACCGGGCGGCGGCTCGACCAGGTGCGCGACTGGCTGGCCGCCCGGCCGGAGGTCGGCGTGGTGATCGCCCCCAACTTCGGCATCGGCGCGGTGCTGATGATGCAGTTCGCGGAGCGGGCGGCCCGCCACTTCGAGTCCGTCGAGATCATCGAGCAGCACCACCCGCGCAAGCTGGACGCTCCCAGCGGCACCGCCACCCACACCGCCCGCCGGATCGCGCAGGCCCGCGCCGAGGCCGGCCTGGGCCCGGCCCCGGACGCCACGAAGGACGAGGTGCCGGGGGCGCGGGGGGCCGACATCGACGGGGTACGCGTGCACGCCGTCCGCGCCACCGGCCTGGTCGCGCACCAGGAGGTGCTGTTCGGCACGGCCGGCGAGACGCTGACCATCCGGCACGACTCGTACGACCGGGCGTCGTTCATGCCGGGCGTGCTGCTGGCGGTGCGCGCGGTGCGTACCCGTCCGGGCCTGACCATCGGCCTGGACCCGCTGCTCGACTGACGGGCGGCGCGCCCCCCGGGCCGGCGCTGCGCGGGCGGGTCGATGCCGCCGGGGACGACCGGCCCCGGCGGGGAAAGCGGTCGCCGGCCGGCCCCGCCGCGCCTAGGCTGCCCCGGTGATCGACTCGAAGCTCCGCGATCGGGCCGGCCGGCACGTCACCCTGCGCCCGGTCGACGACGACAACTGGCGGGCCGTCGCCGACGTCGCGCCCCGCGACGACCAGCGCGCCTGGGTCTACCCGATGGCCGCCCGTTACCTGCTGACCAGCCTGCGCGGCGACGTGTGGACCTCGCTGGCCGTCTACGCCGACGACACCGTCGTCGGGCACGTCATGTGGGGCGTCGACGACGACGGCGCGCGCTGGATCGGCGGGATGGTCGTCGACGCCGCCGAGCAGGGCCGGGGGGTCGGGGCGGCCACGCTGGCGACCCTGGCGACGTGGCTGCGCGCCCAGCCCGGCTGCGCCGCCGTGCGCCTGTCGTACCACCCCGACAACCCGGCCGCGGCCACCCTCTATCCCCGCCTGGGCTTCGCCCTGACCGGCGAGCGGGAGGACGACGAGGTGGTCGCCGAGCTGGTCACCCCGCCGACCCCCTGACGCCCGCCTCGGCGGCGGCGCGGGGGGCGGGGACCGGGGTGGCGGTCAGGGCCGCCGGGAGGCGGTCGACGGTGGCCTCGCCGGCGGCGGTGACCGTGATGTCGACCCGGTCGCCCGCGACGCGCAGGTTGCGCGCGGCGAGGGCCCCGAGCCCCGGGCCGGCGAGCGGGGCCAGGCGCACCCGGCCGGCCGGCACGTCGGGGTAGAGCCCGACGCCGGCCTGGAGCAGCAGCACCGCCGACGCGGCGGACCACGCCTGCGGCCGGCACGCCGCCGGGTACGGCACGGGCCGCCCGAGCAGCTCCCGGTCGTCGCCGCCGTACAGCTCGGGCAGCCGGTGGTCGAACGCCTCGGCGGCGGCGAGCAGCCCGTCGGCCAGGCCGAGCGCCGCCGTGCGGTGGCCGGCGCGGGCCAGCCCGGCGAGCACGATCGCCGTGTCGTGGGTCCAGATCGAACCGCAGTGGTACGACAGCGGGCTGAACCCGGCGTCGCCGGTGGACATGGTGCGCAGCCCGAAGCCGCCGGCCAGGGCCTCGGTGGTGAGCAGCCGGGCCACCTGCGCCGACTCGTCGTCGGTGAGCAGCCCGGTGCCGAGCAGGTGGCCGATGTTGCTGGTCAGCGAGTCGACCGGGCGTTTGTCCCGGTCCAGCGCCAGCGCCGGCTGGGGGCCGTGCGGCCCGTCGACCCAGAAGGTGGCCCGGAACCGGTCGGCCAGCCGGGCCGCGTGTGCGCGCCACCGGTCCCCGCCGGGGCGGTCGAACGCGTCCAGCAGCGCCGCACCGGCGACCGCCGCCTCGTACGCGTATCCCTGCACCTCGGCCAGGACGATCGGTGCCTGCGCCTGCCGGCCGTCGTGGAACCGGACGGCGTCGCCGGAGTCCTTCCAGCCCTGGTTGGCCAGGCCGTGGCCGGTGGTGTCGACGTACTCGACGAGGCCGTCGCCGTCGGCGTCGGCGTGCTCGCCGAGCCAGGCCAGCGCGGCCTCCAGGTGCGGCAGGAGCGGCTGCACCTGCTCGGCCGGCAGCCCCCAGCGCCAGGCGTCGTGCAGCAGCGCGACCCAGAGCATGGTGGCGTCGACGGTGCCGTAGTACGCCGGCGGCAGCCGCAGCCCCGCGCCGGCGGCGAACTCGTGCCGGCGCAACTCGTGCAGGATCTTGCCCGGGGCCTCGCCGGTGGCCGGGTCGACCCGCGTGCCCTGCCGGCGGGCCAGCACCCGCAGCGTGCCGGCGGCCAGCTCGGTGCCCAGCGGCAGCAGCATCCGGGCCGCCCACAGGCTGTCGCGCCCGAAGAGGGTGAGGAACCAGGGCACCCCGGCGGCGAGGAAGACGTCGCCGGGGTGGGCGGGCTCGGCCAGGCGCAGGGCGTGCAGGTCGTCCAGGGAGCGGTCGAGCAGGCGCACCAGCCGCCGGTCGTCGGCGGTGACCTCGGGGCGGGCCCAGGTGGGTGCGGCGGGCGGGGCGGTCACCACGGCGCGGGGGTCGTCGACGGCGAGCCGCCAGCGCAGCGTGACCGCGCCGCGCGGGGGCAGCTCGACCGGCCAGCTCAGCCGGGGCGCGGTGGCCCGGTCGCCGGTGGCGTCGACGGTCGCGCCCTCGCCGGTGACGGTGACGGTGGTGCCGCCGCCGGACCAGGCGAGGCGGCCGGGGCCGTCGGCCCGTGCCGCCAGCGGGTCGGCGGCGTCGCCGGACTTGACCAGCTCGATCGGGGCGAGGTCGCAGCCGAGGTCGACGCTGACGGTGGCCCGTACCCCGGTGGCGGCGGTGGAGACGACGTGGATCTCCTCGGCGAGGCCGGCGGGTGCGAGGCGGCGGACCCGGTCGACCCGGACGGTCGGGTCGGGCCCGGGGTCGCCGAGCCACCGGGCGAGGCCGGCGAAGCGGGCGGCGTGCGGGCCGACGGGCCCCCGGGCCAGCGCCTCGGGCTCGCGGTCGTCGACGCGCAGCTCGGCCCGGGACAGCACGCGGGCGTCGGCGTGGAAGACGCCCTGCACGCCGGACGGGCGGACCTGTCCGGCCGCATCGCCCAGCGCGCTGGTCGGAGCGTGGACCAGCCCGACGAGGTCGTGCAGCAGGGGTTGCAGGCGGGGTGGGGTCACGGCGGGGCTCCAGTCTTGACAGATCGTCCGGGGCGGTGCAAGGTTCGAAACATTCCGGCAACTTGAACGATCTAATCCTGCCGGATCGGCATTTGATCGTTCAAGACCGCAAGGGGGATTCATGTCGCAGAAGGTGACCATCTCCACTGTGGCCGAGCATGCCCGGGTGAGCCGACAGACGGTGTCCAACGTGCTCAACGCGCCGCACATCGTCCGCGAGGAGACCCGCCGCCGGGTGCAGGAGGCGATCACCGAACTCGGCTACCGCGCCAACCAGGCCGCCCGGCAGATGCGCACGGGCCGGTCCCGGCTCATCGCCGTCCGCATCGAGCCGACCCGGGACGGGATCAACGGCTCCGTGCTCGACCGGTTCCTGCACGGGCTCACCGAGACCGCCGAGAGCGCCGGCTACCGGGTCATGCTCTACACCGCCACCGACGCCCACCAGGAGATCGACGCCTTCGACGACCTGCTCGGCGCGTACGACCTGGACGCGTTCGTGCTCACCGGCACCGAGCGCGGCGACCCCCGTACCGCGTGGCTGGCCGGGCGGGACGTGCCGTTCGTGACGTTCGGCCGCCCGTGGGACGCGCCCGACCCGCACCCCTGGGTCGACGTCGACAACGCCGCCGGGACGGCCCAGGCCACCCGCCACCTGCTGGCCACCGGCCACCGGCGGATCGGCTACATCGGCTGGCCGCTGCCCACCTCGGCGGTCGGCGGCGAGCGCCGCTCCGGCTGGCACGAGACGCTGCGCGAGGCCGGCGTCGACCCCGGCGGGCTGGACCGCGAGACCGTCGACGGCATCGCCGAGGGCGAACGGACGATGCGCGAGCTGCTCGCCGCGGCCGAGCCGCCGACCGCCGTCGTCTGCGCCAGCGACTCCCTCGCCCTCGGCGCCCTCCAGGCGGTGCGCGGCAGCGCCGCCTACGCCCCGCCCGCCGGCCCCCCGACGCCCGGCGGGCCCGTCGCCGTCGTCGGCTTCGACGACACCCCCGTCGCCGCCGCCGTCGGCCTCACCAGCGTCAGCCAGCCCCTTGGAGTGGCCGCCGCCCGCTGCGTCGACCTGCTCACCGGCGTGCTCGACGGGCAGCCCGTCAACTCCCCGGTGCTGCTCCAGCCCTCGCTGGTGCGACGCCAGACCGCGTGACCCCACCACCCCCCAGGAGAGTGAGATGACACCCCGATCCCTGCGCCGCGCGACAGTCGCCGGCGTCGCCGCCGTGGCGCTGCTCGGCTCCGCCGCCTGCGGCAGCGGCTTCGACGACTCCACCGACGCCGCCCAGTCCACCGGCCCGGCCAGCCTCCAGATCCTGATCGGGTCCTCCGGCGACGCCGAGACGAAGGCGGTCCAGGCCGCCGCCGCGACGTGGGCCGCCGGCTCCGGCAACAGCGCCACCGTCACCCCGGCGCAGGACCTCACCCAGCAGCTCGGCCAGGCCCTCGCCGGCGGCAGCCCGCCCGACGTCTTCTACGTCGACGCCAGCCGGTTCGCCGACTACGCCAGCGTCGGCGCGCTGGAGCCCTACGGCGACCGGATCAGCAGCCCGGACGACTTCTACCCCAGCCTGCGCACCACGTTCACGTACGACGGCAAGCTCTACTGCGCGCCCAAGGACTTCTCCACCCTCGCGCTCCAGATCAACACGGACCTGTGGGCGAAGGCCGGCCTGACCGGCGCCGACGTGCCGACCACCTGGGACCAGCTCACCGCCGCCGCCCGCAAGATCAAGGCCAGGGGCCTGGTCCCGCTCGCCCTCGGCGACACCCGGGACCGGATCGGCGCGTTCCTCGTGCAGAACGGCGGCTGGCTGGTCAGCCCCGACGGCAAGCAGGCCACCGCCGACACCCCGGAGAACCTGGCCGCCCTCCAGTACGTGCGGACGATGCTGGACGAGGGCCTGGCCCGGTACCCGAAGCAGCTCGACGCCGGCTGGTCCGGCGAGGCGTTCGGCAAGGGCAAGGCCGTCATGACCATCGAGGGCAACTGGATCAAGGGCGCCCTGCAGAACGACTTCCCCGACGTGAAGTACCGCGTCGTCGAGCTGCCCGCCGGCCCCAAGGGCAAGGGGACGCTCTCCTTCACCCAGTGCTGGGGCGTCGCCGCCAAGAGCCGGTACAAGGAGCAGGCGATCAGGTTCGTCGAGGCGATGACCGCCGGCGAGCAGCAGATGACGTTCGCCAAGGCGTTCGGCGTCATGCCGTCCCGGCAGTCCGTGCGCGACCAGTACACCGCCGCCTTCCCGGCCGACAAGCCGTTCGTCGACGGCGCGCAGTACGCCCAGGGCCCGGTGAACGCGCCGAAGATGGACAGCGTCCTCGGCGACCTCGACACCGGCCTGCAGGGGCTGGCCAACGGCGACCCGAAGGCCGTCCTCGCCCGCTTCGACGCCAACGCCAAGGCGGCGCTCGCCGGCTGAGGTGTAAGGAAGGGCCCCCTATTAACCGTATGCGTTAACAAGGGGCCCTTCCTTCCAGGAGGGAGGAGGGAAATGGGCAAGCGCGTCGCGCGCGGCGTCCGGAGCAACGAGAACCTCGCCGGGTGGCTCTTCGTCGCCCCGGTGGTCGTCATCCTCGGCCTGTTCCTGCTGCTGCCGATCCTGATGGCGCTCTGGGTGAGCCTCACCGACTGGAACGGCCAGGGCAGCCCGTTCACCGGTCGGGTCCCGTTCGTCGGGGCCGACAACTACACCCGGCTGTTCGCCGAGGAGGGGCTGGCCCGCCGCGACTTCATGACCAGCCTGCGCAACAACGCCTACTACGTGGCGATCGTGGTGCCGACCCAGACGGCGCTGGCCCTCGGGCTCGCCCTCGTCGTCAACAACCGGATGCTGCGGGGCCGGGGATTCTTCCGCACCGCGTTCTACTTCCCCTCGGTGACCAGCTCGGTGGCGATCAGCGTGGTCTTCCTGTTCCTGTTCGCCAACGCCGGCGCGGTCAACGCCCTGCTCGGCCTGCTCGGCATCCGGGGGCCGCAGTGGTTCGCCGACTCCCGGGGCGTGCTGCACCTGCTGCTCGGCGCGGTCGGGGTGGACGCGCCGCCGGCCGCGCTCGCCGCCGGCGGGCCGTTCGGGCTGAGCTGGTGGGACTGGCTGTCCGGGCCGAGCGTCGCCATGATCTCGATCATCACGCTGGTCGTCTGGACCACCTCCGGCACGTTCATGCTGATGTTCCTCGCCGCGCTCCAGAACGTCCCGGTGGCCCTCGACGAGGCCAGCACCCTCGACGGGGCCGGCCGCTGGCAGCGCTTCCGGCACGTCACCCTGCCGATGATCAAGCCGACCACGTTCCTCGTGCTCACCCTCGGCCTGATCGGCTCCTGGCAGGTCTTCGACCAGGTGTACGTGATGAGCCAGGGCGAGCCGGCCAAGACCACGCTCACCCCCGCGTACCTGTCGTACCGCACCGCGTTCCGGGACTTCGACTACGGCTCCGGCGCGGCCATCTCGTTCGTGCTGTTCCTGATCATCATCGCGCTCACCCTGCTCCAGCGCCGGCTGATGGCCGACCGGGAGCCGGCCGCGCCCCGCCGCGGCCGGTGGTGGCGTCGACGCGTACCGGAAGGGGGTTGAGATGGCCGTGCTCACCGACCGGCCGGCGGCACCCGCGCCGCCCGCCCGGCCGCGCCGCGCCCGCGACCGCGCGGCCCGCACGCTGGCGAGCCGCCTCGTCGGGTACGCGATCCTGGTCTTCTTCGCGCTGGTGTTCCTCTACCCGTTCGTCATCCAGATCGGCAACTCGCTCAAGACCGAGCCGGACGCGGCGGCCAACCCGCTCTCGCCCATCCCGGACCCACTGTCGCTGGCCGGCTTCGAACGGATCTTCGCGGGCACCGCCTTCCCGCTCTGGCTCGGCAACTCGCTGCTGGTCACCGTGCTGGTCACCCTCGGCCGAGTGTTCTTCGACTCGCTCGCCGGGTACGCCCTGGCCCGGCTGCGCTTCCGGGGCCGAGCCGGGCTCTTCGCCGCAGTCGTCGCGGTGCTGGCGGTGCCCGGCGTGGTGCTGCTGATCCCGAAGTTCCTCGTGCTTAACCAGCTCGGCATGTACGACAGCTACGCCGGCCTGGTGGTGCCGCTGCTCGCCGACGCGGCCGGCGTGTTCATCATGAAGCAGTTCTTCGAGTCGATCCCGGTCAGCGTGGAGGAGGCCGCCCGCATCGACGGGGCGAGCGTCTTCCGCACGTTCTGGTCGGTGGTGCTGCCGATGGCGAAGCCGGCGCTGATCACGCTGACCATCCTGTCGTTCCAGGGCTCCTGGAACGAGTTCCCGCACAGCCTGGTCGCGGTGCAGGACCCGGACCTGTTCACCCTGCCGCGCGGACTGGCCGACCTGGTCAGCGGCTCGCTGGGCAAGGGCACCCAGTATCCGCTCAAGCTCGGCGCGGCGCTGCTGGCCACCATCCCGGTGGCGGTGCTGTTCGTGATCTTCCAGCGGTATTTCGTGCGGGACGCCAACGACGGCGCGGACAAGGGCTGACCGGGCCGCCGGGCCGGCTCAGGGCAGCCGGTCCGGCAACCCGAACAGGCCGAACAGGGCCGGGTCGAGGAAGTAGTTGAGCCGGGCGACCCGGCCGCCCCAGCAGCCGAGGAGCTGGATCGAGAACGGCCGGTGCCCGCCCGCCGGATCCCGCCGGTACTGCGCGAACCCCGGGCTGCCGTTGACCGCCACCGGGACCAGCCGGGACCCCGCGCAACCGGCGCCCGGGCCCGTCATCCAGCGCCCGATGTCGCCCGCGCCCCGCAGCCAGAGCCGGTAGGGCGGCATGGTCTGCACGGCGTCGGCCCGCAGCAGCGCGACCAGCGTGTCGATGTCGTAGCGCTCGAAGGCGCGCACGTAGCGGTCGAGCAGCTCGCGGTGCCCGCTGTCGAGGGCGGCGGCCGGCGGGTCGGCGTCGACGCACCGGGCGGCCAGCGTCGCGCGGGCCCGCTGCAACGCGCTGTTGACCGCCGCCACACTGGTGTCGAGCAGGCCGGCGACCTCGTCGGCCCGCCAGCGCAGCACGTCGCGCAGGAGCAGCACGGCCCGCTGCCGGGGCGGCAGGTGCTGCAACGCGGCGACGAAGGCCAGCCGCACCGACTCCCGGGCGACCGCCACCTCGGCCGGGTCCCCGCCGGTGGGCAGCACCCGGGCGTCGGGGGCCGGCCCGACCCACTCCCCGGCGGGCCGGGGCTCGCCCAGCGCCGCCAGCACCGGCGCCGACGGGCCGGTGAGGTCGGTCGGGACCGCCCGGCGGGACCGCCCGCGCAGCAGGTCCAGGCAGACGTTGGTGGCGATCCGGTAGACCCAGGTGCGCACGCTGGACCGGCCGTCGAAGCCGGCCAGCCCCCGCCAGGCGCGCAGCAGCGTCTCCTGGACGGCGTCCTCCGCGTCGAAGGCCGAGCCGAGCATCCGGTAGCAGTAGCCGGTGAGCTCCACCCGGTGCTCCTCCAGTTGCCGCTCCGACGGCGGGTGCCGCTCGGGCGGCGGGCGCTCCTGCGGCCCGGCCGGGGCCGGGGCCTGCGCGGGGGCCAGGGCCTGCGCGGGGGCCTGGGCCGGCGTCACGCGGGCACGACTCGTCGACACGCTCATCCCGCCACCGTAGGCGGCACCACCGACATTCCCGGCAACCCCGACGCGCCGGCAGGCCGGCCCCGGCCGGCGGAGCCCGCCCGGTCAGCCGGCGGCGTCGTCCTCCGCCGCGCCCTCGGCCGGCACCGCCACGTGCAGCCGGAGCTGGTTGACCAGCATGTCGTCCACGTCGAGGGCCCGGGCCGCGCCGTCGGGCTCCCAGCCCGCGCCGGTGAGGAACTTCCGGGTCGCCGCGTCGGCGTCGAACGCCCACGCCACCGCCCGCCCGAAGCCGTCGGAGCGCCACAGGTCCACGCTCGCGGCGAGCAGCCGGCTGCCGTGCCCGCGCCGGCCCCAGCGCGGCTCGACCAGCAGGTCCGTCACCGCCACCACGCCGGACCCGAGCGCCTCGGCCGGCTCGTTCGGGGCGAGGGACTCGGCGTCGGCCGGCCCGGACGCGGCAAATCCCACCAGATACGATTGTTCGGCCTGTTCGACGGCGACGAGCACCCGGTGCGCGCCCGAGGGCGGCTCCTGCACCGCCGCGCTCCACCGCCTGGCGAGATACTCCTCGTCCAGGTTGTCGAGCACGTGCCGGGGCAGGATCCGGCGATACGCGACCCGCCAGGTCGCGAGCTGGATGCGTGCGATCTCGCCGGCGTCTTCCGGACGCGCCGGGCGGACGTACCCGAGAGCCATGGGACGGAAGCCTACGCAGGGCGAGGGAGGCCACGGTGGCGCAGGGTGCCAAACGGACGATCGGGCAGGTCGCCGCGGTGGTCGGGCTCGCCCTCGCGGTGACCGCGTTCCTGTCCGTGGCGGCCGTGCGGCACGGCTTCTTCGACCTGAAGGTCTACTACGGCGCGCTCCACTTCTGGGTGCACGACGGCGGGGAGATCTACGACTTCCTCAAGCCCGGCACCCAGTACGGCTTCACCTACCCGCCCTTCGCCGCCCTGGTCATGCTGCCGATGGCCCTGCTGCCGTGGCCCGCCGCGATCGCGGTGAGCGTCGCCGCGTCGGTCGTGGTCAGCGCCGTGCTGATCTGGTGGCTGCTCGCCCCGGTCGCCCGCCGCTGCGGCTGGACCGGCTGGTTCGCCCTCGCCGTGGCGCTCTGCCTGGCCGCGGCGTTCGAGCCGATGCGCGAGACGGTCAACTTCGGCCAGGTCAACATGCTGCTGCTGTTCCTCGTCGCGGTGGACCTGCTGCGGCTGCTGCCGGCGGGCAACCGCTGGGCGGGAGTGGGCATCGGGCTGGCCACCGCGATCAAGCTGACCCCGGGGATCTTCCTCGTCTACCTGCTGGTCACCGGCCGCTGGCGGGCCGCCCTGACCGCCGCCGGCACGGCCGCCGGGGCGACCCTGGTCGCCGCCGCGCTGTTCCCCGACGCGTCCCGCGAGTTCTGGACCTCCGCGCTGTGGAACACCGGCCGCGTCGGCGAGCTGGCGTTCGTGTCGAACCAGTCGTTGCAGGGCGTGGTCGCCCGGCTCAACCCCGAACACCCCAGCACCGTGGCCTGGCTGGCGCTGGTGCTCGCCACCCTCGCCGCCTGGGCGTGGCGCTCGCGGGCCGCCGCCCGGGCCGGCGACGAGGCCACCGGCCTGGCCCTGACCGGCGCGCTGATGTGCCTGGTCAGCCCCGTGACCTGGGTGCACCACCTGGTCTGGCTGCTGCCGGGGCTGATCCTGCTGGTCGACAACGGCACGGCGGCGCCCGCGCGCAGCCGCCGGCGCCGCGTCCTGCTGGCCGCCGCGATCATCGGGTACGCCCTGCTGTGCAGCCGGATCGTCTGGGCCTGGGAGAAGGACTTCACCGGCGTCGACGGGTTCCTCGGCAGCAACACCTACGTCTGGATCAGCCTCGCGCTGTTGCTGTTCCTGCCCGTGCGCCGCCCGGCGGATCAGCCGTCGAGCAGCCCCGCGTACCTCAGCTCGACCAGCCCCAGCGGGGGCGCCCCGCCGGCCAGCGGCACCGGGTAGGTGGTCGACTCGCCGTCGGGCGACAGCCCGGCCCGCTCGTAGAAGCGCCGGGCCCGCCGGTTGTCCCGCAACACCCACAGCCGGTACGCCGTCCAGCCCCGCCCGGCCAGCCGCTGCTTCGCCGCCGCCAGCAGCCGCCCGGCCGTTCCGTCGCCCCAGTGCGCCCGGTCGACGTACATGGTGAGCACCTCGCCGAGCGTGTGGTCGAGGTCGGCCCGGTCCTGGTTGTTGCGGTACGGGCCGAACGTGGTGAACCCGATCACCGCGCCGTCGCGCTCGGCGAGCAGGGTGGTGAACGGGTGCTCCGGGTCGGCCGTGCCCAGGTCCCGGCGGCGCTGCGCCCAGGCCGCCACGTTGAGCCGCGCCAGCACCTCCGGCGGCATGAGGCCGGCGTAGCCGTGCTGCCAGCCGTGCACGTGCACCCGGGCCACCGCCTCGGCGTCGTCCGGCTCCTCGGGGCGGATGATCAGCATGCGTCCGTTCTATGCCCCGCCGGGCGTGAGGTCCAGCCAGCCGCACCGGTGTCGTACCCCTGGATTAGGGTGCCCGACGATGACCGCACCGGAATCGCTCTCGCTCGCCCAGGCCCGCCGGGTCGCCCTGGCCGCCCAGGGCTTCGCCGACCCGCCGCCGGCCGGCGTGCCCACCCGCCGGCACCTGCGCCGGGTGCTCGACCGGGTCGGGCTGATCCAGATGGACTCGGTCAACGTGCTGCAACGCGCGCACTACCTGCCGCTCTACAGCCGGCTCGGGCCCTACCCGACGACCCTGCTCGACGCCGCCGCCTACCGCCGCCCCCGCGAGCTGTTCGAATACTGGGGGCACGAGGCGTCGCTGGTCCCGGTCGGGCTGCACCCGGCGCTGCGCTGGCGGATGGCCAAGGCGCGCGACGAGGCGTGGGGCGGGATGCGCCGCATCGCGCAGGAGCAGCCCGAGCTGGTGGCGTGGGTGCGCGACGAGGTGGCCGCCCGGGGCCCGCTGACGGCCGCCGAGATCGAGCACGACGCGCCCCGGGAAACCGGCAACTGGGGCTGGAACTGGTCGACCGTGAAGCGGGCGCTGGAGTTCCTCTTCTGGGCCGGCGAGGTCACCGCCGCCGACCGTACCCCGTCGTTCGCCCGCCGCTACGACCTGCCCGAGCGGGTGCTGCCGGCCGCCGTGCTGGACGCGCCCACCCCGACCGACGCCGAGGCGCACCGCGCCCTGGTCGCGATCGCCGCCCGCGCGCTCGGCGTGGCCGCCGAGCCGGAGCTGCGCGACTACTTCCGGCTGCCCGTCGCCGGGGCCCGGCGGGCGGTCGCCGAGCTGGTCGAGGCCGGCGAGCTGACCCCGGTTTCCGTGCAGGGCTGGCGGCACCCGGCCTACCTGCACGCCGCCGCCCGGCTGCCCCGCTGGGTGCGGGGCAACACCCTGGTCAGCCCGTTCGACCCGCTGGTGTGGGAGCGGGGGCGCACCGAGCGGCTCTTCGACTTCGCCTACCGCATCGAGATCTACGTCCCGGCCCCGCAGCGGGTCCACGGCTACTACGTGCTGCCGTTCCTCCAGGGGGAGCGGTTCACCGCCCGGGTCGACCTGAAGGCCGACCGCCGGGCCGGCGTGCTGCTGGTGCCGGCCGCCTGGGCCGAGCCGGGCGTCGATGCGGGGGAGACGGCGGTGGCCCTGGCCGCCGAGCTGCACCGGCTGGCCGGCTGGCTGGGGCTGGACGCGGTCGCCCCGCCCGCCGCCGGTGACCTCGCCGTCGGGCTGACCGCCGCGTTGCGGAGCGTGGCCGGTGTACCGTGAGCGGCGTGACGAGCGTCGACGGCCCGGCGGCCCCGCACCCACACCCGCACCCTGACGCGCAGGCCCCCGCGCCCGCGCCGGGGGAGTGGCCGCCGGGGGCGTACCCGGTGGCGGAGCCCGACCGGCTGACCCGCCTCGTGATGCGGGTGCACGCCCGGTCGCCGCGCTGGGCGGCGCCCCTGGCCGCGCTCGGCTGCGTCGGCCTCGGCATGGCGTACGCGCTGCTCAGCGACCCGACCCGGGCCGAGCCCGACGCCGCACCCAGCTGCCTGCTGAAGCTCACCACCGGGCTGGACTGTCCGGGCTGCGGCGGCACCCGCGCGCTGTGGTACGTGCTGCACGGCGACCTGCCGGCCGCCGCCCGGCACCACTTCCTCTTCGTCTTCGTGCTGCCCTTCCTGGCCTACCTCTTCGTCGCCTGGGCGGGCCGGCAGGCGTTCGGCTGGCGGCTGCCGCAGCCGCAGGTCAGCTCGAAGGTGATCGGCGGCTTCCTGGCCCTGTGGTTGGCCTTCTCGGTGGCCCGCAACCTGCCCTGGGCCCCCTTCACCTCCCTCTACGTCTGACCCGGCGCCGAGCCCGACCCCGGCCCTGATGTCGTGAACGACTCAGCTCCCTAGGCGGGAGACCGGTGGTCCCGGCCGGGGGAGCGACGCGCCCGCCCGGCGGGTGACCGCCGCTGCACCGGGCGCGCCCGACTTGGGCGACCGGCCGGCGGACCACTACAGTCCCTGGCATGCCGGAGATGGTGCAGCCCCAGGTCAAGCTCGTCGCGTGGACCCAGTTCCAGGCCCCGGACGACGTGCCGTGGTCCACCGACGCCGAGGGCGGCCAGGCGCTCGCCGAGTTCGCCGGCCGGGCCTGCTACCAGAGCTGGTCCAAGCCGAACCCGGCCACCGCCACCAACGCCGGCTACCTGGCGCACATCCTGGAGGTGGGGCACCTGTCGGTGCTGGAGCACGGCTCGGTGAGCTTCTACTTCACCGGGGTGTCCCGCTCGTTCACCCACGAGCTGATCCGGCACCGGCACTTCTCCTACTCCCAGCTCTCCCAGCGGTACGTCCCCGAGCGCGACGCCGCGATGGTCGAGCCGGCGGTGATCGCCGACGACCCGGAGCTGCACAAGCGGTTCGTCGAGGCCGCCGAGGCGAGCGTGCGGGCGTACACGGAGCTGCTGGAGGGCCTGGAGCAGCGCTTCTCCGCCGAGCCCAACCCGACGCTGCGCCGCAAGCAGGCCCGGCAGGCGGCCCGCGCGGTCCTGCCCAACGCCACCGAGACCCGGATCGTGGTCACCGGCAACTACCGGGCCTGGCGGCACTTCGTCGCGATGCGGGCCACCGAGCACGCCGACGTGGAGATCCGCGAGCTGGCCGTGGAGTGCCTGCGCGAGCTCCAGCGGGTCGCCCCGAACGTGTTCGCCGACTTCGTCATCTCCACGCTGCCCGACGGCACGGAGGTGGCGGCCAGCCCGCTCGCCGAGCTGTCCTGAACCCTTCCCCACCGGCCCGCCGGTGGTCGTCCGCTAGGTTGTGAGCATGACGCACGACCACCCTGTTGCCGCCGACCGGGCGGTGTCCCGCCCGTTCGGCCGAGTGCTCACGGCCATGGTGACCCCGTTCACCTCCGACGGTTCCCTGGACCTCGACGGCGCCGTACGCCTCGCGAACCACCTCGTCGACGAGCAGGGCAACGACGCGCTCGTGCTCAACGGCACCACCGGCGAGTCGCCCACCACCACCGACGCGGAGAAGGAACGCCTGATCCGGGCCGTGGTGGAGGCGATCGGCGACCGGGCCAGGGTGGTCGCCGGGGTCGGCACCAACGACACCCGGCACACCATCGAGCTGGCCGCGTCGGCCGAGAAGGCCGGCGCGCACGGCCTGCTGGTGGTGACCCCGTACTACAACAAGCCGCCGCAGAGCGGGCTGGTCCGGCACTTCACCGCCGTCGCGGACGCCACCGGGCTGCCGATCATGCTCTACGACATTCCGCACCGCTCCGGGGTGCCGATCGAGACCGAGACCCTGGTCCGGCTCGCCGAGCACGACCGCATCGTCGCGGTCAAGGACGCCAAGGGTGACCTCACCGCGACGTCGTGGGTGACCAGCCGCACCGACCTGGCCTTCTACAGCGGGGAGGACTCCCTCGTCCTGCCCGCGCTGGCGGTCGGCGGCGTCGGGGTCGTCGGCACCTCGACCCACTTCACCGGCGCGCTCACCCAGCGGATGATCGAGGCGTACGACGCGGGCGACCCCGGCACCGCGCTCGCCCTGCACCGGCGGCTGCTGCCCCTGTCCACCGGCATCTTCCGCACCCAGGGCACCATCCTGGTCAAGGCGGCCCTGGCGGCCCTGGGCCTGCCGGCCGGCCCGGTGCGGCCCCCGCTGGTGGACGCCACCCCCGACGAGATCGCCCAGCTGCGCGCGGACTGCGCGGCGGCGGGTCTGGAGCTCCCCTGACATGATCGAACGACACGACGGACGCCGGGCGACGGCGTCGCAGAATGAGGTGGACGCGTGACCGAGGCGCACAACGAGGGCGAACTGCCCCCGCCGCTGCCGGAGGGCGGCCTGCGGATCATCCCGCTCGGCGGGCTCGGCGCCATCGGTCGGAACATGACCGTCTTCGAGTACGACGGCAAGCTGCTCATCGTCGACTGCGGGGTGCTCTTCCCCGACGTCGAGCAACCGGGCGTGGACCTGATCCTGCCCGACTTCGGGCCGATCCTGGACCGGCTCGCCGACGTGCAGGCGATCGTGCTCACCCACGGCCACGAGGACCACATCGGCGCGGTGCCGTACCTGCTCGCCCACAAGCCGGACATTCCGCTGGTCGGCTCGCAGTTCACCCTCGCCCTGGTCGAGGCGAAGCTGGCCGAGCGGCGCATCCAGCCGTACACGCTGACCGTGCGGGAGGGCGGCCGGGAGCGGCTCGGCCCGTTCGAGTGCGAGTTCTTCGCCGTCAACCACTCGATCCCCGACGCGCTCGCGGTGGCCATCCGCACCCCCGCCGGTCTGGTGCTGCACACCGGCGACTTCAAGATGGACCAGCTTCCCCTGGATGGCCGGATCACCGACCTGGCCGGCTTCGCCCGGCTCGGCGCGGAGGGCGTCGACCTGCTGCTGTCGGACTCCACGAACGCGGAGATCCCCGGCTTCGTCACCCCGGAACGCGAGATCGGGCCGGTCCTCGACTCGATCTTCGCAAAGGCGAAGGGGCGGATCATCGTCGCCTCGTTCGCCTCGCACGTGCACCGGGTGCAGCAGGTCTTCGACTCGGCCGTCGAGCACGGCCGCAAGGTGGCGCTGATCGGCCGCTCGATGGTCCGCAACATGGGCATCGCCCGGGACCTGGGCCTGCTCAACATCCCCGCCGGCCTGGTGATCAGCATCGAGGAGGCCACGGCGCTGCCGCCGGAGCGGATCGTGCTGATGTCCACCGGCTCGCAGGGCGAGCCGATGAGCGCGCTCGGCCGGATGGCCAGCGGCGACCACCGGCACATCACCATCGCCCCCGGCGACACGGTCGTGCTGGCGTCCTCGCTGGTGCCCGGCAACGAGACCTCGGTCTACCGGGTGATCAACCGGCTGGCCCGGGCCGGCGCGGTCGTCGTGCACAAGGATGTGGCGAAGGTCCACGTCTCCGGCCACGCCCCCGCCGGTGAGCTGCTCTACCTGCTCAACGTGACCCGCCCGAGCAACCTGATGCCGGTGCACGGCGAGTGGCGGCACCTGCGGGCCCACGCCCGCCTCGGCATCGAGTCCGGGGTCGCCCCGGACCGGGTGGTGCTCTGCGAGGACGGCGACGTCGTCGACCTGGTCGAGGGCCGCGCCAGCCTCGTCGGCCACGTCAAGAGCCGGTACGTCTACGTCGACGGCCTCGCCGTGGGCGACGTCAGCGAGTCGCTGCTCACCGAGCGGCGGATCCTCGGCGACGGCGGGTTCATCGCCACCACCGTCGTGGTCGACTCGGTCACCGGCAAGGTCGTGGGCGGCCCCACCGTCTCGGCGAAGGGCTTCTCGGAGGACCCGGAGGCGTTCAACCCGGTCGTGCCGCTGGTCACCGAGGCGCTCAACCGGGCCGCCGCCGACGGCATCACCGACCCGCACCAGCTCCAGCAGATCGTCCGGCGCACCGTCGGCCGGTGGGTCAACGACAAGTACCGCCGCCGACCCATGATCGTCCCGACGGTCGTCGAGGTCTGACGCCCGCACCGCCGCGTTCGCGCGTACCGACGCCGACCCACCCCCGAGCGGTGGGCCGGCGTCGGCGTTTCTCCCGCCGGCCTGGGGTACGGACACCGACGCCGCACGGTTCAACGTCGACGGGAAAATTGTTCCGGGTCGATCGTTCAACCATCCGGCGGTCTGTCCCGTACTCCGTCGCGGCAGGCGTACCCGCGCCGGCCGGGAGGAGCGTGGCGGATGGACCGCAGACGGATGACAGCCATCGGCGTACTGGTGGTGGCGGCGGGAGCGGCGGCGGTCGTGGCCCTGCCGTCGTTCGCCGGGGAGGGCGCCGCGCCGCCGGCCGGGGACTCCGGGCGGGCCGCCGCCCCGGCGGGGGCGGACCAGAAGGTCGTGGACGCGATGAGCCGCGACCTGCGGCTCACCCGCGAGCAGGCCGTGCAGCGGCTCAAGACCGAGCGCTGGGCCGCCGGCACCGTCGACAGGCTCCGGACCGAGCTGGGCGAGGACTACGGCGGCGCCTGGCTGGGCGCCGACGGCCGTACCCTGACCGTCGCGGTCGCCGACCCCGGCCGGGCCGACGCCGTCCGCGCGGCCGGCGCGGTGCCGAAGCAGGTCGCCCGGGGCGTGGGGGAGCTGGACACCATGAAGACCCGGCTCGACCGGTCCGGCGGCGCGGTCGGCCGGGCCGTCACCGGCTGGTACGTCGACGCGCCCACCAACTCGGTCGTGGTGGTGGCGCGGTCGGGCCAGGAGGAGGCCGGTCGCCGGTTCGCGGCGGCCAGCGGGCTCCCGGCGTCGGCGGTGCGGGTGGTCGGCTCGACGCGGGCCCCCCGGCTGCTCGCCGACCTCGCCGGCGGCGACGCCTACCTCATCAACGGCAACTCCCGCTGCTCGGTCGGCTTCGCCGTGGTCGGCGGCTTCGTCACCGCCGGGCACTGCGGCCGGGCCGGCGACCGCACCACCGGGGTCGACGGCTCCCCGCAGGGCGTCTTCGCCGCGTCGTCCTTCCCCCGCGACGACTGGGGCGTCGTGCGGGTCACCGGCGACTTCCAGCCGCAGCCCGTGGTGAACGACTTCAACGGCGGCGCGGTGCCCGTCAACGGCTCCCAGGAGGCCCCGGTCGGCGCGTCGATCTGCCGCTCCGGCTCCACCACCGGGGCGTTCTGCGGAGTGATCCAGGCGAAGAACGCGACGGTCAACTACCCCGAGGGCACGGTCACCGGGCTGACCCAGACCAACGTCTGCGCCGAGCCGGGCGACTCCGGCGGGTCGTGGATCTCCGGTGACCAGGCGCAGGGGGTCACCTCGGGCGGGGCCGGCGACTGCACGGCCGGCGGGGTCACCTTCTTCCAGCCGGTCAACGAGATCCTCCGGGTCAACGGGCTGACCCTGGCCACCGCCGACGGCGGCAACACCCTCCAGGGCGGTCGCCGCGTGCGGCGCTGACCCCGCCCCGTGCGCCCTGACCGGCCCGGCGCGACCGCGCGGGCCGGTCAGGGCAGCGCCGCGACCGCCTCCGCGTACGCGACGCCGGTGGCGACGGCCGCAGTGACCAGCACGTCGAGCTGGGTGGGGGCGACGCCGTGGGCCAGGTCCGTGGACACGTCGCCGGCCAGCACCAGCTCCCCGCTGCCGTCGTCGTGCGCGTAGGCCTTCGGCAGCAGCCGGTCGTGGTTCCACACGTTGCAGAAGGCGTACGCCTCCGCGCGCCGCGCCGCCGGGAGGCGTCGGACGGCCAGCACCCGGGCGTGCAGGATGTCGCCCCGCTCGCCGGCCTGCCGGAACTCGATCACCGCCGGCCCCCAGCGCCCGACCACCGCCGGGCCGCGCAGCGTCCAGGCGTCGCCGCGCCGGTCCAGGGCCTCGGTGACCAGGGCGACGGTCAGCGCCCCCACCTCGTCCCCGGCCAGCCTGCGCCCGGCCTCCCGCCCCGCCGGCCCGCCGCCGCCCTCACCGTCAGGATCGCCGCCGGTCGCGTCGTCGGCGCCCCCACCGTCGGGGTCGCCGTCGTCGCCCTCACGGCCCGGGTCGCCGTCGTCGGGCGCGTCGTCGGCGGGCAGCGGCGTCACCGGACCGGCGACCGGCCGCTCGGCGAGCAGGGCCGCGATCCGGCCGGACTGGTGCCCGGTGCCGTTGCGGGCGTCGAAGCTGCCGGCGAGCCCCGTCGCCAGCTCGGCGAGCAGCCCGCCGAGGCGGGCCACGTCGATGTCGTCGGCCGCCCGACCGGCCCGACCGGCGGGGGCGGCGGGTCCGGGCATCCGCCGGTCGCCCCGCCCCGCCTCGGCGGCGAGGGCGCACAGCAGCGCCCCGGCGGCGGCGAACTCCATCGCGGCCAGGTCGTCGGACGGACGGTCCAGCCGGGGCAGCTGCTCGGCGAGGATGTCCAGCCCCCGGTCCAGGTGCCCGCCCAGCGCGCAGAACCGCAGGTGCGCGGCGAGCTGCCCGAACGCCGTCCGCTCCCGCCGGTGCCGCCGGTACGCCGTGACGTGCGCCCGGCCCGCCCGCTCCGGCTCGCCGGCGCGCAGCAGCGGCAGCAACGCCCCGGCCAGTGCCCGCTCCGGCTGGTCGGTGCAGTACGCCCCGCCGGGCCCGGCCGTCCCGTCTCCGGCGGTCCCGGCCCCGGCTGCCCCGTCCGCCCCGGCGGGGGTCGCCGCCGTCGGGCCGTCGACGACCGGGCGCAGCTCGGCCAGCGCCGCCGCCCAGTCGCCCCACCCGGCCAGCAGGTCGGCGCGGCGCGACGGGGCGCAGCCCGGACAGCCGGCGGCCGGGTCGGCGGGGGCGGTGCGCCAGCGGTCGTACCAGCGGCGGGCCTCCGGCTCGTCGCCGAGGTGGTCGGCGAGGCGGCAGCGCAGCTCGGCCACCAGGTCGGTCACCGCCGCGTCGCCGGCCCCACCCGGCGCGGGCCCGGTCCCATCCGTCGGCCCCGGCGTCTGCCGGGCCAGGTCCGTCGGCTCCGGCGCGAACCCGGCCACGTCCGTCGGCCCCGGCGCGAATCCGGCCAGGTCGTCCAGCGCCGCGCGGGTCTGGCCCAGCCCGACCCGGGGCGTGCCGAACGCGGCCTCGACCGCGAAGCGCTGGTAGCGGCGCAGCTCGGCGGCCCGCTCGGCGGTGGCGTCCGGCGACGCGGCGTCGAGCAGCTCCCGGCAGCGGCGGACCGGCTCGAACAGCCGCCACCGCTCGCCCCGCCGCAGATGCAGGTCCATCAGCGCGAACCGGGCGTCCACCCCGGTGGCCAGGTCGCCGGCCGCGTCGGCGGCCGAGGCGATCCGGTCCAGCTCGGCGGCGCGTTCCTCCCCGTCGGGCAGGTCCCCGGCGGCGGCCAGCCGGTCGGCCCACGGGCGCGGCTGCCCGGTCACGGCCGCGCCCCGCCCGCGAGCTGCCCGACGGCGGCGGCGAGCTGGCAGCCGGTCGAGATGCCACAGTCGAGCAACTGGTCGAGCTGGTGCGGGGTCACCCCGCGCTCCAGGTCGGCGATCACCTCGCCGCAGACCAGGGCCCGCCCGTCGTCGTCGACGTGCACGAACGCCTTGGGCCAGTAGCGGTCGTGGTTCCACGAGTTGCAGAAGGCGTGCAGGGTCGGCACGTACTCGATCGGGAAGGTCGGCGCGGCTACCGTGCGGACCTGGAGGATCTCGCCGGCCGCCCCCATCCGCAGGAACCAGACGAGCGCGTCCTCCCAGCGGCCGAGCAGCCGGCCTGCCGGATCCGCCGCGACCGCGTACCCCCGGCGACGCAGCACGGCCGCGATCAGCTCGTCGGTCAACGGCCGCAACGCCCCGGGATGCCCGGCCAGGGGGCCGTCCGGGTCGTCCTCGATCTCGGGCGACGCCATCGGGCATCCCTTCTGAGGCGAATAACACAACAGGCGGCGTCGCCCGTGCTGCGACGCGCGGACACGACCCGGAAAAGCGGCGATCCACCGGGTCCCGCCGTTACGGTGACTCTATGGCGGGCCGTACCTCTCAGGCGAGCCGGCGACGCGGCGCGTCGCCGCGTGGCACCACGAACAGTCGTGCCCGTCAGCCGGCGAAGAAGACCACCAAGGCGGCGCCTAGGCGGCGCCCCGCCGCGCGGCAGGGCCCGGCCGTCCACGTCGGCCGGGCGATCGGCACGGTGTGGATGGGGCTCGCGCACGGCGTCGGCTGGGCGGTGCGGGCCGCCGGCCGGCAGGCCGCCTCCGCCCGCGACCTCGACCCGGAGCACCGCCGCGACGGCGCGGGCCTGCTGTTGCTCGGCCTCTCCCTGCTCAGCGCGGTGGCCATCTGGTTCTCCGGGGCCGGCCCGGTCGGTGCCCGGCTCGCCGACACCGTGCGGCTCTTCCTCGGCGCGATCTCGATCGTCGTGCCGGTGCTGCTGTCGATCGGGGCGTGGCGGCTGATGCGTACGCCGGGCGACCCGGAGCACCGGGGGCGGGGCCTGGTCGGCTGGGGGTCCATGCTGGTCGCCACCGCCGCGATGCTGCACATCGGACAGAACCCGGTGGACCCGGTCCAGCGCGACTACGCGGGCGGCCTGATCGGCGCGGGCGTCGGCGACGTGCTGGAGACCGCCGTGACGGCCTGGGTCGCCGTGCCGCTGCTGCTCCTGCTGCTCGTCTTCGGCCTGCTGGTGGTCACCGCCACGCCGATCAACAAGATCCCGGAGCGGCTCGGGTTGCTCGCCGGCGCGGTGGTCGGCCCGCCGCCGGCCGCCGACGAGGCCGAGGCGGAGCCCGCCGAGAAGAAGCCGGCCCGCCGCCGCCCGGCCAAGCGCGCCGCGCCGCCGCTGCCGGACCCGGACGACTTCGACGGGGAGGCGTACGAGGGCGCGGACCTCCAGGAGACCGTGGTGCTGCCCCGCAAGGCCCCGGCGAAGGTGCCCGCCACCCGCAAGCCGGTCGAGCCGCCGGAGCACTCGCCGCCGCCCACCCGGGCCGAGCAGCTCGCGCTCACCGGCCTGGCCGGCGACTACACGCTGCCCCCGGCCAACCTGCTCAGCGGCGGGGCCGCGCCGAAGACCCGCAGCAAGGCCAACGACGAGGTGATCGCCGCGCTCACCGGCGTGTTCGACCAGTTCGGCGTCGACGCCGAGGTCACCGGCTTCACCCGGGGCCCGACGGTCACCCGGTACGAGGTGGAGCTGGGCCCGGGCGTGAAGGTCGAGCGGATCACCCAGCTCTCCCGCAACATCGCGTACGCGGTGAAGTCCCCGGACGTGCGCATCCTCAGCCCGATCCCGGGCAAGAGCGCGGTCGGTGTGGAGATCCCGAACACCGACCCGGAGAACGTGGCGCTCGGCGACGTGCTGCGCTCCCGCGCCGCCACCAGCGACCACCACCCGATGGTGGTGGCGCTCGGCAAGGACATCGAGGGCGGCTTCGTGGTGGCCAACCTCGCGAAGATGCCCCACATCCTCATCGCGGGCGCAACCGGAGCCGGGAAGTCGAGCTGCCTGAATACCCTGCTGGTGTCCATCCTCACCCGGGCCACCCCGGACGAGGTGCGGCTGCTGCTGATCGACCCGAAGCGCGTCGAGATGACCGGCTACGAGGGCATCCCGCACCTGGTCACCCCGATCGTGACCAACGCGAAGAAGGCGGCCGACTCGCTGGAGTGGGTCGTCCGCGAGATGGACATGCGCTACGACGACCTCGCCGCGAACGGGGTCCGGCACATCGACGACTTCAACCGCAAGGTGCGCACGGGGGAGATCAAGGCCCCGCCGGGCAGCGAGCGGGAGATACGGCCGTACCCGTACCTGCTGGTGATCGTGGACGAGCTGGCCGACCTGATGATGGTCGCGCCGCGCGACGTGGAGGACTCGGTCGTGCGGATCACGCAGCTCGCCCGGGCCGCCGGCATCCACCTGGTGCTGGCCACCCAGCGGCCGAGCGTGGACGTGGTCACCGGCCTGATCAAGGCCAACGTGCCGTCCCGGCTGGCCTTCGCCACCTCGTCGCTGGCCGACTCGCGGGTCATCCTCGACCAGCCGGGCGCGGAGAAGCTGCTGGGGCGTGGCGACGGCCTCTTCCTGCCGATGGGCGCGTCGAAGCCGATCCGCATCCAGGGGGCCTGGGTCACCGAGCGCGAGATCGCCGACGTGGTGAAGTTCTGCAAGGACCAGCGGGAGCCGGAGTTCCGCCCGGACGTGCTGGCCCCGGCGCAGGACAGCAAGAAGAAGATCGACGAGGAGATCGGCGACGACCTGGACCTGCTGGTGCAGGCGGTCGAGCTGGTGGTCACCTCGCAGTTCGGCTCGACGTCGATGCTCCAGCGCAAGCTGCGGGTGGGCTTCGCCAAGGCCGGCCGTCTGATGGACCTGATGGAGACCCGGGGCGTGGTCGGCCCGTCCGAGGGTTCCAAGGCCCGCGACGTGCTGGTCAAGCCGGACGAGCTGGAAGAGGTCCTCGCCGGCCTCGGCGGCGCGGACAACTGACCAGCCCTCCCGGCTGATCACCGGGGCTGTCGCGATCGATGTGTGGGGATGGTGGCCGTCGGTAATCCGACGCATTGCGGTCCCTGCGCAACCTCCCATCCCTGGGAGCCGTGCCCATAGAGTGGCAGGCGACCGTGCCAAGGGTGAGGGGGATTCGTGCCGCAGGCAGCATCTCCTCGCAGTTCAGGATCGAATCACTCATGGTGGTCCCGCCCCGGGGCTCTGCTTCTCACGGTGGGGCTCGTGGTGGCGGGCACGGTCTACCTTCTCGCTTTGGGCACGAAGGGCAACGAGATTGCCCAGGTGCTGAGCCTGACGGTGGCGGTGGCGACCCTTCTGGTCACCCTCTACGAAAAGGTCCGGCATCCCCACGAGGTCCGCCGTCCGTTCTCCGTTCGACGGCGGCGATCGTGGGCCGCCGCCCTCATCGTGGCCGTGTCCGTCTGCGTGGGCACCGTGGCCGTGTGGCGTCTGACCGGGCGCAACAACCTCAACGTCACGGTCGACATGGCCTCGGTCGCGCCCGCCGGCACCTTCGGGCCCGGCGCCGAGCTGACCCTGCTGGTGCCGGGGGCTCCACCCCAGCGCCGACGGCTGGCGCTGACGGTCGCCGTCGAGAACACCGGGGAGACCGGGAACTGCGCGGGGCCGGCGATGCTGACGTTGCAGCCGACCATCGACGGGGTGGCTGGAGCAGTGGTGCGGGCTCGGTCCGGGAAGGAAGCAGTGCTGTCGCTGCGCGGTGCCACGAGGCATGTGGACGTGAGGATCGGTGTCGAGCGAGACGATCCTGAGTGTTCCTACCGGCTGGACGTGCAGCAGGCCATCCTCTTCAACTAGTCCAGGGAGCCGCATATGGCGGTGTGCCGCAAGTGGTCATGGACCGTCGGGCTGGCGTTCGCGGCGTTCCTTTCCGGCTGTCCCGCTCCGGACCCGAGTCCGACGCCAGCGCCGGTCGTGCGATCGGGCGCCGCGACGGTCAAGTCTATCGGGGTGGACGGCGATCAACCCGGCCTCAGCATGGTGACCGGTGTAGGAAAGTTCAACGGCTTCGACGCCGAGTTCGCGCAGTGGCTCATCAACCGGAACAAGTGGAACGCGCGCCCGTTCGTGGTGCCTTCGCGGGATCGCGAGGCGGTGATCCAGGAGGACCCAGCGGGGGAAACGATCGTCATCTCCAGTTACTCGATCACCGACGAGCGCCGCAAGCTGGTAGGGATGGCGGGCCCCTATCTCAGGACCCGGCAGGGAGTGTTGGTGCGGGCAGGGGAGAACCGGGTCGGTTCAACGAACGATCTGCAGGAGCTGACCGTCTGCACGGTGACGGGCACCACCTCGGAGAAACAACTGCGGGAGCAGGGCATCACGAGGCTCACGCTGGTCGACGGTTTCGGGGAATGCGTCGAACTGCTCAAGTCCCGCCAGGTGGATGCCGTCTCCACGGATCTGCTGATTCTGTACGGCTTTGCCAAGGTCGAGAATGGTGCCGTCGAGGTCGTGCCCAAGTTGTCTTTCGGCAACTTCGAAGAGTATGGCATCGGTTTCAGACGTGGCGACATGGCGATGTGTGAGCGGCTCACTCAGTCGATCAAGGATTTCATCGACAGCGGAACCTGGCGTACGTACTACCGGAACCACGACTTTCCGCCGGAGCTCGAGGACGACAGTCGTCCTGATCCCAACAACCTCGACCCCTGCTGAACACCCGTCCTGGCGGGGAGTTGGCGATGATCCGGCCAGGCGGGTCGCCGGCCGACTGCCACACGGCGAGGGCCCGCCGGGATCCGGCGGGCCCTGCGGTCGCGGGTGGGGTGCTCAGGCGTTCAGGATCACCGCGCTGAGGATCATGCCGAGCACGGCGCCGGCCACGCTTGCGGCGGCGGCGTACCAGCCGAGCGGCTTGTCGCCGAGGACCGCGCCGACCACGCCGAGGATCACGCCGAGCAGGCCGAAGATCACCGGCGACACGAAGACGGCGAGGGCGGCGAAGACGAACGCGACGATGGTGCAGATCCGGGCGGCGTTGGTGCGCGGGCGGGTGGTGGCGTGGGTGTCGGCCATGACGTCCTCCGTGGTGAGCCTCGTTCTACCGTCGACCGGATCACTACCCACCGGTGCCGAAAACTACGCATGCCGGTCGGTCAGGGGAAGGCCGGTCAGCGGGGGACCGGTCAGTGGAAGACCTTGAGGCCGACCACCCCGGCGACGACCAGCAGCAGGCAGACGATGCGGGGCAGGCTCGCGGACTCGTGCAGCGCCAGCATGCCGACCAGCGCGGTGCCGACCGCACCGATGCCCACCCAGACCGCGTAGCCGGTGCCGACGGGGATCTCGCGCAGCGCGTACGCCAGCCCGGCCATGCTGAGCACCAGCGTGACCGCGAACACGACCGACGGCACGAGCCGGCTGAAGCCGGCGCTGCGGTCGAGGGCGACCGCCCACGCGGTCTCGAGGAGTCCGGAGATCACCAACACGATCCAGGCCATGCCGCAACACCTCTGCTTCGGTGCCCGGGCCTGCGGTGCCGGGGCGAGTGGGGTCGGTTGTCACAGGTGCGGCGTCTTGGCCTGACCGGGTACGCCCACCACTCGTCCGGGGCGGCCCTGGGGCCGCCGCGACCGACGGTAGCACCGGCCGGGGCGGCGGCGGGGTGAGCCGGGCCACCACCGGTTGACGTAAACCTGACTTCAAGTTGCAGTATTCGGGTCATGCCGTTGCTCTTCGCCGACCCCGACGTCGCCGCCGCGCTGGACGCCCCCACCACGGTGGCCGCGATGCGCGAGGCCCTGCTCGCCGCGCACGCCGGCCGCCTGGTGGCCCCGCCCCGGGCCGCCGCGGCGCTGGGCGGGGGACGGATGGTGCTCACCGCCGGGCACCTCACCGGCGAGTGGTACGGCTTCCGCTCGTACGACACGTTCGGGCACCCGCAGGGCGAACAGGTGGTCGTGCTGCACGACGGGCGCACCGGGGCGGTGCGGGCGGTCGCGGTCGGGGACGAGCTGGGCTCCCGGCGCACCGGAGGGCTCGGCGGGGTCGCCGTGGACGCCCTGGCCCGGCCGGACGCCGCCACGCTGGGCGTGGTCGGCTCGGGCACGCAGGCGTGGACCCAGGTGTGGGCCGCCGCCGCGGTGCGCCCGCTGCGCGAGGTCACCGTGCACAGCCGCTCGGCCGCCCGGCGGGAGGCGTTCGCCGCCCGCGTCCGCGCCGAGCTGGGCGTGCCGGCGCGGGCGGTCGACTCGGCGCGGGCCGCCGTGCGGGAGCGCGACGTCGTGGTGCTCGCCACCACCGCCGTCGCCCCCGTGCTCGACGCCGCCGACCTGGCCCCCGGCACCCACGTCAACACGGTCGGCTTCAAGCAGGCCGACCGGCACGAGTTCGGCACCGACCTGCTCGACGCCGCCGATCTGCTGGTCACCGACTCGCCGGCGCAGGCGGCCGCGTACGACCCGCCGATGCTGGCGACGCTGCCCGCGTACGCCGGGCGGTTGGGTGACCTGGGCGCGGTGCTGGCCGGCGAGGCTCGCGGCCGGACCGGCGCGGACCAGGTGTCGGTCTTCTGCTCGACCGGCCTGGCCGGCACGGAGGTCTTCCTGCTCGACCGGCTGGTCCGGGTCGGCGCGGCGACGGCCTGAGCCGGCCCCGGCCGGCGGGCGGCGGCCGGGGGCGATCCGGGTGGCCGCCGTTGCGGGCCGCCGTCCGCCCGCCCGGTACCCTCGGATGGTGTCTGCCACCGCCCCCTCCCCGCAATCCGCCGGCCGCCGCGTCGCCCTGCTGACCCTCGGCTGCGCCCGCAACGAGGTCGACTCGGAGGAGCTGGCCGCCCGGCTGCACGCCGACGGCTGGCAGGTCATCACCGACGGCGAGGGGGCCGACGTGGTGGTCGTCAACACCTGCGGCTTCGTGGAGAAGGCCAAGCAGGACTCGATCCAGACGCTGCTCGCCGCCGCCGACACCGGCGCGAAGGTGGTCGCCGCCGGCTGCATGGCCGAGCGGTACGGCCGGGAGCTGGCCGACAGCCTGCCCGAGGCCCAGGCGGTGCTCAGCTTCGACGACTACCCCGACATCGCCGCCCGCCTCGACGCGGTCGTCGCCGGCGAGGCGCTCGACGCGCACACCCCGCGCGACCGCCGGGAGCTGCTGCCGCTGACCCCGGTCGCCCGGCGCGACAGCGCCGTCTCGTTGCCCGGCCACGGCACGAACCGGGCCGTCGTGGCCACCGACGAGCACACCCCGGCCCACCTGCGGCAGGTGCTGCGGCGGCGGCTCGACACCGGCCCCGTCGCGTCGCTCAAGCTGGCCAGCGGGTGCGACCGCCGCTGCGCGTTCTGCGCCATCCCCGCCTTCCGCGGCGCGTTCGTCTCGCGGACGCCCGACGAGCTGCTCGCCGAGGCGGAGTGGCTGGCCAAGACGGGCGTGCGGGAGCTGGTGCTGGTCAGCGAGAACTCCACGTCGTACGGCAAGGACCTCGGCGACCCCCGGGCGCTGGAGAAGCTGCTGCCGCAGCTCGCCGCGGTCGACGGGATCGTCCGGGTCCGGGCGAGCTACCTCCAGCCCGCCGAGACCCGCCCCGGCCTGGTCGAGGCGATCGCCGGCACACCCGGCGTCGCGCCCTACTTCGACCTGTCGTTCCAGCACTCCAGCGAGCCGGTGCTGCGCCGGATGCGCCGCTTCGGCTCCACCGACCGGTTCCTGGAGCTGCTGGCCGCCGCCCGCGCCCTGGCCCCGGAGGCCGGCGCGCGGAGCAACTTCATCGTCGGCTTCCCCGGCGAGACCCGGGGCGACGTCGACGAGCTGGTCCGGTTCCTCAGCGCGGCCCGGCTCGACGCGATCGGCATGTTCGACTACAGCGACGAGGACGGCACCGAGGCCGCCGGCCTGCCCGGCAAGGTCTCCGCCGCGACGATCAAGCGCCGGTACGACCGGCTCAGCGCCCTCGCCGACGAGCTGTGCTCGCAGCGGGCCGAGGAGCGGCTCGGCTCCACGGTCGAGGTGCTGGTCGACTCGGTCGACGACGGCGTGGTCGAGGGCCGGGCGGCGCACCAGGCCCCCGAGGTCGACGGCTCCACCACCCTGGTCGCCCCGGCCGACGGCGGCGTGGACCTGGCGGCGCTGCGCCCCGGCGACCTCGTGCGCGCCACCGTGACCGCCACCGAAGGGGTGGATCTCGTCGCCGTCCCGGATGAGATGATCTCGGCTGCGCCCGGCGCGGCACGGTGACGGCGGGCCCTGAGAAGGCGGGGGAGCCACGTGGTGCGGTGCCAGGTTCGCCGCGGCGGCCCGAGCGGGGTGCGCCGGTGACGCCGGCGGCGGAGTCGGCGCAGCCGCCGGTGGTCGCCCGGGTCCCGGTGCTCAACGCGGCCAACGGGCTGACCCTGCTGCGGCTGGTGCTGGTGCCGGTCTTCGCGGCCTCGGTGGTCGCCTCCGGCGCGACCCACGCCGGGTGGCGGATCGCCGCCTGCCTGATCTTCGCCGTCGCCTCGGTGACCGACCTGGTGGACGGCTGGATCGCCCGCCGGTTCGGCCTGGTCACCTCGGTCGGCAAGGTGGCCGACCCGATCGCCGACAAGGCGCTCACCGGCGCGGCCCTGCTGCTGCTGTCCTGGTACGACCTGCTGCCCTGGTGGGTGACCGGCGTCATCCTCGCCCGCGAGCTGGGCATCACGGCGCTGCGGTTCTGGGTGATCCGGCACGGCGTCATCGCGGCCAGCCGGGGCGGCAAGATCAAGACGGCGCTGCAGATCCTGGCGATCACCTGGTACCTGTGGCCGATGCCGGCCGGGCCCGCCGCCGTCGGCCCCTGGCTGATGGCCGCCGCGGTCGGCGTCACGGTGGTCACCGGCTTCGACTACGTGGCCCAGGCGCTGCGCCTGCGCCGGCCCGCGCGCGAGGATGCGTAGAGCGGCGCGGGGACGCGTAGACCGGCCGGCGCGGGGAAAGGGACATCTCCATGGGAACTGACGCAAACGGGCACCGGCCGGCCGGCAGTCCGGCGGCCGGCGTGGTGCACCGCCTCGCCGATCGCCACGAGACGCTGGCCACCGTCGAGTCGCTCACCGGCGGCCTGCTCTCCGCCTCGGTCGTGGAGATCGCCGGGGTCAGCGGCGTCTACCGGGGCGGCCTCGTCGTCTACGCCACCGAGCTGAAGTCGGCGCTGGCGGGCGTACCGGAGGACCTGCTGGCCGAGCGCGGCCCGGTCGACCCGGACGTGGCCCGCGCCCTGGCCGAGGGCGGCCGGCGGCGCTGCGGCGCGGACTGGGGGCTCGCCACCACCGGCGTCGCCGGGCCGCAGCCGCAGGACGGCAAGCCGGTCGGGCTGGTCTACGTCGCGGTGGCCGGGCCGGCCGGCTCCGAGGTCCGCCGGCTCGACCTCGACGGGGGCCGCGACCACATCCGGACCGCCGCGGTCATCGAGGCGTTGCGGCTGCTCGCCGAGCGGATCGACGCGGCCGTGCCGGGGCCCGGGGCGGGCGTGCCGCGCTCCGGCGACGGCGACGCCGCGCCCGCCGGGGCGGCCCGCCGCTGAGCCCCGTGGCCAGAAGGACGGGCGGGGTGGGATGTCACCGGGGCCCGCAGCGGGTACGGTTGCGGGAAGGCTCCGACGCGTGGCGTCGACGCCGGGGCGGCACGCCGCGCCGGCATGGCGTCGGTGAAGAGGGTGAGACCCGTCAGGGGAGGTGCGATGGTCCTGCTACGCCGGGTGATCGGTGACGCACTGCGGGCGCGCCGGCAGGGGCAGCACCGCACCCTGCGCGAGGTCTCCTCCGCGGCCAACGTCAGCCTGGGCTACCTCTCCGAGATCGAGCGCGGCCAGAAGGAGCCGTCCAGCGAGCTGCTGGCCGCCATCTGCGACGCCCTCGGCGCCCGCCTCTCCGAGCTGCTGCGCGAGGTCAGCGACACGGTGGCGCTCGCCGAGCAGCTTCCCGGGGTGCTGGTGCCGGTGCAGGACGAGCCGGCCGAGCCCGTCGAGTCCCCGGTGGGCCGCGCCCCGGTGCGCAAGTCGACCGGCCGGGGGGTCCGGCAGGTCACCACCGGCGGCCCGGTGGCCGTGGCGGTGCACCAGGACTCCCCGCTGAAGGCGACCCTGCGCACGCGGGTGCGCCCCGCCGAGCGCGACCGCGACGTCGTCTGCGCCGCCTGATCCTCACCCGCCCTCCCGCAGGTCGCCCGAGGACGTGGTCGGGCTTTCCCGCGCCGCGTACTGTTGATCAGACGGTGGCGTGCCGCCGGTGACGTACGGATGCCGGGCTGGCGCCCGGCTGGGACGATGGGGGTCACCGCCGCACGACCACCGGCCGGACCGCCCGGCCCGGCCGGGCGGCGCGACTCTACTGAGGGGATACCGCGGAGATGGCGAACCCGTTCGTCAAGGGCTGGAAATACCTGATGGCGCTCTTCGGTGCCCGGATCGACGAACACGCCGACCCCAAGGTGCAGATCCAGCAGGCGATCGAGGAGGCGCAGCGCCAGCACCAGGCGCTGGTGCAGCAGGCGGCGGCGGTGATCGGCAACCAGCGGCAGCTGGAGATGAAGCTGTCCCGCCAGATGACCGAGGTCGAGCGGCTCCAGGGCAACGCCCGGCAGGCCCTGGTCCTCGCCGACCAGGCCCGGGCCCGCGGCGACGAGGCGGAGGCCGGGAAATACGAGCAGACCGCCCAGGTGCTCGCCACCCAGCTCGTCTCCGCCGAGCAGGCCACCGAGGACCTGAAGACCCTGCACGACCAGGCGCTCGGCGCCGCCGCGCAGGCCCGCCGGGCGGTGGAGAACAACTCGATGATCCTCCAGCAGAAGCTGGCCGAGCGCACCAAGCTGCTCAGCCAGCTCGAACAGGCCAAGATGCAGGAGAGCGTGGCCCAGTCGCTGGAGTCGATGTCGTCGCTCACCGCGTCCGGCAGCACCCCGTCGCTGGACGCGGTGCGGGACCGCATCGAGCAGCGCTACGCCACCGCGATGGGCCGCGCCGAGCTGGCCGGCAACTCCGTCGAGGGCCGCATGCTGGAGATCCAGAAGGCGTCCCTCGACTCGGCCGGCTCGTCCCGGCTGGAGCAGATCCGCGCCAGCATGGCCGGCGAGCAGCTCGCCGGCCGGCAGGACCGCCCGGCCGTGGGGCAGCAGGGCCAGACCGCGCCCGCCACTCCGGCCGTCGACCCGGCCGCCGCGGCCCGGCTCGACCAGCTCCGGGCCAGCATGGGGCAGGACCGCGGCACCGGCGACACCAGCGCCGCCGGCTGAGCGGCGCCAGCGACTGCCGGCCGGGCGGCTTCGGCGCCGCCCCGGCGGCCGGAACGAGGAGGCACGGGTGGCAGACGAGCGAGCACGATACTTCCGCCAGCTCCGCAGGCTGCGGCGGTCCGCCCGCCGGTGGAGCGTGCTGGGCGGCGGGCTGACCGGGGCGGCGGCGGTGCTCACCCCGTACGCGGGGCTGGGTCTGCCCGACGCGGCGTGGGCCGGCGCGGCCGGCAGCGCGGTGGCCCTGGCCGTCTGGCGGTGGATCGACCTGCGGGCCCTCGCGGCGAGCCCCGCGCCCCCGGCCCTCGACCCGGCCGAGGCCGCGGCCCGGTCCCGGGCCCGGCTCGTCGCCGCCGTGGAGCGGCTGCCCGCCGGGCAGGGGGTGGTGGCGGAGGTGCGCCGCGCCCGGTCCCGGCTGGCCCTGCGGGGCACCAGCGTGGCGCAGCCGTGGGCCCGGCTGGACCGGGCGGCGCTCACCCTCGGCGGGATGGCCGGCCGGCTGACCGGCCTGGCCGAGCCGGCGGTGTCCGAGGCCGCCGCCGCCGACCGGTCGCTGCGCGAGCTGGCCGGGCGGGTGGCCAGCGTCGAGCGGGCCCTGCGGCTCGCCCCCGCCGACGCCCGCGCCCCCCTCGCCGAGGCCCACCGCGAGCTGTCCGCGCAGCTGGAGAGCGGGGTGGCGGCGTACGAGCGGCTGGTGGTGGCCGCCGCCGGCTACCTCGCCGAGGACGCCCGCTCCGACGCCGGTCACCTCGGCGGCCGGGCCGCCGGCGAGCAGGCCGCCGCGTCCCGGCTCGCCGAGGCGACGGACCTGCTGCACGGGGTGGCGTCGGCGCTGGCCGAGCTGCGGACCGTCGGCGAGCCCCTGCGCACCGTCGGCGACCCGTTGCGCGCCCCCACCCACTGAGCCGACTCACCCGGGCGTGGTGACGGCGACCGCCGGGGTGAACGGGGAACTGCCGACGACGTTGCCGGCCCGCACCCGGTAGTGGTAGGTCACGCCCCGGGCCAGGCCCGTGTTGACGAACGCCCGCCCGTGCACCGTGAACGCGGCGACCTCGCGCTCGAACGCCGGGTCGACCGCCCGCTGCACCAGGAAGCCGGCCCCCGGCCCGCCCGGCGGGTCCGCCGCCCAGGTCAGGGTCACCGTCGCGGTGTCCGGGCCGGGGGCGCCCGCGACGGCGGTCAGCCCGGTCGGCGGGGCCGGCCGGGGCGGGCTGGTGACGGCGGCGACCGTCGACCACGGCGAGGCGACCCCCAGGTAGGTGGTGCGCACCCGGTAGTAGTAGGTGGTCTCCGGGGCCACGACGGCGTCGACGTGCTGCTCCTGCACCCCGATGGCCGTGGTGGCGGGGCCGCTGGTGAACGTCGGGTTGGTGGCCCGCTGCACGTCGACGCCGGTGGCGAAGGAGCGGTTCGCCCAGCGCAGCGCCACCCGCAGCGGCGCGGCCGGCGGGATCACCGCGGCCAGCCCGCTCGGCGCGGCGAGGCGCACCGAGGCCGGCACGCCGTTGGACCAGGCCGAGCAGCTCACCTCGTTCTCCGCCCGGATCCGGTAGTGGTAGGTCACGCCGGGGGTGACCGTGGAGTCGGTGTACCGGGTCGCGGCGGCGGCCACGGTGATCGCGGTGACCCCCTCGGTGAACGCGACGTCGGTGGCCCGCTGGAGCAGGTGGCTGCTGGCCGGGGGGCGGCTGCCGTTGCCGGTCCAGGTCAGCGCGATCGCCGGCAGCACGGTCGCCGAGCCGGGCACCGGCGTGGCGGTCAGCCCGGTCGGGGCGAGCGGGGCGACCCGCAGCACCAGCGGGCGGCTCATGCCCTGGTCGCGGTGGCCGGCGAGCTGGCTGTGCCAGCGGTACTCCCAGCCCAGGTTGACCAGCTGGTTGACCACCGCCGCCGGCCGCCCGTCGACGGGGCTGACCGCCGTGGAGCCGATCCGGACGCCGGCCGGGCGGGTCGGGTCGAGCAGCCGTACGCTGTCGCCGATCTTGAACGGGAGGGCGGGGGCGACCGGCCGCAGCGCCACGATCACGTCCTCGCGGGGGTTGACCCGCACCGTCTCCTTCCAGCCCAGCTCGTTGGGCTCGGGCGGGCGGACCGCCCCGTCCCAGCCGACCCGGTTGACCAGCTGCACGTCGCAGCCGCCCACGTGCACCGGGTGGGTCTGCGGGGTGTTGCCGACGATCCGCCAGAGCTGGGTGCCGTCGGCGGGCGCGCCGACCTGCACCGTCGGGTCGGCGATCACCAGCGTCTCGGTGGCCGGGTCGACCGGCCCGAGCGGCAGGGTGGCCGGGCCCAGCGGCCCGGCGTGCGGGTGGGCCACCCCGAGCCGGCCGGCGACCCGCCCGTACGCCGGGTCGAAGACGTGCTGCACCGCCTTGACCGTCAGCGGCAGCGTCACCGGCGCGGCGGCGCCGACCGGGGTGAAGCTGACCGCGATGGCGTGCGCCGTGACGACCGTCTCCCGGGCCGTGCGGGTGCCGAACGCGCGGTCGTACGCCGGCTGCGGCACGATCGGCGGGCGCTGGCTCGCGGCGTACGCGGCGGGCAGCCGCCCGGCCAGCCGGTCCACGTCGTACGGCTCGGCCGGCTCGCCGGCCACCCGGAACTGGAGCAGGGTGCGGGTGTTCGGCCCGTACCCGGGCAGGGTGCCGGGGACGCCGCCCACGGCGGTGCGGTCCGGGGCGCCCGTGTGGTGGTCGTTGCGGGGGTCGAAGCGGGGCAGCGGGGCCGGGCAGTCGTTGTAGAGGATCAGGACGGCCCCGGGCGGGACGGCCGAGAAGTCGACGACGACGTCGGCCCGCTCCCCGGGGGCGAGCAGCAGGGTGTGCCCGTCGACGTTGAGCACCGTCGGGTCCTGCCGGTCGTACCGGTAGCCGACCGGCCGGTTCGGCAGCACCGCCGGGGCCGGCAGCAGGCCGCACTCGTTGCCGACCTGGATCATCGCCGGCCCGGCGGCGGCCGGGTCGGGCGCCCCGCCGTCGCGCCCGTCGACGGGCCAGTGCGGCGGGCGGCCGGGCGCGCGGGTGGCCTCCACCATCGGCACCTCGCCCGCGTCGGCGTCGAGCAGCCCGCCGTCCGCGTCCCACATCGGGCCGTCGGAGCGGGCCCGGTAGAGCTGGAGGTTGAGGGAGCGGTCCGCGCAGGCGTTGAGGATCCGGAACCGGTACGCCTTCGGCGCGACCGTCAGGTACGGGTACGCGACGCCGTTGACCAGCGGGGTGTCCCCGTACGCCTCGGGCACCGCCGACGGGTGCGGCACGCCCGGGGCCAGCGGCGGCTCGTCGGGGTCGGCGACGGGATCGTGGTGCGGGTTCGGCACGGGCCCGCCCGTGGCCCCCGGTGGCGCGTCGTCCGGTCCCGGCCGGCCCGGTGGCGCGCCGGCCGGCGGCGCGGGACGGGTCCACGGGCCGTAGTCCCAGCGGCCGGTCGGGTTCGTCCCCGACGGGCGGGACGGGTGCTGCCGGGGCTGGTAGACGTGCGGGTGCCAGAGGCTGCCCCGGGCCCCCCAGCGGTCCCGGTCCCACGTCGGGTCCTGGCCGGCGAGCTGCGTGTCGTCGGGCACGAACGTGCGGTCGGTGACCACCAGCGGGAGCTGCTCGGCGGGGAGCACCCCGTCGGCGACGAGGCCCTCCTCGGCCTCGTCGGTGAGCAGGTAGACGGCGAGCTGGCCGGAGCAGACGGTGAGCCGGGACAGGCCGAGGGTGTTGTCGTGCAGCCACATGAGCCGGCCGCTCTGCTCGTTGGGGTAGTAGAGCGTGGTCGCCCCCGGGCCGGGCGGCGGCATGTCCGGCACGTGGGTCAACCCCACCCCCGTCGGGTACGGGGTGATCTCCCCGGCCGGCGTCACCCACTGCCACGGGCTGCCGGCGCTGATCCAGCCGGTCTGCCCGCCGTACAGGTGCGGCACCGCCCGGTTCTGCGGGTAGGGCGCCGGACCGTCGAGCGGGCCCGGCCCGGCCCCGTCGAGCGTCGCGTCGACGGGCAGGAACAGCTCCCCGGCCCGGCCGGTGGGCAACTGGTTGATGAACTTGATCCGCACCGGCCGGCCGCGCCGGGCCACGATCACCGGACCGCACAGGTACGGCCGGTCGGGCGGGGCCACCGTGTTGTGCCCGGTGCCGTCGGTGCCGAGGTTGAGCTGCCGGTAGCCGCGCAGCCGGGTGGCGGGCAGGTCGCGGTGCAGGCGCTGCGCGTACTCCTGGAGGCCGATCTCGTAGTAGTCGCAGCCCGGCCAGGTGATGGTGTCCGGCACGGCGACCGGCAGCCACCCGCCCAGTTCGGTGCGGCCCCCCTCGCCGGGGCGGGGCAGCGCGTCGACGAACTTGCGCAGGCCCGTGCCGGCGGTGACCCCGCCGCGTTCGTCCGGCGCGGCGACCGGCACCGGCAGCGGGCTGGCGGCGAAGTTGGGCACCGGGCCGAAGCAGCGCGGGACGGCGGCCGGGTCGAGGCTGGCCGGCGCTATCTCCTCGGCTTCGGCCACGTCGGGCTCGGTCGCCTCGGCGGTCCGGGCCGCCGGCACGGTCGGCCCCGGCTCCGCGCCGGTACGCGGGGGCCGGTCGACGAAGTTGGAGCGCAGTCTGCGGAACAGCACGATGGCTCTCCCCGGATCGGTCGTGGCGTGGCGACCGCCACCCCCTCGGGGCGGCCGCACCCGCCTGTTGACGTTCGGTGAGCACTCAACCGCAGCATGCGACGTCGGAGGGTCGGTGCGGAACTACCCAATCGTCCCTATCTGCGGATGTCCCGGCCGCTGGGACGGCGTGTCGCCGCAGGTCAGGGTGTTGGCACGGGCGGCTCGGCCCCTGTCGCGGTCGGCGGCGGCGCGGGCCGCCCGGGCGGGTCCGGCTGGCAGACCGGGCACCAGTAGGTGACCCGCTCGCCCAGCTCCTCCCGGCGGATCGCCGTGCCGCAGCGGCGGCACGGCTGGGCGCGCCGGCCGTACACGTAGCTCGTCTCGCCCCGGCGCAGCGACCCGGTGGTGCTCTGCGTCCACCGCCCCCGGTTGGCGGCCAGCAGCCGCTGGGCGAGCGCCACCGTGCCGGCCAGGTCGGGCACCGCGCCGACCGGCGTCCACGGCGACAGCCCGCGCAGGAACAGCACCTCGCACTTGTAGAGGTTGCCCACCCCGGCCAGGTTGCGCTGGTCGAGCAGCGCCTCGCCGATCGTCGCCTCCGGCGCGGCGGCGAGCCGGCGGACTGCCTCGGCCGGGTCCCAGTCCGCGCCGAGCAGGTCCGGCCCGAGGTGGCCGACGAGGGCGTCCTCCTCGGCGGTCGGCACCAGCGCCAGCTCGTGCAGGTGGTAGCCCACGGCGACCGCGTCGGGGGCGCGCAGCACCACCCGGATCAGGTGCGCGGGCCGGCCCGTCCAGCGTTCCCCCGGCGCGTACGCCCGCCACGCCCCGTCCATCCGCAGGTGCGAGTGCAGCGTCCAGCCGGTGACCCCACCAGGCCCGTGCGTCGCCGACCGCCCGGCGGGGCCGGAGCCGGGGTCGACCGGCGCGGGGGCGGCGAGCCGCAGCAGCAGGTGCTTGCCCCGGCTCGCCGACTCGCGCACCGTCCAGCCGGCCAGGTCGGTGCCCGCCAGCCGGGGCACCCGGAAGTCGGACGCGGTCAGCCGGGCACCGTCGAGCGCCCGCCCCAGCACGCGGGCGGTGTTCCAGACGGTGTCGCCTTCGGGCATGCCGCCATTGTCCCCGCCGGGCGGTGTCCGGCTGGGCCGGGGCGACGTGGGCGCGCCGGGGTCAGGGGCGCTCCTCCGGGCGGGCCGGGCGCACCATGTCCTGGTAGCGGGGGTGGCTGGCACCGTAGACGGCGAAGTTGAGCCGGGCGAGGGTCAGGCTCAGGTCGCCGTTGGGGCCGCCCCGGACCACGTCCGCGTCGGCGTCGCTCTGACCGTCGTCGGTCCAGAAGCAGACCGGGCACGTGCCGCCCCCGGTCAGCGAGGCGCAACAGGGACATGCCGAAGGAACCCACTGAACACCCACCGGGAGAGCATTCCACAACCGACGATCCGGCATCACTCCGACGGTGGGCCGATTTCACGTTCCGGCCACGTCCTGGTCGGCGGTCACGCCTCAGCCCTCCTCGGCGGTGACGGTCAGCCTTCCTCGGCGGTGACGGTCACCAGGTCGCCGGGTGCGACGCCCAGCACGTTGGCGGCCCGGCCGCCGTTGACGGCGGCGGCGACCAGGCCGGCCGAGTCGACGTACGCGACCAGCGCGCCGGGCGGGGCGTCGCCGAACGTCCGCCCGTGCGCCGCCGCCCGACCGGCCACCCGCAGCCGGGCCGGCAGCGGGGCGAGCCGGTCGCCCGGCGCGGCGAGCTGCACGTTGCCGAAGTGGTCCACGGTCAGCACCTCGGCGGCGAACCCGCCCGGCTCGGCCCGCACCACCGGCTCGGGCAGCCGGACCAGGCCCGCCGGGTCGACCGCCGGCCCCGCGTCGGCCAGCGGCGCGCCCGCCGCCAGCCGGGCGGCCACCGGGGCGAAGACGTCCCGACCGTGGAAGGTGCGCGACACCCGCGGGGCCAGCCAGTCCGGGTTGGTCAGCTCCACGGCGGCCGTCACCCCGCCGAGCGCGGCGGCGGCGTCCGGCAGCAGCCCGTTGTCCGGCCCGACCAGCGTCCCGCCCGGCGTGGCCAGGGCCACCCCGCGCCGCGCGGTGCCCACCCCCGGGTCGACCACCGCGACGTGCACCCCCACCGGCAGGTACGGCACCGTCTGGGCGAGCACGGCCGCGCCCCGCCGCACGTCGGCCGGCGGGACGAGGTGGGTCACGTCGATCACCCGGACGGCCGGGGCGAGCCGGGCGATCACCCCGTGGCAGGCGGCCACGAACCCGTCGGCCAGGCCGTAGTCGGTGGTCAACGAGATCCACGCCATCGACATCCTCCTTCGTGCTCGCTCGTGCTTCGTGCTCGTGCTTCGGCTCGCTCGTGCTCTCGCCTGCCTGCCCGGTTGCCTGCCGGACCGGCGCGGGGCGGCACGGCGGCCGGCTCGACGCTAGCCTCCCGGGGCATGACGCGCGTGCTGCTGGTGCCCGGCCGCAACGACCCCCTGCCCGAGCACTGGCAGGAGTGGCTGGCCCGCCGCGACCCCGCGCGCCGGATGGTTCGGCACGCCACCGGCGGGCGGTACGTGGCCGACGAGCGGGTTGCCGCCCTCGCCGCCGCCCTCGACGGGGTCACCGAGCCGACGGTGCTGGTGGCGCACAGCGCCGGCTGCCTCACCGTGGCCCTGTGGGCGGCGTCCGCCGGGCCGGGCCCGGTGCGGGGCGCGCTGCTGGTCACCCCGCCCGACATCGTCGAGCCGTGGACCGACGGCAAGTCGGCGCTGCCGGCCCTGCCCGATGCCCCGCTGCCGTTCCCGTCGATCCTGGCCGCCAGCCGCACCGACCCGATGATGACGTACGACCGGGCGGCGCACTGGGCCGGGCGGTGGGGAGCCGAGCTGGTCGACCTCGGCGACGCCGGGCACCTGACGACGGCCGACGGCTACGGCCCGTGGCCCCTGGCGGAGCACCTGATCGCCCGCCTGGCCCCCCGTCGGTAGGGGACCGGTAGACCTTGGAAGTTGGTGGCCCCTCCAGGGGCCGGGATCTTCCAAGATCTCCGGTGCTCGCTCGCTTCGGCCCGCGCACGACGAAGCCCCGCCTCGGGCTGAGGGGGGCTTCGGGTCAACGCTCGGTCAGGCCGTCTGTAGCTCGCGAACGTGTTGATGGCTGGGCGCGAACCGGGGCCAGTCTGCGGTGTTGCACCCGGCTGCGTGCAGGGCCGTACGCAGGTCCATCATGAAGCCCGCCCCTGCGATGTTGAAGTCGGCGGCCTCGACGGTGGTCTCGAACTCCGCGTACCGGTCGGGCAGCCTCGCGGCGAGGTCGACGTCCTCCCGGCCGATGGCGTTCAGTTGCTCCATCACCTCGTCCAGGAACGCCTCGAACTGCTCGTCGGTGCCGTCCGGGTCGGCGAAGAAGGTCATCTCGGCAGCGAGACGGATCTCGGTCTTCATCTGTCCTCCCAGCAAGTCACCCGGTGCAGCTGCGCCCGCATGTTGCGCAGGTAGTTCGGGTTGGATGGCGTGGTCGACATGGTCTTGATGCACCTGCACGAGTTTGGGCACTTCAGCTTGTAGTGCTTGTTTCCCCCGCCCGTGACGGTCCAACCGGCTCGTTCCGCCTCTCTCAGCAAGTCCTCGTATGCGCCACCCTTAGCGTGACGGGGTCGTGTCACTGGGTGAACGCCCTCCGTGCTGCAATGGTGACATGGTCGGTGCGCCGATGGATCCACCATCCGGCTACGTCACCCTCGGTGCGGCTTCGTCGCATAGGCGTTCGAGCAGGGAGTTCGCCTTCCTGGGTGGGTATGTGCATGGATGAAGTCCTTTCGGGCTGCGTCCTTCGGGGCGTGTGCCCACCAAGTTGCGATCTTGCTGTTCGTGTCTGAGTGATTGCCGAATGTGAGAAGGGCCCATCGTCGAGCCGTAGGAGCGTGGCCGCAACATCCGCCTCCGCCTGGCGGTTGTCGGCCATCCGACTCCAGGGTTCGATTCGCGCTAGAAGCCGAGGCATATCGGGCAAATGCCCGAGCGGTGGATTCAATGCTGCTGGTTGCCGCAAGGGTGACGAGCTCCCACGCTCATGAGTACCGTGGGATGGCGACCCCGGGTGGGTGGCGCGTCACGCTGGGAGGTCGGGATGGACGCCATGCCGGAGCTGACCTTCGGGCAGCGGCTGAAGCTCTACCGCGAACGGGCGGGCAAGACCCGCGCTGTGCTCGGCGGGTTGGTGGGCCGCAGCGCCGAGTGGGTGAAGGCCGTGGAGAACGACCGCATCCTGCCGCCGCGCGTGCACATGCTGGATCGGATCGCCCGCGCCCTGAAGGTCGACGTTTCCGCCCTGGTCGGGGAGCTGAGCGACCGGTCCGCCGCCGTCAACGGGCCGGAGCATCCCGCGCTCGCTTCGGTGCGCGACGCCGTCAACCGCGTCGCCTTGCCCGGTGCCGCGACCGCGCCGCCGTTGGCGCAGCTCAGCCAGCGCCTTGCCGCAGCCTGGCGGGCCCGCCACGAGTCCTCGGACCACCGGACGGTGCTGGCAGCCGTGCTGCCGAACCTGGTCCGGGACGCGCAACGCGCCGCGTTGACGTACGAGGGGGCCGATCGCCGCCGGGCGCACGCGCTGCTGGCCGAAACCCTAGGGCTGGCCCAGATGTACCTCGCCTACCAACCTGCCGCCGAGCTGATCTGGCGCGTCGCCGACCGGTCGATGATGGCGGCGCAGGAGTCCGGCGATCCGGAGGCGGTGGCCCGGGCGGGCTGGTTCCTGTGCCAACTCCACCGGGACTCGGGCGACTGGGACACCGCCACGACGGTGGCGCTGGAGCTGATCTCGGCACTGGAGGCACGAGCGGCCGACGCGAGCCCGAACCTGCTCGCCCTCTGGGGCGCTCTGCACTTCGAGGCCGCCTACATCGCCGCGCGGGCGGGAGAGGAGGGCCGTGCCTGGCGGTACTGGGATCTCGCCGACGACGTGTCCCGGCGGCTGCCGCAAGGCTTCTACCAGCAGCAGACGTCGTTCTCCCGGATCATCATGGCCGCGCACGCGGTGACCCTCGCCGTCGAGTTGCAGAAGCCCGGTGAAGCGCTGCGACAGGCCAACCGTCTCGATCCGGCCGCCGTCCCGTCGCGGCCACGCCGCGCCCGGCACCTGATCGAGGTGGCTCGCGCACACCGCGCCAAGAGCGACACCGGGTCCACCGTGGAGGCTCTCCGCCAGGCGTACGACGCGGCACCGGAGACGATCCGCTTCAACGGCTACGCCCGTCAGATCACCCTCGACCTGCTGGACGGGCCCAGGTCGGCGCGAAACGGCGTACGTGATCTCGCGCTGAAGGTCGGCCTCGTCTCCTGACAGGGGTGTGCAACTCGACGGGGCGGCCACGCATCAGGGTGTGAGCACTGCTCGGAACTGTTCGACTTCGGGCAACGCCCGAAAGCGGGTGGGGACATCTCGGTACAGGTCCAAGGCGCGCTTGCGGGTCAGGTCGGTCCGGAAGCGGGCCGGTAGCTCCGCCAGAGCCAGGGTGGCGGCCTGGCAGCCGTCAATGGTGTTGCCGTCGCGGTGATCGCACATGGCGGCGTCCAGGCGGATGAGGGCGCGGGTGAGAGAGCTCGTGGGTGCTGACAGTGTCAATGCCTGCGCCTGGTGCTGCCGGGCCCGGGCGGTTTCGCCTAGCGAGGTGAGGGCGTGGGAGAGGTGGACCTGGTGCTTCTGGTCGCAGTGACCGAACCAGGAGTCGGCGCGTTCGCCTCCAGGAAGGTGGTCGGCGAGACGGTCGGCTTCGGTTAGCGCGGCCAGAGCTTTGTCACGCTGGCCGCTGCTGGCGTAGGCGCGGGCGGCCACGGCGGTGGCGAGGGTGGCCGCCGCAGTGGTGCCTCTGCCGGCGATCTGCCGGGCCTGCTCGGCGAGGTCTGCGGCTGTTCGCGGCGCGCCGAAGTTGAGGGGCACCATGGCTTCCCGGGCCAGCACCCAGGCGTGCAGCGTCCGGTCGCCGGATTCCTCGGCGGCGCGTGCGGCGGTGCGGAACCAGGCGTGCGCTTCGCGTCGGTTGCCGAGGTCGTGCAGTACGACGGCAGCCATTCCGGCGACCATTCCGGCGAGATGGGCGAGCCCGACCCGACCCGACGCGCGTTGCGGCCGGCGTAGCAAGGGGGTGATCTCGCTGAAATCGGCGACGAGGTTGGCGAGTAGGTCGACGGGCGAACGCCCCCGGTAGCCATAGCTGTGTTGCTCGGCGGCCGACTCGATGTGAGCGATGTCGACCGTGTCCGTAGTGGTCAGCGCCCTGTCGCCGCCCTGCCGAGCCTCAGCGATGTGCATCAGCGAGGTGCTGGTCAAGCCGGCGGCGAGCGCGCCCCGCAGGAGTTGGCGGCGCTTCATGAGATCGTCTCCTGTGCTGCTTGGCGGATGAGATGCAGCCTGCTTCTCCCAGCATCGCGCGGCGAGACCGACCATCCCACCCGGAATGTGCAACCCGTCCGCGATCCGTTCGACGGTGTCGATGCTCGTGACGGTGGCGCTGCCGCGTGCGATGAGGCTGACCCGCTCTGTCTTCATCTCGCACGCTGCGGCGATCGCGTTGTAGCTCAGCCCGGCCGCCTTCGCCGCAGCAAAGACAGGGGTGAAATCGCGCTTGGCGAGCGCACGGATGATCTGCGGGAGTTCGAGCAGGTGCCGGGGAAGCACGCGGCCTGGTCGTGTGTCCACGTGGCTCCCTCCGCCGGGAGGCTGTTGGGCGGTCACGGTATCGCGTTCACGTCCGCCACCGAGCCCCGTGAAGGGACCCAATGGTGGGGTTACCGCGACGCTTCGCAATCGACTGAAGTATCGGTGTGCCTACGTTGAGCGACGTTGTCGACGATAGCCCACCTTTCGGGCGATCGGTTCCGCGCCGAATCTCTGTCGTGGCATTGATTCGCGGGTATCTGGTGATACCGGCCGCCCTGCCCTGCCGCGTCCGGCACCGCATTCCAGCCGGCCACGATCACTGGCCGGGCCCGCCGGCATCGGTCCTTCCGAGAACACACCGTCGCACCCCGACCGAAGGTGAAGTGAGCGCAATGGCATCTGATCGCGGCGATGAGTCGACGTCCAGCCGGGGTGAGCGGATGGAGGAGGCGGAGCGGGAGGCGGCCCGGCGGCGCATTCTCGCGCAGGCCGAGGCGGAGCGGATACCGGTGGAGGAGACGACCCGGGCGGTGCCGGACCGGCGGTGGCGTCGTGGCCGGTGACGAGCTGCCGGCGGGTCGCCGGGTGGCACAGTGGCGGGTCCGGCGCGGGATGACGCAGCAGATGCTGGCCGACCGGTTGGGCAGGTCGAAGAGCTGGGTGGACAAGGTCGAACGGGGCGTCCGCGCCCTGGACAAGGTGTCCACCTTCCGGGACATCGCCGTCGTCCTGCGCGTCGACGCGTCGGTGCTGCTGGGCCGTGACGTGGAGCCGGCCGAGGTGACCGAGCGCGTGGCGGGCGTCGAGCGGATCCGGGCGGCCCTGTCGACGTACGACATCGTTCTCGGCGCGGGGACGGCCCGGGGCGTCGGGTCGCCGGCGGACCGGTTGGCGCAGGATGTCACGCACGCGTGGATCACGTTCCAGCATGCCCGCTATCCGCAGGTGGTCGCGCTGGTGCCGGGCCTGCTGGCGGCGGCGCAACGCGCCCGTGCCGAGGCCCCGGAGCCGGGGCGGGCGGTGCTGGTGGAGGCGTACCGGGTGACCGCGTCGCTGCTGGTGAAGCTCGGCGAGGGCGAGCTGGCGTGGCTGGCCGCCGACCGGGCGGTGGCCGCCGCAGCCGGCGATCCGGTGCTGGTGGCCGCCGCCTGCGTGCAGCTCGGCCAGGCGTTGCGGGCGACGGGGCGGGCGCGGGCGGCGAGGTCGGTGACCATGGCCGCCGCGTACCGGATCGCCCCGCCCGACCCCGACGACGGCGTCCCGGCGGAGCTGTCGTTGTGCGGAACGCTGCTCGTGCAGGCCGCCCTCGCGGCGGCCCGCGACGGAGACCACCGGTCGGTGGCCGACCTGCTCGACGAGGCCGGTGACCTGGCGGCGCGGGTGGGCGACGGCCACGAGCACCATGCGACGGCGTTCGGCCCGACGGTGGTCGACGTGGCCCGCGCCGCGGCAGCCGTCGAGTTGGGCGCAGCCCGCGACGCGGTCGCCTGGCACGAGAAGGCGGTCAGGCGGAACGCCTGGCGGTGGCTGCCGCCCGAGCACCGCGCCGCGCACCTGCTCGACGCGGCGTGGGCGTACCTGCGCACCGGCGACCCGCGCGGAGCCGGCAGGGTGCTGCTCGACGCCGAACGTACCGCCCCGGCCGAGCTGCGTCACCGACCCGCCGCCCGGCAGGTGATTGCCCAGGCGACCCGCACGCCGCACGCCCCGGCCACCCTCGTCCAGCTCGCGCTCAGCCTCGGTGTCACCTGACCGGTGAGTTCCCTCGCGTGTGGAGTCGACCTAACCGGCGCCGAGCCCGACGGGCGGCGTCCAGCTGAACAGCGGCCCCGTGGCCAGGCTCCCCGCCAGCGCCACCACCAGGAAGATCAGCACCACGCCCGCGGGTGACCAGGCGAAGTGGCGCGTCCAGTACGCGTCACGGGCGAGCCGCGCCAGCAGCGCCCCGGCTATCGGAAGCGCCAGGTTGAGCAGCAGCGCCGTGGTCAGGAGGGTCTCCGTGGTCGCGCCGAACGCCCGCGCCGCCGTGTGGGTCGGCACGTAGGGCGAGGACACCCGGCGGACCAGCCCGACGACGAACAGGAACGGCACGCCGTAGAGCCAGGCGAAGAAGAGCGCGCCGAGCCCGACGCGCCTCACCGGGCGGCCTGCCAGACCCCGCCGGCCAGCACGGCGAGCCCGGCGGTGATCGACGCCGCCAGGGTGCCGGCGAGAACCGGGGAGGGCGCCCGGCGCGCGAGCGGCGCGGTGATCGCCAGCGTGGTGAGCAGCATGGCCGCGAGAACCGGCGCGCCGATGATCGCCGCCAGCAGGAACTCCTCCTGCGGCTTCAGGCAGTCGAACGCCGCCGAGCAGTCCCGGTTCGGGTTCGTCGGCACGCCTGCGCGTCCGACGAAGATCGCGGCGAGCAGGGTGGCGTACCAGCCGAACGCGACGAGGAGGCTCGACCCGAACGAGCCCCGGCGCGGCGCTTCCGCATCATTCATGTGCGTGACGTTGCCAGGGCCGTGCCGCCTGGCCCATCCGCATCCATACTCATTCCGGACCGCCCGATCCGGCGACGGCCACCCTTCCGCGTCAGCCGCCGTCGGCCCGAAACGGGTCGATCGGGACGCGCCGAACGGCGATCATTGCGGGTGTCTCGCGGCCGGCCGGACGCGACCGACGTCACCTGGGGGGATCGTTGCTCGCTCCGCTGCGCCATCGCGCGTTTCGCTGGCTGGCCGCCGGCCGCACGGTCAACATGCTGGGCAACGGCGTCGCGCCCATCGCCCTGGCCTTCGCCGTGCTCGACCTCACCGGCTCGGTGCGTGACCTGGGCCTGGTGGTCGGCGCGAGATCGCTGATGACCGTGCTGTTCGTGCTCTTCGGCGGGGTGGTGGCCGACCGGGTACCGCGCCGGCTGGTGCTGGTCGGCTCCAACGCGCTGGGCGCGGCGACGCAGGCGGCGGTGGCCGCCGTCGTGCTCACCGGCACGGCGACGGTCCCGTTGCTGCTGGCGCTCGGCGCGGCCAACGGCGTCGTGAGCGCACTGTCCCAGCCGGCATCGGCCGCCGCGACGCCGCAGACCGTGCCGTCCGAACTGCTCCAGCAGGCCAACGCGCTCCTCCGGCTCGGCATCAACGCGGGCATGATCGGCGGCGCGGCGGCGGGCGGCCTCCTCGTGGCCGCCGTCGGGCCGGGCTGGGGGCTCGCCGTCGACGCGGCCACCTTCGCCGTCGCGGCCGTGGCCTTCGCGGGGGTCCGGGTCGCCGCCCCGAAGGCCAGCAGCAGCCGTACGGGTGTCGTCGCCGACCTGCGGGTGGGCTGGACGGAGTTCACCGCGCGCACCTGGGTGTGGGCGGTGGTGCTCGGGTTCATGGTCCTCAACGCGTGCCTGGCCGGCGGCGTCAACGTGCTCGGCCCGGCCGTCGCCGACTCGACGGTCGGCCGCAGCGGCTGGGGCGTGGTGCTGGCCGCGCAGACCGTCGGGATGGTGCTGGGCGGGCTGATCGCCCTGCGGATCCGGGTGCGCCGGCTGCTGCTGCTCGGCGTGGCCTGCATGTTCGCCGAGTCGCTCCTGCTGCTGGGGCTGGCCCTGGCACCCACGATCCTCGTGCTGGTGGCCGCCGCGTTGGCCGTCGGCGTCGCCGTCGAACAGTTTACGGTCGCCTGGGACACGTCGATCGCCCAGCACATCCCGGCCGACCGGCTGGCGCGCGTCTACTCGTACGACATGTTGGGGTCCTGGATCGCCATGCCGCTCGGCCAGGTGGCGGTCGGGCCGCTCGCCGTGACGATCGGGGCCCGCGACACGCTGCTGGCCCTCGCCGGGCTGGTGGTGCTCGCCGTCGGGGGCATGCTGGCCAGCCGGGACGTGCGCCGGCTGCGGGCGCTGCCACCCGGCCGGGCCGGCGCGGAGGCGTGGTCCGCCGAGGGGACGCCCGCCGCCGACGGACCGCCGGCCGGCCCGGCGCGGGGCGGGGCGGGCGGCGGCACCGCCGATGCGACCCCCGTCGGCTGATGCGGCAGCTCACGGCGCACCCCCGCCCGGACCCACGCGGATAACCGGTGGCTGCCGGCGGCGGCGTCTCCTACCGTGCCGGTCGTGCCCATTCACGCCGACGAGATCCGCGCCACCACCGAGCAGGTGCGCCGCCTGGTGACGGACCAGTGTCCCCGGTGGGCCGACCTTCCCGTGACGCCCCTGCCCGACGAGGTGGAGGGCACCGACCACGTCCTCTTCCGACTCGGCGACGAACTCGTCGCCCGGATGCCCAAGATCGCCTGGGCGGTCGGCCAGGCCGAGTCCGACGCGCGGTGGCTGCCCGCGCTCGCCCCCCACCTGCCCGCGCGGGTCCCCGTCCCGCTGCACGTCGGCGAGCCGGGCGCGGGGTTCCCGTGGCGGTGGACCGTGGTGCCGTGGTTCGCGGGAGGCACGCCGCCCCGGCTCGGCTGCGCCGACGTGTCCCTGGCCCGCGACCTGGCGGGCTTCGTGCGGGCCCTGCACCGGGTGGACCCGGCGGGGGGCCCGGCCAAGCCGCCCGGTTCGCGCGGGGCCGCCCTGCGCCACGCCGACGACGCCGTGCGGCGGGTGCTGCCCCGGCTCGCCGCCCACGACGACGGCTTCGACGTGCGCGCCGCCGAGGCGGCGTGGGAGGTCTGCCTGTCGGCACCCGAGTGGGACCGCGAGCCGGTGTGGATCCACGGTGACCTGCAACCGGGCAACCTGGTCGTCGACGACGACGGACGGCTGGTCGCGGCCATCGACTTCGGTGCGCTCGGCGTCGGCGATCCGGCCCCGGACGTCGCCCCGGCGCTGTGGACGTTCACCGGCGCGGCCCGGGAGACCTACCGGGAGACCGTCGGGTACGACGACGCCACCTGGTTGCGTGCCTGCGGCTGGGCGCTCGCCCCCTCGCTGACCGGCATCGACTACTACCGGCACACCTTCCCGCGCATGGCCGAACACGGCCGCCGAACGGTGAAGTCAGCCCTGACCAACCTGACTTGACCCACCCCTTTGCCCCCACCCCTCGCCCTCCGTGCCCCCATCCCCGCCCCGGCTCGCCTTCCCCCGCCCGCCTCGGTGATCAAGAGGTTTGCGTCATCGATGAGATCAACTTTGGCACTTTTCTCTTGATCACCGGGCCGGGGCGGGGTGGGGCAAGGGGACGGGGTGGGATCAGGGGGTGGGGGGGCCGAACCAGGTGGGGAGGTGGGCGCGCAGGTCCTGGTGGTCGTCGCCGACCCACGCCACGTGGCCGTCGGGCCGCAGCAGCACGGCGGGCACGTCGAGCTCGTCGCTGCCGTCGACGACGTGGTCGATCCGGTCGGCCCAGCCCGCCACCGAGAGCCCGCCGGTCCGGTCGAGCAGCAGCCCCCGGCCGCCGCGCATCAGCTCGTAGAGGCGTCCACGCCCCAGCGGCACGTCACGCAGCCGGCGGCCGAGCAGGTGGTGGCCCGCGCCGAAGTCGTACCGGATGCTGATGGCGATGATCTTCTCGGTGAGGTGCCGGCTCACGTCCTCGAAGTCCATCAGCTCCGCCACCAGCCGGCGTACGGCCTGGGCCCCCGGCTCGGTCGACATCAGCTCCATCTGCGCCCGGGTGTTGTCCAGCACGTCGGCGGCGACCGGACGCCGCTCGGCCTCGTAGCTGTCCAGCAGCCCCGGTGGCGCCCAGCCGTCGACCTGGGCGGCCAGCTTCCAGCCGAGGTTGAAGGCGTCCTGGACGCCGAGGTTGAGCCCCTGCCCGCCGGTCGGCGGGTGGACGTGCGCCGCGTCGCCGGCGAGCAGCACCCGGCCGACCCGGTAGCGCTCGGCCAGCCGCGTGGCGTCGCCGAAGCGGGACAGCCAGCGCGGCGAGTGCACGCCGAAGTCGGTGCCGCCGTACGCCAGCAGTTGCCGTTTGACCTCGTCGAGGGTCGGCGGGACCCGGCGGTCCTCGGCCACCCCCTCGGCGGGCACGACGACGCGGTACACGCCGTCGCCGAGGGGCATCGCGCCGAAGCGCAGCTGGGTCTTGCGGACCTCGGCGCTCACGGCGGCGAGGGTCTCGGGCGAGGCGGTCAGCCGCATCTCGCCCAGCAGCGTGTCGACCCTGCTGGACTCGCCGGGGAAGGCGACGCCGAGCAGCTTGCGCACGGTGCTGCGGCCACCGTCGCAGCCGACGAGGTAGCGGCAGCGCAGCCGGGTGCCGTCGGCCAGTTCGGCGGTCACCCCGTGGTCGTCCTGGCTGAGCCCGACCAGTTCGCCGCCGCGCCGGATCTCGACGCCGAGTTCGACGGCGCGCTCGGCCAGCAGGCGGTCGGTGGTGGTCTGCGGGATGCCGAGCACGTACGCGTGCGCGCTGTCCAGCCCGGTCGGCGGCGGCTTGGGGATGGCAGCGAAGAAGCCGCCCACCGGGTACACCGTGCCGAGCGCGAGGAACCGCTCCAGCAGGCCGCGCTGGTCCATGATCTCGATGCTGCGCGCGTGCAGCCCGAGCGCGCGTACGACCGGGGTCGGCTCCGTCTCCTTCTCCAGTAGCAGGGTGCGCACGCCGTGCAGCCGCAGCTCGCCGGCCAGCATCAGGCCGGTCGGGCCGCCCCCGACCACGATCACGTCGAACATGAATCTCCCCCATACCTAGACGAGCCCGTCCAAGCCGCGCGGATCGCCGAAATGCGCAGCTACGGGGCCCGGCGGACGATTCTGCGGCAAGACCCGGGTCTTGCCGCAAGGCCGGGGGTGCGGTATATGTTGAGAGTGGCAGGGAGTCCTCGACTTCTTGCCTTTCGTCTTTTCCGGCCCGGTTGCCGGCTTCTTCTGCCCCGGGGGCTGCCGTTTCCGGTGGCCTGGGGTCCCTGGGCGGCCTGCCGTCCCCGAGCGGCCCCTTCCGTTCCGGTGGCCTGCTGCCCCGGTCGCCTCCCCCGGTGGCGCGGCGGCGGCGACCGCCGGGCCCGCTGGCGTGGCGCGCGTAATCGGCCCGTGTTGACGGCATACGTCATACGTATTACTTTAACGTTAATCGATGGATGGAGGCCGCCTCCGGTCGCGTGCCCGACGCCTGCCCGCCGGACGCCGCTCCGCCAAGGACCCGAGCCAAGAAGGAGTCGCCACATGTCAAGACATCGGCTCGTCGTCGGTGCCGTCGCGGGCGCGGCGGCGCTCGTCCTCGCGGCGGGCGGCGCGGCGGTCGCCGCCGGAGCCGGCCCGGTCGCGTACGCCAACGACGTCGGCACCCTCGCGACGACCGCCGGCTGCGGCCAGGCGCCCACCCTGACCAGCGGCACCCGCACGATCTCCAGCGGCGGCCAGAACCGTACGTTCATCCTGCGGATCCCCGACAACTACGACCGCAACCATCCCTACCGGTTGATCTTCGCGTTCCACTGGAACGGCGGCACCGCCAACGAGGTCGACTCGGGCGGCACCAGCGGCTACCCGTGGTCCTACTACGGCCTCCGCGCGCTGTCGAACAACTCGGCGATCTTCGTCGCGCCCCAGGGCATCGGCAACGGCTGGGCCAACAGCGGCGGCCGGGACCTGACCTTCGTCGACGACATGATGCGGCAGATCGAGGCGGGTCTGTGCGTCGACACCACGCAGCGCTTCGCCATGGGCTTCAGCTACGGCGGCGGCATGAGCTACGCCATCGCCTGCGCGCGGGCCACGGTCTTCCGGGCGGTCGCCGTCTACTCCGGCGCGGAGCTCAGCGGATGCAGCGGCGGCACCCAGCCCATCGCGTACATCGGAATCCACGGCCTGCGGGACGGCACCATCCCCATCTCCACCGGGCGGTCGCTGCGCGACCGGTTCGTCAGGAACAACGGCTGCACCCCGCAGAACCCACCCGAGCCGGCGCAGGGCAGCCTCACCCACACCCTCACCTACTACTCGGGATGCCGGGCCGGCTACCCGGTGGCCTGGGCCCCGTTCGACGGCCCGCACGCCCCCAACGCCGTCGACGGCTCCGCCGACCCGTACGCCCCCGGCGAGAAGTCCTGGACCCGGCCGGTGGTGTGGAGCTTCTTCACCCAGTTCGACGGCACCACCCCGCCGACGCCCACGCCGACCCCGACCAGCAGCCCCGCCCAGGGCAGGCAGATCGTCGGCGGCCAGTCCGGGCGCTGCGTCGACGTGCCGAACGGCAGCACCACCAACGGCACCCAGACCCAACTCTGGGACTGCGCCGGCGGCGCCGCCGCCCAGAGCTGGACCCAGACCGCGGGCAGGCAACTCCAGGTGTACGGCACCAAGTGTCTCGACGCCAGCGGCGCCGGCACCAGCAACGGCACCCAGGTGATCATCTGGGACTGCCACGGCGGCACCAACCAGCAGTGGAACGTCAACGCCAACGGCACCATCACCAACGCCCAGTCCGGGCTCTGCCTGGACGCCAACGCCGCGGGCACCGCCAACGGCACCAGGCTCATCCTCTGGTCGTGCAACGGCCAGCAGAACCAGCAGTGGAGCCTGCGCTGACCGTGAGGCTGGCTTGGCCGGTCCGTTGGTGATGGGCTGATGCCGGCCCGGCGGAACGCCGGGCCGGCATCGCGGCCTGTGGCCGGTCGGGCCGGCTGTGGCTGGTCGGGCCGGCGGGTCGATGGTGACCGGTCGGGTCGGCCGGCCCGGCATCGCTTGCTCGTGAGGGTCGGCGCGCCGGTCAGCGGCTTCAGCCGCGCAGGCGCAGGCCACGCGGGGTGGCCCGGAAGCCGGCGGCGGTCAGCGCGTCGCGCAGCGGGGACGCCGACACGGCCTCCCCGTCGGCCCGCTCCACCGAGATCGCGCCGAGCGCGCCCGTGCGCACCGCGTCGGCGAGCGCCCTGCCGGCCGCCGCGAGGGCGTCCGGGGCGTCGGCGAAGGAGAGGATCGTCCGGCCGCCCCGCTCGACGTAGAGCACCAGGTCGCCGCCGACCAGCACGACCAACGCGCCGGCCTTGCGCCCCGCCCGGTGCCCGCTCGCGGGGGCGGCCCCGTCGCCGGAGTCGACCGCCCGCTCGGGCCAGGGCAGCGCCGCACCGTACGGGTTGGCCGGGTCGGTGGCGGCGAGGACGAGCGCCCGGCCCCGGCCCCCGGCCTCGCCCCCGCCCCGCCTCCCGGCCTCGTGACCGTCGCCGCCCCGGCTCGCCGCCGGGTCGGCGAGGGCGCGGATCCGGTCGACCGCCCCGGGCACCGCGAACTGGGCCGCGCCCAGCCCCTCCACGAAGTAGCCCCGCCGGGCCGCCCCGCGCTCCTCCAGCGCCGCCAGCACCGGGTAGACGGCCGCGAACCCGCCCGTCACCTGCTCGGCGGCGACCGCGCCCCGGGTGACGACCCCGTGCCGCTCCAGCAGCACGTCGGCGAGCGCGGCGGCCCGCCGGGTCGGGTCGAGGTCGCGTTCCGGCAGCCGCGACCAGCGGCCCGCCACGCTGGGCGGGCCGCTGCGGCTGGGCAACGCCACCCGGCCGGGCCGGCGCAACCGGGTGCGCGGCGCGGTCGGCCGGGACCGGTGCGCCCCGCCGCCGCCGAGGGCCGCCCGCAGCGGGGCGAGGGTGTCGTTGGTGAGGTGCCCCGCCCACACCAGGTCCCAGACCGCGGCGGTCAGCGCCGCGTCGTCGGTGCAGCCCACCCGGTCGGACAGCGACCGGAAGAACAGCGCCTGCCCGTCGCCGAGCGCGTCGAGCACGGCGTCGTGCAACGGGGTACGCGCCAGCGCGTCGTCGGGCGGCGGCAGCAGCAGCGGCGCGGCGTCGGCGTACGCGAGGGTGACCCAACCGTCGCCGCCGGAGATCGCCCCTGACCCGGCCCACAGCACCTCGCCACCGGCGCACAGCTCGTCGAGCTGTGCGGGGGAGTAGTCGGCGACCCGGCCGGGCAGCACCAGACGTTCCAGGGCGGACGCCGGCACGGCCGCGCCCTGCAACTGCTCGACGGCGGCGGCGACGGCGTCCAGCCCCCGCGCCGACGTGCCGACCTGCTGCCAGCGGGGCAGGAACGCGGCCAGGGCCCTCGGTGGCACCGGCTCGATCTCCCGGCGCAGCGCGGCGAGGGAACGGCGGCGCAGCAGCCGCAGCACCTCGGCGTCGCACCACTGGGTGCCCACGGTGTCGGGGGCGAACTCGCCGGAGACGACCCGCCCGGCGGCGGCGAGCCGGCGCAGCTCCTGCTCGACGACGGCCACGCCGAGCCCGAAGCGGGCGGCGCAGGTGGCGGCGGCGAACGGGCCGTGGGTGCGGGCGTAGCGGGCGACCAGGTCGCCGAGCGGGTCGGCCACCGGGGCGAGGTGCGCCTCCGCCACCCCGACGGGCAGGGCCACGCCGAGGGCGTCGCGCAGCCGGGCGGCGTCCTCGACGACGATCCAGCGCTCCTCGCCGGCGACCCGCACGCGCAGCACCCGGCGGGCCGCCGCCAGAGCGGTGAGCCAGTCGACGGGCACGCCCCGCTCGGCCAGCTCCGCCTCCGACAGGTCGCCGACGGTGCGCAGCAGCTCGACGGCGTCCTCCGCGTCGCGGGGCCGGCGCTGCGCGGTCAGCCAGCGCAGCTGCCGGTCGGTCTCGGCGAGCACCGCCGGGTCGAGCAGCTCCCGCAGGTCGACCCGGCCGAGCAGCTCGCCGAGCAGCGCCGAGTCCAGCGCCAGGGCGGCGGCCCGCCGCTCGGCCAGGGGCGCGTCGCCCTCGTAGAGGAACGCCCCCACGTAGCCGAACAGCAGCGAGCGGGCGAACGGCGACGGGCGCTCGGTCTCGACCTCGACCAGGCGCACCTTGCGGGCGGCCAGGTCGCGCATCAGCCCGGCGAGGGCCGGCTGGTCGAAGACGTCCTGGAGGCACTCCCGGGCGGCCTCCAGGGTGACCGGGAAGTCGGCGTACTCGCGGGCCACGTCGAGCAACTGGGCGGCCCGCTGGCGCTGCTGCCACAGCGGCTGGCGGCGGCGCGGGTCGCGGCGGGGCAGCAGCAGCGACCGGGCCGCGCACTCCCGGAACCGGGACGCGAACAGCGCCGACGTGCCCACCGACTCCTCGACGAGCTGGGCGATCTCGTCGGGCTCGAAGAGCACCACGTCGGCGCCGGGCGGGGTGTCGGCGGTGTCGGGCAGCCGCACCACGATCCCGTCGTCGGACGGCATGACCTGGGCGTCCACCCCGTACCGCTCGGCGAGCCGGCGGCCGATGGCCAGCGCCCACGGGCCGTTGACGCGGGCGCCGAGCACGCTGTGCACGGCGAGCCGCCAGTCGCCCAGCTCGTCGCGGAACCGCTCGACCAGCACGGTGCGGTCGTCGGGCAGGGACCGCGTCGCGGCCTGCTGTTCCCGCAGGTAGGCCACCAGGTTGCCGGCGGCCCAGTCGTCGAGCCCGCCGGCGCGCAGCGCGGCCACCGCCGCCTCGTCGCCCTGCCGGAGCAGGGCCCGGACCCGCGCGCCGATGGCCCGGCCCAGCTCCACCGGGCGGCCGAGCTGGTCGCCCTTCCAGAACGGCATCCGGGCGGCCTGGCCCGGGGCGGGGGAGACCAGCACCCGGTCGGGGGTGATGTCCTCGATCCGCCAGGACGACGAGCCGAGCAGGAACACGTCGCCGACGCGGGACTCGTAGACCATCTCCTCGTCCAGCTCGCCGACCCGGGCGGCCCGCTCCGCCCCGGCGAGGAAGACGCCGAACAGGCCCCGGTCGGGGATGGTGCCGCCGCTGGTGACGGCGAGCCGCTGCGCGCCGGGCCGGCCGGTGAGCACGTCGGAGCTGCGGTCCCAGACCAGCCGGGGCCGCAGCTCCGCGAACGCGGTCGACGGGTAACGCCCGGAGAGCATGTCCAGCACGGCGTGCAGCGCGGAGTCGGGCAGCTCGGCGAAGGGCGCGGCCCGGCGGACGACGACGGCCAGGTCGCCGACCCGCCAGGGTTCGAGGGCCACCATCGCGACGATCTGCTGGGCCAGCACGTCGAGGGGGTTGCGCGGGTGGTGCAGCTCCTCGATCGCCCCGGCGGCCATCCGCTCGGCGACGACGGTGCAGGAGAGCAGGTCACCCCGGTGCTTGGGGAAGACCACGCCCCGGGAGACCGCGCCGACCTGGTGCCCGGCCCGGCCGACGCGTTGCAGGCCGGCGGCGACGCTGGGCGGGGCGGCGATCTGCACCACCAGGTCGACGGCGCCCATGTCGATGCCCAGCTCCAGGCTGGAGGTGGCGACCACGGCGGGGAGCTGGCCGGACTTGAGGGCCTCCTCGATGTGCTTGCGCTCCTCCCGCGAGACGCTGCCGTGGTGGGCGCGGGCGACCACCGGGGCGGTGCCGGCCGCCGCCCCCGCCTGGGCCATCACCTCGGCCGGCGGCCGGGCGGGCGGCCCGGCGTCTGCCGGCGCGCCGGTCGCCTCCGCGCCGGCCAGCTCCTCGGCGGCCAGCTCGTTGAGGCGGGCGCAGAGCCGCTCGGCGCTGCGCCGGGAGTTGGTGAAGACGATGGTCGACCGGTGCGCGCGGACCAGCGCGTAGACCCGTTCCTCGACGGCGGGCCAGATCGAGGCCCGGCGCGGCCCGGGGCCGCCCAGGGCGTCGGGGGGCGGCTCCTGGTCGTCGAGGCGGGTCATGTCCTCCACCGGGACCTCGACGCTGACCTCGATGGTCTTGGCGCTGGGCGGCTGCACCACGTCGACCGGGCGGGCCCCGCCGAGGAACCGGGCGCACGCGTCGATCGGCCGGACCGTGGCGGACAGGCCGATGCGCTGGGCGGGGGTGGGCAGCAGCTCGTCGAGCCGTTCCAGGGAGAGCGCCAGGTGCGCGCCGCGCTTCGTCCCGGCGACCGCGTGCACCTCGTCGACGATGACCGTCTCGACCCCGCGCAGCGAGTCCCGCGCGGCGGAGGTGAGCAGCAGGAACAGCGACTCGGGGGTGGTGATGAGGATGTCCGGCGGGGTGCGGGCGAAGGCCCGCCGCTCGTCGGCGGGGGTGTCACCGGTGCGCATCCCGACGGTGATCTCCGGCGGGGCGACGCCGAGCCGGGTGGCGGCCTGCCGGATGCCGGCCAGGGGCCCGCGCAGGTTGCGCTCCACGTCGACGGCGAGGGCCTTGAGCGGGCTGACGTAGAGCACCCGGCAGCGCTGGCGGGGCTCGGCCGGCGGCGGCGAGGCGGCCAGCCGGTCGAGCGACCAGAGGAACGCCGCGAGGGTCTTGCCGGAGCCGGTGGGCGCGACCACCAGGGCGTTGCGCCGGGCCGCCACCGACCGCCAGGCGCCGACCTGGGCGGGGGTGGGCGCGGCGAAGGCCGCCGAGAACCACTCCCGGGTCGCCGGGCCGAACTCCGCCAGCACCCGGGCCGCCTCCGCCGCGCCGAAACCGGCCGTCACCTCCGCCACGCCCTCCATCCTGCCCCGGGGGTGGGACATCCGCGTGGGCCGGACCGGTGCCGGCGGTCGACGCGCGCGAAGTGCCGGAAGGCCGGTTTGTGGACGGAATGGGGCATTGTTCCGTTAAGTCTTACTTAACTGCTTGCTTCCGCCCCGCCACCTAAAGTAACTTCGCGGAAGTGAGACGTGGAGGAGTGCGCATGGTCGTCGAGGAGCGGGTTGCCGGTGCGGGCACCGACGTGCTCATCCGGAAGGTCGACAGCCATCTTGCCGCACTCCGCGCCGGCCTGCACGGCCCCGAGTTGGAGCTCGCCGAGCGGCTCGCGGCCTGCCTGCGCGAGCTGGTCCGGCAGACCGCCCAGTCCAGCGCCGCCGACCGGGGGCAGGTCCGCGCCGCCGTCCACTTCTTCGTCCTGCGCCGGGAGAGCCGGGGGCGGCTGCTCTCCGTGCGCTCGCTCGCCGCCGCACAGCGCGTGGTCAACCGGGTCGTCGTCCAGCTCGACCGCCCCGACCTGCTCGTCGAGACCCGCCGCGACCTGCTGGTCTGAGCCGTCACTCCCGCCAGCCGGCCAGCTCCACCCCCTTGGCCAGCTCGACCCGGAAGCCCATGGTGATCTCGCCGGTGTCGCCCGGTTCGAGCCGCAGCCGCCAGGTCAGCTCGCCCAGCTCGGTGCGCTCGGCCGGCGGCGGGGCGATGGTGGCCTCCCGCACGACCACCGCCTCGTCGCGGGACACCGGCAACTGGTCGCGCACCTCCACCGTCGCCGGCCGGGGCGTGTGGTTGGCCACCGAGATCCGGTATTCCACGTCCCGTCGCCGGGTCGAGCCGAGCGTGGCCCGGGTCTCGGCGCGCCGGCCCAGCTTCCGCTCCACCCGCACCCGGTCGTCCACCCCGAGCGCCAGCTCGGTCTCCTCGCCGGGCGCCCACGTCGGCAGCCGGGTGGACGCGACGAAGTCGGCCCCGTGAAAGACCGCCGCCGGGCCGGGCAGCAGCGTGTGCGCCGAGGTGTTGCGCACCGTCGCCCGCAGGTGCGCCTCGGCCGCGCGCACCGGCACGGTCACGTGGTCCAGTCGCGCCGGCAGCTCCAGCACGGCGATCGTCGCCCGGTACGCGCTGCCGTCCGCCGGCACCGCCACCGGGCGCGCCGGCCGGTAGGTGGCGGCGCTGACGCCCTGCTCGACCGTGGCCACGCTCTCGTGCACCTTGGGGCGCGGCGCGCCCGCGCGGGCCGCCCCGCCCCCCACGGCGACCTCGAACGCCGGCCCGGCGGGCGGCGCGGGCACCGGCGGCCCGCCGAAGCCCGCCGCCGGCATGGCCGCCCGGGGCAGCGGCCGGACCCGGTCGAGATACCAGGGCGACAGCTCGGGCACGCCCGTCGCCGCCGCCGGCCGGGCGGTCGAGAGCTGGAGCACGCACTCCGGCCAGTCCTCGCCGGTGTCCTGACTGACCAGGCCGAACCAGGTCACGGTCACCGCGTCGTCGACCAGCCGCAGGTCGTAGGAGGGCTGCCAGCGGGCCCCGTCGACCAGGTAGGTCAGCTCCAGGTCCAGCTCGGCGTCGTCGGCGTCCACCGCCACCGTCACCTCGGCGGCCAGCCGGTCCGGCTCCCGCTTGCCGTGCGCGGCCTCCAACTGCCGCCGCACCGCCGCCAGCTCCTCGGCCAGCTCGGTCCGCCGCCGGGTCAACTCCCGACGCCGCCCGTGGGAGTCGGCGAGCTGCCCGGCCACCGAGTCGGCGAAGGTCGCCACGTCGGCCGGCTCGGCGTCACCGGCGGCGAGCGCGCGGGCGTACGTGCCACCGGCCCGCTCGGCCAGCCCGGAGAGGAACTGCCCCCGCTGCTCCTCGACCGCGTACGCATCGTCGACCCCGGCCAGCTCGTCGGCCAGCTCCCGGCTGCGCTCCTCCAGCTCGCGGACCTGCCCGTCGGCGCTGCGCGCCTGCCGCCACGTGGTCACGTCCACGCCGAGCACGGTCGCCGCGCCCCGGCCGCCGACCCGCAGCGAGTCCCGGTGCAGCCCCAGCGGCAACGGGGCGACGCGTACCCGGTGCTCGCCGGCGGCCAGCCGGGCGCTGCCCCGGCGGGTGACCCGGGCCCGGTCCGGATAGACGGTGACGCCGACGACTGGTGCTTCGATCTCCACTGCGTTCACGGCGGCGAGGATAGCCAAGCGATGCTCGCGGCCCCGGCGCGCGGAGCCGGGCCCTTGCGCATGGGGGCCCGGAAAATTCCGGCAAAAGCGCCCATCGGGCCGGAAACTGGCGTCTGATCGCTGATAGGCGTCTCCCTCGGGCGCGCTGCTGCCACCACGACCGGGAGCGCGGGTGCTCGTACTGCTGATCCTCCACCTGGTGGCGGCGCTCGTCGCGCCGCTGCTGGTCCGGTGGTGGGGACCGCGCGCCTGCTACCCCCTCGCGCTCGTGCCGGCCGCCGCGTTCGGCTGGGCCGTGGCCCGCACGCCGGCGGTGCGCGACGGCGGCGCGGTCGTCGAGGCGTACCACTGGGTGCCGCAACTGCGGCTGGAGCTGGCGCTGCGGCTGACCACCCTGTCCTGGCTGATGACCCTGCTCGTCGGCGGCGTCGGCGCGCTCGTGCTGGTCTACTGCGCGCGCTACTTCGCCGCCGGCTCGGCCGGGCTGGCCCGGTTCGCGGCCGTGCTGGTGGCCTTCGCCGGCGCGATGCTCGGCCTCGTCCTCGCCGACGACCTGCTGCTGCTCTACGTCTTCTGGGAGCTGACCACGGTCTTCTCCTACCTGCTGATCGGGCACAGCGCCGAGCGGCGGGCCAGCCGGTGGGCGGCGGCGCAGGCGCTCACGGTCACCACGTTCGGCGGGCTGGCGATGCTCGTCGGCTTCCTGATGCTCGGCCGGCACACCGGCGGCTACCGCTGGTCGGAACTCGCCGGGGCCGGGCTGCCGGCCGGCGGCTACCTGGTCACCGCCGTGCTGCTGGTGCTGGCCGGGGCGCTGGCCAAGTCGGCTGTCCTGCCGTTCAGCGGCTGGCTGCCGCAGGCGATGTGCGCGCCGACGCCGGTCAGCGCGTACCTGCACGCGGCGGCGATGGTGAAGGCCGGCGTCTACCTGCTCGGCCTGCTCGCCCCCGTGCTGGCCACCGCCGGCCCGTGGCGGCCCGTGACGGTCACCGCCGGCCTGCTCACCATGCTGGCCGGCGGGTGGGCCGCGCTGCGCCAGTGCGACCTGAAGCTGCTGCTGGCGTACGGCACCGTCAGCCAGCTCGGCCTGCTCACCGTGGCGCTCGGCGCGGGCACCCCGAAAGCCGCCCTCGCGGGCACGGCGATGCTGCTCGCGCACGCCCTGTTCAAGGCGGCCCTGTTCCTCGTCGTCGGCGCGATCGACCACAGCGCCGGCACCCGCGACCTGCGGGAACTGTCCGGGCTCGGGCGGCGGGCCCCGCTGCTGGCCGCCGTCGGGACGCTGGCCGCCGCCTCGATGGCCGGGCTGCCCCCGCTGGTCGGCTTCGTCGCGAAGGAGGCCGTCCTCGCCGCGTTCACCGACCAGCCGGTGGTCCTCGCCGGGCTCGTCGCCGGCACGGTGCTCACCGTCGCCTACACGGCCCGCTTCGTCTGGGGCGCGTTCGGCACGCGCCCGCACGCCGAACGGACCGAGCCGCAACCCGTGCCCGCCGCCATGCTCGGGCCGCCCGCCCTGCTGGCCGTCGCCGGGCTGGCCGCCGGGTTGGCCGCCGGCCCGACCGGCGCGCTGCTGCGCCCGTACGCCGAGCTCTTCGGCCCGGTGCCCGAGCACCTCGCGCTCTGGCACGGGCCGACCCTGGCGCTCGGCCTGTCCGCCCTGGCCCTGGCCGGCGGCGCGGCGCTGTTCGCGCTGCGCGGCCCGCTCGCCCCCGCGCTGGCCCGGCTGCGCGCGCCGGTCGGCGGCGCCCAGGGGTACGAGTGGCTGACCCACCGCTTCGACCGGCTCGCCATCGAGGTCACCAGCGCCACCCAGCGCGGCTCCCTGCCGCTGTACCTCGGCACGATCCTGCTGGTCCTCGTCGTCGTGCCCGGCGGGGCGATGCTGGCCGCCGGCCCGTGGCGGCAGCGGGTCCCGCTGTGGGACACGCCGCTGCAACTGGTCGTCGGCGTGGTGGCGGCGGTCGCCGCGCTGCTCGCCGTCGGCGCGCGTCGCCGGCTCACCGCCATGCTGCTGGTCGGGGTCACCGGCTACGGCACCGCGATGATGTTCGTCCTGTACGGCGCGCCCGACCTGGCGCTCACCCAGTTCCTGGTGGAGACGGCGACCATCGCGGTCTTCGTGCTGGTGCTGCGCCGGCTGCCCGAACGGTTCTCCGCCCGCCCGCTGCGCCGCAGCCGGTGGGCGCGCCGCGCCGTCGGGGCCGCCGTCGGGCTCGTCCTCGCCGGGCTCTGCCTGGTCGCGGTGGGCGCCCGCACCGCGCCGTCGGTCTCGCGGGCCTTCCCCGACCTCGCCGTCAGCGAGGGGCACGGCCGCAACGTGGTCAACGTGACCCTGGTCGACATCCGGGCCTGGGACACCATGGGCGAGATCTCGGTGCTCGTGGTGACCGCGACCGGGGTGGCCAGCCTGATCTTCCAGCGGTCCCGCACCGGTCCCCGCCCGCGTCGCCCCCGCCCCGAGCGCCCCGCCCGGCGGGGCCCGCAGCGGCCGGTGTGGCTGCGCGGCGGCCCCACCCTCGCCGAGCGCCGCCGGTCCATCGTCTTCGAGGTGGTCACCCGGCTGCTCTTCCACACCATCGTGCTGTTCTCCCTGTTCCTGCTCTTCTCCGGCCACAACGCGCCCGGCGGCGGCTTCTCCGGCGGCCTGGTCGCCAGCCTCGCCCTGGCCGTGCGCTACCTCGCCGGCGGCCGGTACGAGCTGGCCGAGGCGGCCCCCGTCGGGGCCGGCACGATCCTCGGGGCCGGGCTGGCGGTGTCCGTCGGCACCGGCGCGTGCGCCCTCCTCGCCGGTGGGTCCGTGCTCCAGAGCGCGAAGCTCGACCTGTGGCTGCCCGGCGTCGGCGGCTTCTATGTCGTCACGTCGCTCTTCTTCGACATCGGGGTGTACCTGATCGTGGTCGGCCTGGTGCTGGACATCCTGCGCAGCCTCGGCGCGGAGGTCGACCGGCACATCGAGGCGGCCGGCAAGACCGAACGCGGGCTGATCGTCGACCCGCAGGGGCAGCGGCCGTGAACAGCAGCGGAGCGACCCTGGTGCTGGTCGTCGCCGTCGGGGTGCTCGCCGGCGCCGGCGTCACCCTGCTGCTGGAGCGCAGCCTGACCCGGATCCTGCTCGGCCTCATCCTGCTCGGCAACGGGGTCAACCTGCTGATCCTGCTCGCCGGCCGGTCCGGGGACGCGCCCGTCGTCGGCGCCGCGCCCGTCGACCGGATGAGCGACGCGCTGCCGCAGGCGATGGTCCTCACCGCCATCGTCATCACCTTCGGGCTCACCGCGTTCCTGCTGGCCGTCGCGTACCGCAGCTGGTATCTCACCGGCAACGACGAGGTGCAGGACGACCTGGAGGACCGCCAGGTCGCCGAGCTGGCCGCCCGCAACGAGCTGCCCGCGCGTGACCTCGGCGGCGAGGGCGCCGACGGCGACCCGGAACAGGTCGACCCGGAGCCGCACCTGCGCCGGCAGCACCGGGGGGAGACGCCGTGACGGGGTACGGGCCGCTCGTGCCGCTGCCGGTGGTGGTGCCGCTGCTGGGCGCCGCCCTCACCCTGCTGCTGGCCAACCGCCCCCGGCTCCAGCGCGCCGTCAGCGTGGTGGTGCTGGCCACCACCCTCGCGGTCGCCGTGGTGCTGCTCGTCGAGGCGTACCGGCACGGGCCGGTCGTGGTGAGCATCGGCGGCTGGCCCCCGCCGGTGGGGATCGTGCTGGTCGCCGACCAGCTCGCCGCGCTGATGCTGGTGGTCTCCTCCGCCGTGACGCTGTGCGTGCTGCTCTACTCGATCGGGCAGGGCCGGGGGGACATCGGCGAGTCGGCCCCCGTCACCATCTACCACCCCACCTACCTGGTGCTCACCGCCGGCGTCACCAACGCCTTCCTCGCCGGCGACCTGTTCAACCTCTTCGTCGGCTTCGAGATCCTGCTGGCGGCGAGCTTCGTGCTGATCACGCTCGGCGGCACCGAGGGCCGGATCCGGACCGGGTCGACGTACGTGGTGGTCAGCATCCTGTCCTCGATGATCTTCCTGGCCGGGGTGGGGCTCGTCTACGCCGCCACCGGCACCCTCAACATGGCCCAGCTCGCCGGGCGGCTCGACGCGCTGCCCGCCGACGTACGCCTCGCCCTGCAACTCAGCCTGCTGCTCGCCTTCGGGATCAAGGCGGCCGTGTTCCCGCTGTCGGCCTGGCTGCCGGACAGCTACCCGACCGCGCCCGCCCCCGTCACCGCCGTCTTCGCGGGCCTGCTCACCAAGGTCGGCGTGTACGCGGTCATCCGCACCGAGACCCTGCTGTTCCCCGGCGGCCAGGTCGCCGGGCTGCTGATGGTCGTGGCCGGGCTGACCATGGTGGTCGGCATCCTCGGCGCGGTCGCCCAGTCGGACATGAAGCGGCTCTTCTCGTTCACCCTGGTCAGCCACATCGGCTACATGATCTTCGGGGTGGCGCTGAGCAGCGTCGCCGGCCTGTCCGGGGCGATCTTCTACGTGGTGCACCACATCACCATCCAGACCACCCTGTTCCTGGTCGCCGGGCTGGTCGAGGCGCGCGCCGGCAGCACCGACCTGCGCCGGCTCGGCGGCCTGGCCCGGGTCGCCCCGCTGCTCGGGGTGCTCTTCTTCGTGCCGGCGATGAACCTGGCCGGGATCCCGCCGCTGTCCGGCTTCCTCGGCAAGCTGGGCCTGCTCCAGGCGGGCGTCGGCGAAGGCGGCGTGCTGCCCTGGGCGCTGGTCGCCGCCGGCACCGTCACCAGCCTGCTCACCCTCTACGTCGCGTCCCGGGTGTGGAACATCGCGTTCTGGCGGGCCCCCCGGCTGGCCGCCGCCGACCCGCCGACCCGACTGCCCGCCCTGATGGTCGGCGCCACCACGGCGCTGGTCGCGCTGGGCCTGGTGCTCACCGTGGCCGCCGGCCCGCTGTTCGGGGTGACCACCGACGCGGCGACCGACCTGCGCGCCCGCACCCCGTACGTGCGCGCCGTCCTCCCCGGCGGCGCGCCGTGACCGGGCGGGCCGGTGGTCCCGGCGGGCCTGGTCGGGGTGTGCGGTGACCGGGCGGGCCGGTGGTTCCGGCGGGCCTGGTCGGGGTGTGCGGTGACCGGGCGGGCCGGTGGGGGCCGGCGTCGGGGGCCGGTCGTCGACCCCGACGCCCCGGTGACCCGGGCGCGCGCCCGGATCGGCCGCTGGCGGGACCGGCTGCTGACGCTGGCCTGGATGGCGCTGATCTGGTGCCTGCTCTGGGGGCGGTTCTCCTGGGGCAACCTGCTCGGTGGACTGCTCGTCGGCGGGGCGGTGCTGCTGTTCTTCCCGTTGCCGCCGGTCACCTTCGGCGGCCGGCTGCGCCCACGGACGCTGCTGGACCTGGCCGTCCGGTTCGTCACCGAGCTGGTCAGCGCCAGCATCCACGTGGCCTGGATCGCGGTGCGGCCGGGTTACCGGCCCCGCGGCGCGATCATCGCGGTACGGCTGCGCGTGCGCACCGACCTGAACCTGGCGCTGACGGCGGAGGCGATCTCACTGGTGCCCGGCACCCTGATCGTCGAGGTGGACCGGGGGCGGGGCCTGCTCTACGTGCACGTGCTCGACGTACGCGGGCCGCAGGACCTGGCCGACAGCCGCGACCGGATCCTCGCCACCGAGGGCCGGATCGTCCGCGCGATCGGCTCGGCCGCCGAACTCCGCCTGCTCACCGCCCCCGCCGCCCCTCCCGGCCCGGCCTCCCGCTCCGGTCCCACCGGTTCCGTTCCGCCCAGCGGTCCTGTTCCGCCCACCGGTCCTGTTCCGCCCAGCGGTCCTGTTCCGCCCAGCGGTCCCGTTCGTCCCAGCGGTCCCGTTCGTCCCACCGAGAGGGGGGCCGACCAGTGAAGGTCGCTCTCGCCACCGTGCTCACCGTGCTCCTGTCGGTCACCGCGCTGCTGGCGCTGGCCCGGATGTACCGCGGCCCGTCCCTGCTCGACCGCGTGATCGCCGCCGACGTCCTGCTCAACACGATGGCCGGCGCGGTCGGCGCGGAGGCGGCGGTCAACCGGCACGCCACCACCCTGCCCGTGCTGGTGGTGCTCTCCCTGCTCGGCTTCGTCGGCGCGGTGGCCCTGGTCCGCTTCGCCGTCCGGGAGGAGCCGTGACCGCGGCCCACGTCCTCGCCGCCCCGCTGAGGGCGGCTCTCGACGCTCCGCCCGGCGGGTGGGCCGCGCCCGACTGGCCGAGCGCCGGTGTCGTGGCCGACTGGCTGGGCGCGGGCTGCCTGGTCGCCGGGGCACTGCTCAGCCTCGCCGCCGGGATCGGCGTGCTGCGCTTCCCGGACGTGCTCGACCGGATGCACGCGGCCACCAAGCCGCAGGTGCTCGGCGTGCTGCTGCTGCTCGCCGGGGTGGCGCTGCGCCTGCGTACCCCGGACGACATCGGCATGATCGTGCTGGTGGCGGTCTTCCAACTGGCCACCGCCCCGGTGGCGGCCCAGATGGTCGGCCGCGCCGCGTACCGCTCGGGCCGGGTCGACCGCTCTCTCCTCGACACCGACGAACTCGCCGACGAGGGGTAAGGAAGGGCCCCCTGTTAACAGGGGGCTCGTTCCACCCAGCGGGTGAGAAGGGAGCCCTTCTCTACCGTATGCGTTAACAAGGGGCCCTTCCTTACACCTTCAGCGGGCGCTCAGGTGAGGCCGATAAAATGGCGGCATGATCGACTCTTCTGCCCAGGAGGGCAGCAGTAGCCAGCCGGGTCGTGCCCGGCATCTTCCCGTTCCGACGACCCCGGGAGCCCTGAGCGACCCGTGTTGATCGTCGTCGGACTCGTCCTCATCACCGTTCTCACCGCCGCCACGGGCTACTTCGTGGCCCAGGAGTTCGGCTACGTCGCCGTGGACCGGGGCCGCCTCCGGCAGCTCGCCGACGACGGCGACCAGGCCGCCGCGCGGGCCCTGGAGGTCACCGGCCGGCTGTCGTTCATGCTCTCCGGAGCGCAGCTCGGCATCACCGTGACCGCGCTGCTGGTCGGCTACGTCGCCGAGCCGTACCTGGGCGCGGGGCTGGCCGAGCTGCTCGGCGTGGCCGGGGTCTCCACGGCCGTGGCCCTGCCGCTGTCGGTCGCGTTGGCGCTGGTCATCGCGACCGTCGTGCAGATGGTCCTCGGCGAGCTGGCCCCGAAGAACCTGGCGATCGCCCGCGCCGAGCCGCTGGCCCGGGCGCTGAGCCGGTCCACCCTCCTCTACCTGAAGATCGCCGGGCCGGTGATCACCCTGTTCGACAAGGCCGCCGTACGGCTGCTGCGCAGGCTCGGCATCGAGCCGATCGAGGAGCTGCCCAGCGGGGCCACCCCGGAGGACCTGGAGCAGATCATCGCCGAGTCCCGCGAGGAGGGGCACCTCGACGCGGAGATGTCCGACCTGCTCGACCGGGGGCTCGACTTCCGGGAGCTGACCGCCGGGGAGGCCATGGTGCCCCGGGTCGACGTGCACACGGTCCGGGCGCACGAGCCGCTGAGCCGGGTGGTGGAGCTGCTCGACACCGGGCACTCCCGGTTCCCCGTACGCGGCGCCGACGGCGTCGACGACCTGGTCGGCGTGGTCGGCATCGCCGACGTGCTGACGGTGCCGCCGGCCGAGCGTGCGACGACCCCGGTCAGCGCGGTGGCCGTACCCCCGTTGCTGGTGCCCGAGACCTTGCCGCTGCCGACGGTGCTGGACCGGCTGCGGGCCGGGCACCGGCAGCTCGCCTGCGTGGTCGACGAGTACGGCGGCTTCGCCGGCGTGATCACGCTGGAGGATCTGGCCGAGGAGCTGGTGGGCCCGATCCGCGACGAGGACGATCCGCCGGACCGGGCGCCGGCCCGGCAGGACGACGGGTCCTGGGTGGTGCCGGCGCGCTGGCGGATCGACGAGGTCGCCGACAGCACCGGCATCGAGCTGCCCGAGGCCCCCGAGTACGACACGGTCTCGGGGCTGGTCATGCGGGAGCTGGGCCGGGTGCCCGAGGTGGGCGACCGGCTGGAGATCGCGCTTCCGGTCGACGGCGACGCCGCGAACGAGGCGCGGGCCCTGGTCGAGGTGCTGGCCGTGGACCGCCACGTCGCCGACTCGGTGCGACTCCGGCTCGCCGGTGCCGCCGACGCGGCCGACTCCGCTGGCGCGCGTGGCCCCGCCGACACGGCTGGCACCGCCGGCGCACGCGGCCCCGTCGACGCACCCCGCACCGTCGACGCCGCTCACGGCCGGGGGCCGGGCGGCGCCGCGGGCCGGGCGCGGGGCACGGAGGAGGCGGCATGAGCCCCGGCGTCGCCCTGATCGTCTCCGTCGTGCTGCTGGCGCTGAACGGGTTCTTCGTGGCCGCCGAGTTCGCGCTGGTGGCCAGCAAGCGGTACCGGCTGGAGCAGGCCGTCGCCACCGGCGGCGGCCGGGGGGCCCGCGCGGCGCTGGACGGCGTACGCGAGCTGTCCCTGATGCTGGCCGGCGCGCAGCTCGGCATCACGCTGTGCACCCTGGGGCTCGGCGCGCTGGCCGAGCCGGCGATCGAGCACCTGCTCAGCCCGCTGCTGCACGCCGTGGGCCTGCCGGCCGCGGCGAGTCACGTCGTGGCGCTGGTCTTCGCCCTGGGCCTGGTCACCTTCCTGCACCTGGTGGTCGGCGAGATGGCCCCGAAGTCGTGGGCGATCACCGACGCGGAGCGGTCGGCGACCCTGCTGGCGCTGCCGTTCCGGGCCTTCGCCCGGGTGGCGCGGCCGGTGCTGTCGGGGCTGAACGCGGTCGCCAACGCGATGCTGCGGCTGGTGCGGGTGCGCCCGCAGGACCAGCTCGCCCAGGTGCACGGCCCCGACGAGCTGCGGATCCTGCTGGAGCAGTCCCGCGAGCACGGGCTGCTCGGCGCGGAGCAGCACCGGATGCTCACCAGCATGCTGGAGCTCCAGGGCACCACAGTCGCGCAGGTGATGGAGCCCTTCGACCGGATCGTCACGGTCGGCCGGGACGACCCGGCCGAGCGGGTCGAGGAGGTCTCCCGCGGCAGCGGCCGGTCCCGGTTGGCCGTGCTCGACGGCGGCGGCGAGGTGTGCGGCCTGGTGCACGTGCGGGAGGCCGTGCGGGCCACCACGACGGGCCGGGCGGCGACCGCCGGGGAGCTGATGACCGACGCGTTCACGCTGCCGGCGTCCGCGTCGGTGACGGAGGCCGTGACCGCGATGAAGGACCGGCGGGCCCAGCTCGCCCTGGTCCGCAACGGCGGCGGCCCGACCCGCCCGATCGGTTTCGTGGCGCTGGAGGACCTGCTGGAGGAGGTCATCGGCGAGTTCGACGACGAGACCGACCCGGTGCCGCGGGGCCGCCGGATGCGCTGACGTCCGCGCGGCCGCCGGATGCGCTGACGCCCCGCCGACGTCCGTGCGGCCGGCCCGCGTCACCGGGCCGGCCCCGGCGTCCGCGCCGGCCGGGCAGGACTGTCCGGCCGGCGGCGGGGAAAGCCGTGCCACCACCGAGGGGGTACGGAGGAAGCGCCGTGCGGTTGACCGGGGTGTCGCCGGAGTCCGGCTGGACCGGGCTGGCCGTGCGGACCACGTTGCCCAACCCGAGCACGCGGCCGGGGCTGCGGCTGCCCGGCCGGGTGGTCCTGCGCGCCGGGCCGGACGACGTGCCGGTCCGGCGGCTCCGGCTCGGCCTGGTCAGCCAGGTCGAGCCGGACGACCCGGGCGCGCCGAGGCGGCTCGTCCAGTTCCACCAGGTGACGATCGCGGGCGCGTTCGTGGTGCCGGCCGGGCGGCGGCGGGCGGTCGACTTCGCCGTGCCGCTGCCCTGGGAGACCCCGGTGACGGTCTTCGGCGGGGTGCCGCTGATGAGCCTGCGGACGGGGCTGCGCACGGAGGCGTCCCTCGACGTGGACCTGGAGCAGGGCGCGCTGGTGCCGGTCTTCGTGCACCCCCTGCCGACCCAGCAGCACGTCCTCGCCGCGTTGGACGCGCTCGGCTTCAGCATGCGCCAGGCCGGCCTGGTCGACGGCCGGCTGCCCGGGGTGGAGCAGGTGCTCCCGCTGCACCAGCGGCTCGGCTGGTGGGTGGCCCCGCTGTACGCCGGGCCGATCACCGAGCTGGAGGTGGTCTTCGTGGCGAACTCGGCGGGGCTGGAGGTGCTGCTGTGGGCCGACCGGCGGCTCTCCCTCGCCGGCGTCACCCACCAGAGCATCAGCCGGTTCCGGGTCTGGCACGCGGGCGCGGACCGGGTGGACTGGGTCGCGGTGGTGGACGGCTGGCTGCGGCACGCGATCAACCGGCACGCCGCCGCGGCGTCGCATGCCCACTGGTCGGCCCGGATCACCGAGTCGGCGCACGTCAGCCGCCCCCCGGACGAGCCGGTCCGCCCCGGCTACGGCCTCGGCGGCACCGCCGGCGGGGCGGGCATCGGCGGCGGTGGCGGGGGCGGCGACGGCACCTGACGCGCCCTGCCTCTCGTGCCGCCCGCGGCCCGCCGCCGCCCGCCGCCGCCCGCCGCCGTGCGCCGCCGTGCGCCGCCCGCGCCGGGCGGCGCGGTAAGAAGGGGACCCTTCTATACCGTATGCGTTAACAAGGGGCCCTTCCTTACACCGAGGCGGTGGCGAGCTTGACGCTGAAGCCGAGGAAGACCGCCGCCACCCCGGTGGTCGCCCCGGCGGCCAGCCGCCGCCGTTGCCGGAACTGCGCCGCCAGGAACGTGCCCGCGAAGATCAGCGCGGTCAGGTACAGCGCGCTGGTGACCTGGGCGATCAGCCCGAGCAGCAGGAACGACAGCGCCGGCCAGGCGTACCCGGGGTCGACGAACTGGATGAAGAACGACACGAAGAACAGGATCGCCTTCGGGTTGAGCAGGCTGATCACCAGCGCCCGCCGGAACGGGCTGCGCAGCTCCGCCGGCTCGGCGGCGTCGATCAGGCGCGGCGTGGCCGGGTCGTTGCGGTCCCGCCAGCGCCGCCACGCGCCGCGCAGCATGGTCAGCCCGACCCACCCGAGGTACGCCGCGCCCGCGTACTTCACCACGAGGAACAGCGGCGGGTACGCCTTGAGCAGCGACGCCACCCCGGCGGCGGAGAGCGTCATCAGCGCCGCGTCGCCGAGGAAGACCCCGCCGGCGGCCCGGTAGCCGGCGCGTACCCCGCGCTTGGCGGCGGTGGAGAGCACGAAGAGGGAGTTGGGGCCGGGGAGCAGCACGATCGCCACGGTCCCCAGCACGTACGTCCAGATGTCGGTGATGCCCAGCACGCCCGACATCATCGCGCCGGCACCGGGCCGGGGCGAAGCCGTTCCCGCAGCCTGGCCTGTGCGTTCGGCCACTCCTCGTCGGTCAGCGAATACTGCACGGTGTCCCGCCAGGTGCCGTCGGGGCGCAGCCGGTGCCGGCGCAGCACCCCCTCGCGGGTGGCGCCGAGCCGCTCGATGGCCCGCTGGGAGCGCTCGTTGCGGATGTCGGTGTGCCAGACCACCCGCACCGCGCCCAGCTCCTCGAAGGCGCGGGTGAGCAGCAGCAGCTTCGCCTCGGTGTTGACACCGGTGCGCCACCAGGGCCGGCCCAGGTAGGTGTAGCCGATGGCGACCGCCCGACGGTCGGGGTCGACCTCGTAGTACGACGTGCTGCCGACGACCGCCCCGGTGACGGCGCAGCGCTGCACCCACGGCACCCGCTCGCCGCGGTGGTGGGCGTCGAGGGCGGCCCGGATCGTCTCGGCCGTGCCGGCCGGGTCGGCGGGGCGGTGGCTGCCCAGGTGCTGCCACACCTGCGGGTCGGCGGTGGCGGCGTGCAGGTCGTCGGCGTGCGCGAGGTCCAGCGGTTCGAGGACGACGTGCGCGCCCCGCAGCACGGCGGGCTCCAGCCAGGGCGAGCGGTCCGGCCGCAGGTACGCCGGCAGCGGCGCGGTCACGCCCGTGTCGGGCTCGGGCCGCCCGGCGGTCAGCCGCAGCGGCAGCACCCCGGCCCAGTGCGGCAGGTCGTGGTCGCCGGGTTCGTCGCGGACGCCGCCGGCGCGGGCGCGGACGGAGACCTCGCGCAGCGGCAGCGCCAGCACGGCGGTCTCGGCGAGTTCGCGGCGGCTGGGCGGGCGGCTGTCGGCGCTGCGCCCGGCGGCGGCCTTCTCCACCAGGGCGGTCAGCGCGGCCGACTTCTCCCCGGCGTCGGTGACCAGGTGCGCGGTGCCGTGCGCGACCACCGACCGGTAGTTGGCGCTGTGGTGGAACTGGGAGCGGCCGTAGACCAGCCCGTCGAGCAGGGTGACCGCCACGCAGACGGGCAGGCCGTTGCCCCGGGCGGCGAGCAGCGGCCGGCTGCCGGTGGAGCCGTGCAGGTAGAGCGTGTCGCCGACGCGGACGTGCAGGGTGGGCAGCACCCGGGGCTCGCCGTCGAAGGTGAACGCGAGCGCGCAGTGGTACGCCTCGTCGAGCACGGCGTGCGCGGCGGCCCGGTCGTAGCTCATCCGGTCGCGGCTGCGGGTGGCGGTGGTCCGGGGGGTGGGTGGGTACATGCGAGGACCCGCTTTCGTGCTAGTACAATCCTCGAATTGTGTCAGCACGATATCAGGTCACCGGCCGGACGGCCGCCGAGATCTCCGCCAGCATCGAGTCGGGCGTCCGCGTCGGCGACCTGCCGGCCGGGGCCGCCCTGCCCCCGGTGCGGGCCCTCGCCGCCGAGCTGGGCGTCAGCCCGGCCACGGTGGCCCGCGCCTACCAGGACCTGCGGCAGCGCGGCCTGCTCGCCACCGCCGGCCGGCACGGCACCCGGGTCCGCCCCCGCCCGCCGGTCGCCACCCGCCGCGCGCTGCGCCCGAGCACCGCGCCCGGCGTCCGCGACCTGTCCCTCGGCGAGCCCGACACCCGGCTGCTCCCGCCGCTCGGTCCGCACCTGGCCGCCCTCGCCGCCGAGCTCGGCACCCCCACCGGATACGCGTCGGCCGGCGTCCTGCCCGAGCTGGCCGACGCGGCCCGGGAGCGGCTCGCCGCCGACGGGGTGCCGGCCGACGACGTCACGGTGACCGGCGGGGCCCTCGACGGCATCGAGCGGCTGCTCACCGCCCACCTGCGCCCCGGCGACGCGGTCGCCGTCGAGGACCCGGGCTGGGCAAACCTCCTCGACCTCGTCGCCGCCCTCGGGCTGCGCCCGATCGGGGTGCCCGTGGACGACGAGGGCCCGGTCGAGGCCGGGGTACGCGCCGCGCTGGCCGCCGGGGCCCGCGCCCTGGTGGTGACCAGCCGGGCGCAGAACCCGACCGGGGCGGCCGTCTCCGCCGACCGGGCCGCCGCGCTGCGCGCCCTCCTCGCCGGCCGCGAGGACCTGCTGCTGATCGAGGACGACCACGCCGCCGAGCTGGCCCGCGTACCGCTGCACCCGCTCACCGGGGTGACCGGCGCGTGGGCCTTCGTCCGGTCGGTGAGCAAGCCCTACGGGCCCGACCTGCGGCTGGCCGTGCTGGCCGGCGACGAGGCCACCGTGGCCCGGGTCGCCGGCCGGGCGCGCGTCGGCGCCGGCTGGGTCTCCACCGTGCTGCAACGCCTCGTGCTCGCCCTGTGGCGCGACCCGGGCACGGCCGCCCTGGTCGACCGGGCCGGCGTCGACTACGAGCGCCGCCGCGGCGACCTGCTCGCCGCGCTGGCCGCGCGGGGGCTGGCCGGGCACGGCCGCACCGGCATCAACGTCTGGCTCCCGGTGCCCGACGAGACCAGCGCCGTCACCGCCCTGCGCGACGCCGGTTGGGCGGTGGCCCCGGGCGCGCTGTTCCGCATCGCCGCCGCCCCCGGTGTGCGCGTCACGGTCAGCCAGCTGGACCCCGCCGACCTCCCGCCCCTGGCGAACGCCCTGGCCGCCGCCGTCACCCCCCACCCCCCACCCCCCTTCACCGCCTGACCGGCCGCCCCCGGGCGGGGCGCGCCGGGTGGGGGTGCCCGCGTGGGCGGGGCGGCGGGGGGTAGAAAGATCGGCATGACGGACAAGACCGACACCGCCCCCGGTGCGCAGCAGTTCATCCCTCCGCAGGCCGACACCCTCGACGCGCTGCGCGCCGCCGCGGGCGGCTGTCGGGGCTGCGAGCTGCACCGGGACGCCACCCAGACGGTCTTCGGCCGCGGCGGCGCCGACGCCCGGGTGGTGCTGGTCGGCGAGCAGCCCGGCGACATGGAGGACCAGAAGGGGCTGCCGTTCGTCGGGCCGGCCGGCCGGCTGCTGCGCCGGGCGGTCGACGACGCCGGGCTCGACCCGACGGGGCTCTACCTCACCAACGCCGTGAAGCACTTCCGCTTCGAGCTGCGCGGCCGGCGGCGCATCCACCAGACCCCGGACCGGGTGCACGTCACCGCGTGCCGCCCCTGGCTGGTGGCCGAGTTCGCCCGGCTGCGCCCGGAGCTCGTCGTCGTGCTCGGCGCGACCGCCGCCAAGGCGCTGCTCGGCCCGTCGTTCCGGGTCACCCGGCAGCGCGGCACGCTGATGCCCTGGCCGGCGTCGGCCGAGCGGCCGGAGGACTTCGCCCGGGTGCCGGTCGACTCGGCGGGCGGGGTCGCCGACGCCCCGGCGGCCCGGCTCCTGGCCACCATCCACCCGTCGGCGGTGCTGCGCGCCGACGACCAGGACACCGCGTACGCCGGGCTGGTCGCCGACCTGACGGTCGCCGCCCGGGCCCTCGCGGCCTGACCCGCCGCCGACCGCCCCGCCGACCGGCCCCGGCCCTGGCCGCCGCCCCGCCGCCGGGCTGGTCCGCCGCCGATCATGGACAGTTGTGGTCCGGCGGGACCGCAACTGTCCAAGGTCCGGGTGCGTGCGTGAGGATGGGCGGGCCGCACCCCCCGCCGGAGCCCCGGCCGTCACCGAGGAGCCGCCGATGGCCACCGACCTCACCGCGCCGGCACCGAGCCGCGCCGACGTCGCGCCGATCCAGCGCCGCACGCTGCGGCTGCTCGTCGTGACCCAGATCATCGGCGGCATCGGGGTCACCATCGGCATCTCGGTCGGCGCGCTGCTCGCGGCCCGGGTCGCCGGCACGGCGATCGCCGGCCTGGCGCAGAGCGCGGCGGTGGTCGGCGGCGCGTTGCTCGCCGTCCCGGTCACCCGGATCATGACCGGGCACGGCCGCCGGCCGGGGCTGGTCACCGCGTACCTGGTCGGGGCGGTGGGGGGCGTGCTGGTGGTGCTCGCCGCGGCGACCCGCCAGGTGCCGCTGCTCTTCCTCGGCATGCTGCTGTTCGGCGGGGGCTCGGCGGCCAACCTCCAGGCCCGCTACACGGCCGTGGACCTGGCCGAGCCGGCCCGCCGGGGCCGCCAGCTCTCCCTGGTCGTCTGGGCCACCACGATCGGCGCGGTGGCCGCGCCGAACTTCGCCGCGCTGGCCGACCGCACCACCCGGGGGTGGGGGCTGCCGTCGCTGGCCGGCCCGTTCGCGTTCAGCGCGGTGGCGTTCGCCCTGACCGCCGGCGTACTGCTGGTGCTGCTGCGGCCCGACCCGCTGCTCACCGCGCGCCGGCTGGCGGACGCCGAGGCCGCTCCCGACGCCACCACCGCTCCCGACGCCGCCGCTCCCGGCAAGGCCGCCGGGCCGGCGGCGACCGGGCGGCGCGGCGCGGGCATGCGGGTCGCCTGGCGGGTGGTCCGCGAGCGGCCGGCGGCCCGGCTGGGCATCGCCGCCGTCGCGGTCGGGCACCTCGTGATGGTCGCGGTGATGTCGATGACCCCGGTACGCCTCGGCGAGTACCACGACGACTCCGCCGTGCTCGGGGTGGTCGGGGTGGTACTCAGCCTGCACATCGCCGGCATGTACGCGTTCTCCCCGGTGGTCGGCTGGCTCACCGACCGGCTCGGCCGGCGGCCGGTGATCCTCGGCGGCCTGGCCGTGCTGCTGGTCGCCTGCGCGGTGGCGGGCGCCTCCGGGCACCACACGCCCGGCCTCTCGGTCGGCCTGGTCCTGCTCGGGCTCGGCTGGTCCGGGACCATGGTGGCCGGCTCCACCCTGCTGTCGGAGTCGGTGCCCGCCGACGTGCGGCCCAGCGTGCAGGGCCTCTCCGACCTGACGATGGGCCTGGCGGGGGCCGCCGCCGGCGCGCTGAGCGGGTTCGTCATGCAGGTCGCCGGGTATCCGACGCTGACCCTGCTGGCCGCGATCGCGACGGTGCCGCTGCTGGCGCTAGCGTTGCGTGCGGTGCCCGGGCGGGCGCCGGACGAGGAGGAGCGACCGTGCGGCTGACCGACTTCTGGGCCCGGCTGGAGGAGGCGTTCGGCCCGGGGTACGCGGGCAGCATCGCCTCGGACCAGGTGCTGTCCCAGCTCGGTGGGCGGACCATCGAGCAGGCGCTCCGCTCGGGCGAGCAGACCCACGTCGTGTGGCGGGCGGTGGTCGCCGCGTACCCCGACCGGGTGCCCGCGCGACTACGCTGAGCAGCCTTTTCCTTCCTCCCGCGTGTCGCTTGCCGAGTCGTACACCTGTTCGGCTATTGTCCACAGCGGGGTGCTCGTCCACAGCTCGCGGCCCGTCGGCTGGTTTTCTGTCGGACCCAGCGCCTAGCGTGTCCGCGTGACGCGAAGCTCAGGAAAGACGCCGGCGAAGGCAGGGGTGGCAACGATGGCGGCAGGTCCTGACCGGGAGAAGGCGCTCGACCTTGCTCTCGCTCAGATCGACAAGCAGTTCGGCAAGGGTTCGGTGATGCGCCTGGGGGAGCGCCCTGTCGTGCAGACCTCGGTCATCCCGACCGGGTCCATCGCCCTCGACGTGGCCCTCGGCGTGGGGGGCCTGCCCCGCGGCCGGGTGGTCGAGATCTACGGCCCGGAATCCAGCGGTAAGACGACGGTGGCCCTGCACGCGGTGGCCAACGCCCAGCGGGCCGGCGGCATCGCCGCGTTCGTCGACGCCGAGCACGCGCTCGACCCGGAATACGCGAAGGCCCTCGGCGTCGACACCGACGCCCTGCTGGTCTCGCAGCCCGACACCGGCGAGCAGGCGCTGGAGATCGCAGACATGCTGGTCCGCTCCGGCGCGATCGACATCATCGTGATCGACTCGGTGGCGGCCCTGGTGCCGCGCGCCGAGATCGAGGGCGAGATGGGCGACAGCCACGTGGGCCTCCAGGCCCGGCTGATGAGCCAGGCGCTGCGGAAGATCACCGGTGTGCTCAACAACACCGGCACCACGGCGATCTTCATCAACCAGCTCCGCGAGAAGATCGGGGTCATGTTCGGCTCGCCCGAGACCACCACCGGTGGCCGGGCGCTGAAGTTCTACGCCTCGGTCCGGCTCGACGTGCGCCGCATCGAGAGCCTGAAGGACGGCACCGACGTGGTCGGCAACCGCACCCGGGTCAAGGTGGTGAAGAACAAGGTCGCCGCGCCGTTCAAGCAGGCCGAGTTCGACATCATGTACGGCAAGGGCATCTCCCGCGAGGGCTCGCTCATCGACGTGGGCGTGGAGCAGGCGATCATCCGCAAGTCCGGCGCCTGGTACACCTACGACGGCGACCAGCTCGGCCAGGGCAAGGAGAAGGCCCGCGAGTTCCTCCGCGAGAACCCGGACGTGGCGGCCGAGATCGAGAAGAAGATCCTGGAGAAGCTCGGCGTCGGGGTCGGCGCGGGCGACGCCGCCGGTGGCCCGGAGTTGCCGCCGGTCGACTTCTGACCGGCCGCTGACCAGTGACAGGACGACGCGCCCGCACGGGGCGGGGCTGGGATGCCAGCCCGCCCCGCGCGGGTGACGCCGACGGCCCGCCCCGTCCCCGGCGTGGCCGGCGCGGCTCCTCCGGTGGGGTGTCCTCCCCGTCGGCCGACGCCGACGCCCGGCGTGCTCTCGATGCCCGGGGCGGTGTCGACGGCTGGGGCGACGTCGACGGCTGGGCTGCCGCCGAAGCGCCGCGGGGCGCCGATGCCCCGCGCGGCACGGGGGCGTCGCCACGTGACGAGGCGGAGCTGGCCCGGGAGGTCTGCCTGCGCCAGCTCGCCGTGCGCCCGCGTACCCGGGCCGAGCTGGCCGCCGCGCTGGCCAAGCGGGGGATCTCCGAGGAGGTGTCCGCCGGGGTGCTCGACCGCTACGACGAGGTCGGCATCATCGACGACGCCGCGTTCGCCCGCGCCTGGGTGTCCAGCCGGCACGCCGGCCGGGGGCTGGCCCGCCGGGCCCTGGCCAACGAGCTGCGGCGGCGGGGCGTGGACGGCGAGGTGGCCAGCGAGGCCCTCGACGAGCTGGACGAGGAGACCGAGGCCGAGACGGCCCGGGCGCTGGTCGACCGGAAGCTGCGCACGGCCCGGGGGGAGCCGGACGCCGTCTTCCGCCGCCTCGTCGGCATGCTCGCCCGCAAGGGCTACCCGCCGGGCGTGGCGATCCGAGCCGTGAAGGACGCGCTCGCCGCGCAGAGCGCCGAGGCGGCCGAGTTCGCCGACGGCATCGACGCCGACGCGCTCGCCGACGCGGAGGGCGAGCTCACCCCGGACTCCCGCCCGCTCGACTGAGCGGGCCCGTCGAGGCGGGCCCGTCGAGGCGCGCCTGGCCGGCGGCAGGCCGCAGTCCGGCCCGGCTGGGCGCGCGCCGGGGCCGTACGGCGTCGACGATTCCCGCTGAGCGGGACGGGTCCGGTCTCCTTTGTCCGGTCGTGTCCGGCGCGGCATCAGCGGTTAGTGACTCGTCAACTTCTCTCCGTTCGGGGGGTTTGATCATGAGTCCTTGACCAGACGGCACCCGGAGACCTAGCCTCGCCATACAGGCTCACATTGCCCGACCAAGCGCAAGCAAAGCGCACAACATAGATCGCGTAACAGAACAGCATCACTTTGGCCGGCTCGCCGGCCTGCGGTGTCAGCTCCGGACAGGCCGGTCCGGGGTCGGCACGACAACTGCACCCGGCCGTCGGCGATGCCCCGTGGGCACCGCCGGCGGAAAGCTATCCACGGCCAGTCGCTCAGGTCGGGCGTCTCAGAGCCGCAGCGCACGTGCCCACCCGGCACGCTCACTGCGGTGCCGACGTTCAGGGGAGGCGGCCATGGCGGGGCGGCAGAGGTCCACGGGTGGTCCCGGCAGGGCGGCGGTCGGCGACGGCGCACGCCGCAGCGCGCGGGCGGCAGACGACAGCGGTCCGCAGGCCTCGGCCGGCAGGCGGGTCACGGTCGGCGACAGTGGTCCGCAGGTGTCAGCCGGCAGGCGGGTCACGGCCAGCGGCAGCGGCAGGCCGGCGGTGGCTGACGGCGGCAGGCCGGCGGCGGTCGGCAACGGTGCACGGGCGGCGGCGCGGTCCCGGTCCGGCGCGGAGACGCGGCCGTGAACGCCTTCGACGCCGTCCTCCTCGGGGTGGTGCTGGTCCTCGTCCTGGTCGTGGTCGGCGCGGTGCTGGTGGGCGTGCGGACGATGCGCCGGCTCAGCGCGGCGCCCCGCCCGGAGGACCCGGCCTACATCGCCGAGAAGGACCGCCAGGAGCAGTCGCTGGCCGCCCTGCGCACCGCCGCCGACGAGGTGAACAGCACCATCGACGTGGCCAAGTCCGCCGCGTCGGCGGCGCGCGCCGAGGCCGCCGCCGCGAAGGCCGAGGCGAAGGCGGCCCGGGCCGAGGCCCGTCGGGTGCTCGACGACGCCCGCGCGGAGGCCGACACCGTCCTGGAGCGGGCCCACAAGCAGGCCGAGGCCGACGCCGAGCAGCTGCGCACGGCGGCCCGCCGCAGCGGGGAACGCGAGGTCGCGGTGCTCGCCGCGACCACCCGGGAGCAGGCCGCCGAGGTGGAGCGGCGGGCCGCCCGGATGGACGAACGGGAGCGACTGCACACCGAGGAGGTGGAGCGGCTGGCCGACCGGGAGCGGCAGCTCACCGCCGCCAGCGCCGCGCTCGCCGCCCGCGAGTCCGCGCTGGCCGAGCGCGAGCAGGCCGTCGCCGAGGCCGAGGAGCAGCGCCGCCGCGAGTTGGAGCGCGTCGCCGGGCTGACCGCCGACGCCGCCCGCGCCGAGCTGATCGAGGTGATCGAGACCCAGGCGAAGCGGGAGGCCGCGCTGCTGGTGCGGGACATCGAGTCCGACGCCCGCAACACCGCCGAACAGCGCGCCCGGCACATCGTGGTGGACGCCATCCAGCGGGTGGCCAGCGAGCAGACCGCGGAGAGCGTGGTCAGCGTGCTGCACCTGCCCGGTGACGAGATGAAGGGGCGGATCATCGGCCGGGAGGGGCGCAACATCCGCGCCTTCGAGTCGGTCACCGGGGTCAACCTGATCATCGACGACACCCCGGAGGCCGTGCTGCTGTCCTGCTTCGACCCGGTCCGCCGCGAGGTCGGCCGGTTGACGCTGGAGAAGCTCGTGCTCGACGGCCGGATCCACCCGCACCGGATCGAGGAGGTCTACGACCTGGCCCGGCAGGAGGTGGAGCAGCTCTGCCACCGGGCCGCCGAGGACGCCCTCGTCGAGGTCGGCATCACCGAGATCCACCCCGAGCTGGTGAGCCTGCTCGGGCGGCTGCGCTACCGCACCTCCTACGGGCAGAACGTGCTCAAGCACCTCGTGGAGACCGCGCACATCGCCGGGATCATGGCCGCCGAACTGCGGCTGGACGTGCCGACCATCAAGCGGTCGGCGTTCCTGCACGACATCGGCAAGGCGCTCACCCACGAGGTCGAGGGCAGCCACGCCATCATCGGCGCGGACCTGGCCCGCAAGTACGGCGAGAGCGAGGACGTCGTCCACGCGATCGAGGCGCACCACAACGAGGTGCCGCCGCAGACCATCGAGGCCGTGCTCACCCAGGCGTCCGACGCCTGCTCCGGCGGGCGGCCGGGGGCGCGGCGGGAGAGCCTTGAGGCGTACGTCAAGCGGCTGGAGCGGATCGAGGAGATCGCGGCCGGGAAGCTCGGCGTGGAGAAGGTCTTCGCCATGCAGGCGGGCCGGGAGATCCGGGTGATGGTCAAGCCCGACGACGTCGACGACATCGGCGCGGCGGTCCTGGCCCGGGACGTGGCCAAGCAGATCGAGGAGGAGCTGACCTACCCGGGGCAGATCCGGGTGACCGTGGTCCGCGAGTCCCGGGTCACCGAGATCGCCCGCTGAGCCACCGGCCCCCGTCCCCGCCGGGGACGGGGGCCGTGACGTGCAGGGACCGCCGGGATGGGGCGGGCGGTGTCGCGTTGCCGGGCTCAGCCCTGCGGCTCGGTGACCGCTTGTTCGAGGACCGGGGCCGGGCCGGCGGTGGTCTTCTTCGTGGCGCGGAAGCCGCGCCGCTGGGTGCGCCGGTCGAGCCAGCCTGCCAGCATCGTGATCAGCGAGTTGATCACGATGTAGATCGCGGCCACCACGATCGCCGCCGCCACCACGTTGCCGTAGTTGGCCGAGAGGTCGTTGACGCCGCGCTGGAGCAACTCGGGGAAGGCAACGATGTAGCCGAGCGCGGTGTCCTTGAGCAGCACCACCAACTGGCTGACGATCACCGGCAGCATCGCCCGGGCGGCCTGCGGCACCAGGATGAGCTGCATGACCTGGCTCTTGCGCATGCCGACCGCGTAGGCGGCCTCGGACTGGCCCCTCGGGATCGAGCGGATGCCGGCGCGGAACGCCTCGGCGAGCACCGACCCGTTGTACAGGGTGAGGCCCACGACCACGGCCCAGAACGCCGAGACGGGACCCTGGATGAGGAACGGCACGCCGTAGAAGATGAAGAAGATCATCAGCAGCAGCGGCACGGCCCGGAAGAACTCCACCACGACGCCGGACGGCACCCTGATCCACCAGCGGTCGGAGAGTCGCCCGACGGCGAAGACGATGCCGAAGGCGAGCGACAGGGCCATCCCGGTGGCTGCGGCGAGCAGGGTCTGCCGCAGGCCGGGGATGATGAACTGGGTCCAGGTGTCCGGCTCGGTGAAGGGCCGCCAGAGCCGACCCTCCCACTGGCCGGCCTCGTCGAACTTGCGGTAGACCCACCAGAGCAGGGCGACGAGGCCGACGCCGAAGACGACGCTGAGCACCGCGTTGCGGACGCGGGCGCGGGGCCCCGGGTGGTCGTAAAGGACCGTGCTGCTCATCAGCGCTTCACCGCCATTCGGTTGGCCAGCCAGCCGAAGAAGTAGCCGGTGGGAATCAGGAGCGCGGCGAAGGTGCCGGCGAACACCAGGAAGATCGGGATGACCGCGTCCCCGTTGCTGTTGATCAGGTCCTTCATCACGCTCGACGCCTCGATGAGGCCGATGGTGCCGACGATCGTGGCGTTCTTGCACAGCGCGATGAGCACGCTGCCCAGCGGCGCCACCACCGCCCGCCCGGCCTGGGGCAGGATCACGATCCGCAGGGTCTGGAAGAAGGTCAGCCCGATCGCCCGGGCCGCCTCGGCCTGGCCGGCGGGGACGGTGTTGATGCCGGAGCGGACCGCCTCGCAGACGAACGCGGCCGTGTAGACCGACAGGCCCACCACGCCCAGCCAGTAGTTGTTCAGGTCCAGTTCGTCGGAGAAGCTGAGCCCCAGCGTGGAGAAGAGGCCGAAGTAGCAGAATAAGACGATCAGCGTCAGCGGTGTGTTGCGGAAGATGTTGACCCAGGCGGCGCCCACTCCGCGCAGCACCGGCACGGGGGAGACCCGGAACGCGGCGAGCAGCACGCCCAGCACCAGCGCGAAGAACGCCGACGCGCCGGTCAGCTTGAGGATCCACAGGAAGCCCGACACGTACGCGTCGAGGTTGGTCTGATCAGCGAACACGTGCATCCGTCGACTCCCGGGGCAGGTCGTCCGCGTCGTGACGGTCCGGGGCCGGCACCACGAGGGCGCCGGCCCCGGACTCCGTCAGACGCTGCCGCAGTTGGTCAGCTTGGTGGTGTCCAGCTCGGGCGCGGCCTTGCCGCTCTTGCCCAGCGTCGAGTCCCAGGCGGCCTTGTAGGAGCCGTCCGAGGCGGCGGCCTTGAGGATCTCGTTGACCTTCTCGCAGCCGTCCTTGTCGTCCTTCTTCAGGCCGATCCCGTAGGGCTCGGTGGAGAAGGGCTTGCCGACCACCTTGAACTTGCCGGCGTACTGCTCCTGCGCGGCGTAGCCGGCCAAGATGATGTCGTCGGTGGTCACCGCGTCCACCTGGCCGTTCTCCAGCAGCGGCAGACACTTCGAGTACGAGTCGAACTGCTGGAGCTTGGCCTTCGGGTGCTCGGTCTGGATCCGCTTGGCCGGGGTCGAGCCGGTCACCGAGCAGACGGTCTTGCCGTCCAGCCCTTCCGGCCCGGCGAGCGTGGAGTCCGCCTTGACCAGCAGGTCCTGCCCGGCGATGAAGTACGGCCCGGCAAAGCTGATCTTCTGCTTGCGCTCGTCGTTGATCGTGTACGTCGCCACGACCAGGTCGACGGTGCCCTGCTGGATGAAGGGCTCGCGGTTGGCGGAGACGGTGGTCTTCCACTCGATGCTGCCGGCCTCGACGCCGAGGCCCTTGGCGATGATCTTGGCGATCTCGACGTCGAAGCCCTCGTAGGTGCTGCCGGTCTGGAGGCCGAGGCCGGGCTGGTCCGCCTTGACGCCGATCACCAGCTTCTTCTGGTTCTGCGCCTTGCCGACGATGCCCTTGGCACCCGAACCACCGGACTCGCCGTCGCTGTCGCCGCCGCAGGCGGCCATGCCGAACGACAGGGCGGCGGCCATGGCGACTGCCGCCACGCGCTTCATACGCATACTTCTCTCCTTCTTCGACGGAGCCCGCCGGGGGACGACGCGCTCCACGGACGGACGCCTAGTGCGTCAGGATCTTCGACAGGAAGTCCTTGGCGCGCTCGCTGCGCGGGTTGGCGAAGAACTCGGCCGGGGGAGCGTCCTCGACGAGCTGGCCGTCGGCCATGAAGATGACCCGGTTGGCGGCGTGCCGGGCGAAGCCCATCTCGTGGGTGACCACGACCATGGTCATGCCGTCGCGGGCCAGGGAGGTCATCACCTCCAGCACCTCGCCGACCATCTCGGGGTCGAGCGCGCTGGTCGGCTCGTCGAAGAGCATCGCCTTGGGCTGCATGGCCAGCGCGCGGGCGATCGCGGCCCGCTGCTGCTGGCCGCCGGAGAGCTGCGCCGGATACTTGTCGGCCTGGTTGGCGATGCCGACCCGGTCCAGCAGGGCCAGCCCGCGCTCGCGCGCGGCGGCCGGCTTCTCCTTGCTGACCTTGACGGGGCCGAGCGTGACGTTCTCCAGGATCGTCTTGTGCGCGAAGAGGTTGAACGACTGGAACACCATGCCGACCTCGCTGCGCAGCCGGGCCAGCGCCTTGCCCTCGGCGGGCAGCGGGGTGCCGTCGAAGGTGATGGTGCCGGAGCTGATCGGCTCCAACCGGTTGATCGCCCGGCACAGCGTCGACTTGCCCGAGCCCGAGGGGCCGATCACGACGACGACCTCGCCCCGGCCGACCGAGAGCGAGACGTCCTGCAGCACGTGCAGCGGCCCGAAGTGCTTGTTGACCCCGTCCAGCACGATGAGCGGTTCGGCCGTCGTCACGTCGTCCACCGTCCCTGTCGTCACGTACGTCTGGGTCGGATGACCCCCGGTCCGGCCACTGTAGGCGGGCCGACATGGCGGATCGCCACTCATCGGGTCACGGTGCGGTAACACCGGTAACGATCCGCACCGGGAGTCCGGTATCCGTCTCCGACCGGCCCGTCCGGCTGGCGGCGGGGCCGGATCGAGGCGATCATGGGGGGATGACCGAGCCGGTGCGCCTGACCGACTACGCCCGTGGCGGCGGCTGCGCGTGCAAGATCCCGCCCGGCGAGCTGGAGGCGATGGTCGCCGGCCTCGGCCCGGCCAGCGGCACGGCCGACCTGCTGGTCGGGCTGGAGAACGGCGACGACGCCGCGGTGGTCCGCCTCGACGAGCGCACCGGCCTGGTGACCACCGCCGACTTCTTCACCCCGGTCGTCGACGACGCCTACGACTGGGGGCGCATCGCCGCGGCCAACGCGCTCTCCGACGTGTACGCCATGGGCGGCACCCCGCTCGTCGCGCTCAACCTGCTCTGCTGGCCGCGCGAGCGGCTGCCGCTGGAGTTGGCCCGGGAGGTGCTGCGCGGCGGCCAGGACGTGGCCCGGGAGGCCGGCTGCCACCTGGCCGGCGGGCACAGTGTCGACGACGACGGCCCGAAGTACGGGCTCGCGGTCACCGGCGTGGTCCGGCCCGAGGAGCTGATCACCCTCGACGCCGGGCGGGCCGGGCTGCCGCTGTCGCTGACCAAGCCGCTCGGCGTCGGGGTGCTCAACACCCGGCACAAGGCCACCGGCGAGCGGTTCGCCGAGGCGGTCGCCTCGATGGCGGCGCTGAACCGGGACGCGGCCCGGGCGGCGGTCGCCGCCGGCATCCGGTGCGGCACGGACGTGACCGGGTTCGGGCTGCTCGGGCACGCCTCGAAGCTGGCCCGGGCCAGCCGGCTCACGGTGGCGATCGACGCGGCCCGGGTGCCCTACCTGCCGGGCGCGCGGGAGGCGCTGCGTGACGGGTACGTCAGCGGCGGCACCCGGCGCAACCTGGACTGGGTGACGCCCTGGACCGACTTCGGCGGTGCCGACGAGGGGGAGCGGCTGCTGCTGGCCGACGCGCAGACCTCGGGCGGCCTGCTGGTCGCCGGGGAGCTGCCGGGGGCCACGGTGATCGGTGAGCTGCTGCCGCGCGGCGAGCACCTGCTGGTCGTGCGCTGACCCTGGCCCGGCCGCCACGCGATCCGGCCCGCCCGCCGACCCCGGCTCGCCCACTCGGCCTGCGGGGTCCCCGGTTCGCGCACCATAGCCGATAAACTGTCGTCTTTCCGCCACTGTCCGCGATGGCGGTGCAGGAAATTTTGCCCGGAATGGTCACAGACCGGTAACTTGCCCCCGGCTGCGGTCAAATGCCCCCCACCATCGTCAGTAAGGCCCGATCCGGAGGCCGGTGGGACGAACGCAGCGAGGAGGCGGCGTGACCGAGCTGTGGAACTGGAGAATCGACGGGGCACCCCCGGTGGAGGTGTACCCGGCGTTGGCCGAGGCCCTGGGGCGGGTGGTGATGCCGCTCGCGGTGGCCGACCCGGCCCGGCTGCCGACGTACGCGGTGATCTGCGACGTCTGGGAGGCGCCGGGGGTGTTCGGCACCATGGTGGACTGCTACGGGGTGCCCGAGAGCCTGACGGAGCTGCCCTGCGTCGCCGCGCTGGCCCGGCTGCTCGGCCGCAACTGCGTGCTGCGCGACGACACCCTCGACGCCGGCCGGCACCTGCTGGTCGCGCCGGACGGCACGATCCGGCCGGTGCACTTCGACGTGCGGGAGACCGACGACGGCGAGGTGCTCAGCGGCCAGCGGCTGTGCACCCTGGCCCACCCCGGCTGCCGGGGCTGGTCGCGCTGCCACCGGTCGAGGTGGGCCCCGGACTCGGTCTTCCCGGCCCTCGCCGCGGCCTGACCGCCCGGGGAGGCCCGGAGCCCCGGGCGCTGCCCCGGCGGCCCCGGCCCGGTTCCGGCGCGGCTCGGCCCCTGCGCGGCCCGGCCCCGGCCCGGCCCCGTGGCTCGCCCAGCCCGGTCCGGCCCCGGTGGCCCGGGCGCGGCGCTTGCCTGCCCAGGCCGCGGCAGCCCCGGCTCAGCCCTCGGCGGCCGGGCGCTGCGGGGTGCCGCCGCGCACCACGAGCTGGTCCAGCAGCGTCGCGGTGGCCTCGGCGACGGCGGCCACGGCAGCGTCGAACGCCGCCGCGTTGTGCGCGGCCGGCGCGCGGAATCCGGAGATCTTCCGGACGTACTGCAACGCCGCCGCCTCGATGTCGGCCCGGCTCACCTCCGGCACGTACGGCTCACGCAGGGTCTTGATGCTGCGGCACACGGCTCCTCCTCGTTCGGGTTCTGTCGGCTCGTGCGGATACGCTGTGCGGGTCATGACTACCGCAGCCGCGGGCAGCCCGCGCACCTACCAGGTGCGCACGTACGGCTGCCAGATGAACGTGCACGACTCCGAGCGCATTTCCGGCCTGCTGGAACAGGCGGGTTACGTGCGCGCCGTCGAGGCCGACGGCGAGCCCGACGTGGTGGTGTTCAACACCTGCGCCGTCCGGGAGAACGCCGACAACCGGCTCTACGGCAACCTGGGTCACCTGCGCCCCGTGAAGGACAAGCACCCCGGGATGCAGATCGCCGTCGGTGGCTGCCTCGCCCAGAAGGACCGCGGCGACATCGTCCGCAAGGCGCCCTGGGTGGACGTGGTGTTCGGCACGCACAACATCGGGTCGCTGCCGGCGCTGCTGGAGCGGGCCCGGCACAACGCCGCCGCCGAGGTGGAGATCCTGGAGTCGCTCGACGTCTTCCCGTCGACGCTGCCGACCCGGCGCGAGTCGACGTACGCCGGCTGGGTGTCGATCTCGGTCGGCTGCAACAACACCTGCACGTTCTGCATCGTGCCGTCCCTGCGCGGCAAGGAGAAGGACCGCCGCCCGGGCGACGTCCTCGCCGAGGTCCGCGCCCTGGTCGACTCGGGCGTGCTGGAGGTGACCCTGCTCGGGCAGAACGTCAACTCCTACGGCGTCGAGTTCGGCGACCGCTACGCGTTCGGCAAGCTGCTGCGCGCCTGCGGCGAGATCGACGGGCTGGAGCGGGTCCGGTTCACCAGCCCGCACCCGAAGGACTTCACCGACGACGTGATCGCCGCGATGGCCGAGACCCCGAACGTCTGCCACTCGCTGCACATGCCGTTGCAGTCCGGATCCGACGACGTGCTGAAGGCGATGCGCCGGTCCTACCGGTCGGAGAAGTACCTGGGGATCATCGAGCGGGTCCGGGCGGCGATGCCCGACGCGGCGATCACCACCGACATCATCGTCGGCTTCCCCGGCGAGACCGAGGCCGACTTCCAGCGCACGCTGGACGTGGTCCGCGAGGCCCGGTTCGCCTCGGCGTTCACGTTCCAGTATTCCAAGCGCCCCGGCACGCCGGCCGCGACGATGCCCGACCAGCTGTCCAAGCAGGTGGTGCAGGAGCGCTACGAGCGGCTGATCGCGACGGTGGAGGAGATCACCTGGGCGGAGAACCGCAAGCTGGTGGGGCAGCCCGTCGAGGTGCTGGTCGCCGTCGGCGAGGGGCGCAAGGACGAGCGCACGGGCCGGATGTCGGGCCGGGCCCGCGACGGCCGCCTGGTCCACTTCGCGACTGGCGCGAACGGCCAGCACGGCGCGACTGGCGCGAACGGCCAGCACGGCGACGGGGGCCTGCTCGCCGGCCGGATCCGGCCCGGCGACATCGTGCACACCACGGTCACCTACGCCGCCCCGCACCACCTCAACGCCGACGGGGCGCCGCTGGCGCACCGGCGCACCCGGGCCGGCGACGCCGCCGAGGCCGGCCGCGCCCCGCGTACCCCCGGGGTGTTGCTCGGGCTGCCCACGGTCGGCGCGCCGGCCGCGACGCCCGCGCCGGCGACCGGCTGCGCGGCGCACTGACGCGGTCGGGGCCCGCCGCACCGGCGGGCCCCGACCAGGTCGCGCGGGGTCAGACCGAGATCCGACCCGCGCCCGCGCCGCCCGTCACGATCGACTTGACGCTGCTCGCGCTGTCGAGGGTGTACGAGTACGGGATGCTCTTCACGCTGCCGCCGGCCTGGCCGCTGCCGGAGCTGACGAAGTAGTTGTTCCGGGCGACCAGGGTGCCGGGCCCGGAGCTGCCCTCGCCGAGGTGGAACGGGTCGCTGACGCTCTCGAAGTAGTTGCCCTCGACGAGCACGCCGGCGCTCATGGTGGAGGCCACGCCGTAGCCGCTGTTGCGGTAGTAGTAGTTGTTGTAGACGTGCACCGGGTTGCCGAAGCGGACCCGGGGGTGCCGCTGGGTGCTCGCGTCGAACCAGTTGTGGTGGTAGGTCACCCGGAGGTGGCCGGTGTCCTGGCTGGCGTTGTCGTCGCTGTGGCCGAGCAGCATCGACTTGTCGTGGCTGTAGACCCGGTTCCACGACACGGTGACGAAGTCCGAGCCGCGCTTGATGTCGACCGCGCCGTCGTAGCCGCCGGTGAAGGTGTTGTGGTCGACCCAGATGTTGGTCGCCGACTCCTGCACGTTGATCGCGTCGTCGTTCCAGCTCTTGAACGTGATGTTGCGGATGATCACGTTGCGGTCGCCGCTGATGTTGAAGCCGCAGCCGCTGATGGTCGCGCCCGGGTTGCCGAGGATGGTCTTGTTGGACCGGACCCGCAGCATGCCGGAGCAGGAGATGGCGCCGGAGACCCGGATCACCGCCGCGCTGCTGGACCCGACGGCGGTGGTCAGCGCGGAGGCGCTGGTGACCGTGGTGGCCGGGGTGCTGCCGCCGCCCGTGGTGCCCCCGTTCTGGGTGGCCCAGCCGACCAGGTCGGTGGGTCCGGCCGAGGCCGGGGCGGTGGCGACGGTGAGGGCTCCGGCGACGAGGGCGGAGGCGGTGGCGGCTGCGGCGAGCAGCGTGGTGCGACGTCGTGCCGTGATGCGCATGTGCTTCCCTTCGGTGGTCGCGGGGGGCGCGGACCGATCGGCCGATCGCTGACGCCGGTGCCCGGTCGTGGCGTCTGGGTCGGCCGGAGACGGTGGTCCGGGTCCCCGCCGGTGTGGACTGTCCTGGGGTGAGAAGCGGCTCCCGTGCTGGCGTGCCGACTACTCAGGCAAGCGCTTTCCCGATGTAAACACAGATATCGATCGATGTAAACCCTTTGCGTCGACCGTCCCGACCTGTACGAAGATCAGCGGCCGGCACCCGGGTCGGGTGCCGGCCGCCGTCATGCGGTGGCGCGCAGCGTCAGCAGGCGACGCCGTTCAGCTTGACCGTGCCGGGCGTCGCGGCGGACCCGTTGGCGGTGAAGCCGACGGTCACCGACGCGCCCGCCGCGAGCGAGGCGGACCAGGCCGGCGCGGCGGCTGTCACCGTCGTGCCGGACTGGGTCACGGTGGCGTTCCAGCCGCTGACCAGCGTGACCCCGGCCGGCCAGTTCCAGGTCACCGACCACGGGTTGACCGCCGACGAACCGCCGTTCTTCACGGTGAGCTCGCCCTGGAAGCCGCCCGCCCACGAGCTGACCTGCTGGTAGGTGGCCGTGCAGCCGCCGGCCGGCGGCGGCGTGGTGGTCGGCGGCGGGGTGGAGGTCGGCGTGGGCGTGGGGGTGCCGGTCGGCGTCCCCGTCGGGCTTCCGGTCGGCGTCGGATCGGTCCCGCCACCCACCGGCGCGATCAGGTACGGCTGGAGGATCGCCTGCTTCGCCGTGTTGACGTTGGTCCAGTCGTCCAGCGCGATGCCGCCGGTGTCACCCGAGTTCGGGTTCCACGACCAGTAGGTGAACGACATGCCGTTGACCCCGGTGCCGGTGTACGCCATCAGGTTCTCCAGCCACACCTTGTCGCGCGGGTCGGCCAGGGTGCTGCCGAACTCGCCCATCATGATCGGGGCGATGTTCTGCTTGTAGAGGTATCCCCAGTACTTGTCCCAGATCGCCGGCAGGTTCGCCGGGTAGTCCGGCGCCTTGAACCAGTTCTGCTCGTAGACGCTGGTGGCGTACTCGTGCGGGGAGTAGACCAGCCGGTTCGCCACGTTCAGCCGGACGGGGAACTGCCCGGCCTTGGACAGGTTGCCGCCCCACCAGCCGCAGTCCTCGTCGTTGCTCGGGTCGTTGTCCCAGACGTTCGACAGGCCGCCGCTGGGGCAGCTCACCCCCTCGACGAAGATCAGCCAGTTCGGCTGCACCCCGAGGATCGCGTTGCCGGCCCGCTCGGCCGCCAGCCGCCAGTCCCGCGTCGTGTCCCCGCAGCCCCAGCAGGCACCGGTGGCCGCCGGGTTGGTGCCCTCGGCGTGCGGCTCGTTGTGCAGGTCCGCCCCGATGACCGTCGGGTTGTTCGCGTACCGCTGGGCCAGCATCTTCCAGTCGTTGATCCAGGTCGCCTCCGACACGGTCGACGTGTACCACAGCGGCGACTGCCCGGCCGCGGTCGGCCGGTGCCGGTCCAGGATGACCCGCATCCCCTTGCTGCCCGCGTAGGCGATGACCTTGTCGAGGATCTGCAACGGCGACAGCCCCACCAGGTCGGGGTTCACGAAGTCGTTGATGCCGCTCGCCGTCGCCCCCGGCTTCAGCGCGTCGTTCGAGTACGGGATGCGCAGCGTGTTGTAGCCGAGGCGGGCCATCGTGTCGAGCTGGCCGCGCCACGGGTTGTTCGACCACAGGCCGTGGAAGGTCTTGTTGTCGGTCTCCATGCCGAACCAGTTGATGCCGGTCAGGCGGACCGTCGCGCCGGTGCTGTCGACGATCTTGCTGCCGTTGGTGTGCAGGTAGCCGGTGCCGGTGCCGCCGGTGGCGGCGGCCGCCGGCGCGGTGCCGACGGCGGCGGCGACGAGGACGCCGGCCGCGGCGGTGGCGAGCGCGGTGAGCGCGCCGCCGAGGGCGGTGGATCTGTGCATGCGGACTCCACTTCGGATGCCGGCGGCCGCACGGGGCGGCGCGGGCGGGGAACCAGGGGGAGGGCCGTCGCCCGGTGCCCGCAGGGCGGCGTGCCGACCGGCGGGCACGGGGTGCTGCCGACCGGCGTGTCGACGGGCGGGCACGGGGTGCCGACCCGGGACGCGCGATACGGGGATACGACGGCGACGTGGACGCAACTGCTCGCGGTGAACCGGCGACGCGCGACGGCGAACCCGCCGTCGGTGCCCCTCGCGCCGGTGCTGCTACCTAGCTCCGCGGACCATTGTCATCAGCTCACCTGGATGCGTCAACCTGCGCGGGACCCGCCCTCGGACCGCCGGACGCCGGAACCCCGGACAGCCGGAAGCCCCCGGCCCGCGTGGGGGCCGGGGGCTTCCGGGACGGTCAGCTCAGCCGGCCTGCTCCGCGAGCTGGAGGAACTGCCGCTTCGACGCGAGCGCCTGCTCGGCCTCCTTGATCCGCCGGTTGTCCCCGGCGGCCTGGGCCCGGGCCAGCCGCTCCTCGGCCTCGGCCACCTGCGCGCGCATCTGGGCCAGCAGCGGGTTGTCCTCCTTGGTGGTCCGCCGCCACGCCGAGTCCATCACCTCACGGACCTTGTCGTCGACGACCCGCAGCCGCCGCTCCAGCCCGGCGGCGGCCTCCCGCGGCACCCGGCCGGCCTCGTGCCACTGCGCCTGGATCTCGCGCAGCTTGGCCTGGGCGCCCTTCGGGTCGGCGTCGACGTCGAGCGCCTCCGCCTCGGCGAGCAGCGCCTGCTTGCGCTCCAGGTTGGCCCGCTGCTCGTTGTCCCGCGCCGAGAACACCTCGCTGCGCCGGGTGAAGAACGCGTCCTGGGCCGCCCGGAACCGTTCCCAGAGCTTCTGCTCGGCCTCCTTGGCGGCGCGCGGGGCGGCCTTCCACTGGGTCATCAGGTCCTTGAGCTGGTTGGCCGTGGCCGCCCAGTCGGTGGAGTCCCGCAGCTTCTCGGCCTCGGCGACCAGGTCCTCCTTGACCTGCTGCGCCTGCTTGCGCTGCGAGTCGAGGGAGGCGAAGTGGGCGCCCCGGCGGCGGGTGAAGCCGTCCCGGGCGGCGGCGAACCGCTTCCACAGCTCGCCGTCGGCCTTCTTGTCGACGCCCCGGATGGTCTTCCACTCGTCGAGGATCTCCTTGAGCCGGTCCCCGGCGGTCTTCCAGCCGGTCGACTCGGCCGCCAGTTTCTCGGCCTCCTCCACGAGGGCGGTCTTGCGCGCCAGGGCCTCGCCCCGGGCGGCCTCCCGCGCGGCGCGCGCCTCGCCCGCCTTCTCCTCGGCGACCCCGGCGAGCTTGTCCAGCCGCGCCGTCAGGGCGTCGATGTCGCCGACGACGTGCGCCTCGGCCAGCCCGGCGCGGATCCGGCGGATCGTGGTCAACGAGTGTCCGGCGTCCGCCGCGCCCGAGTTGAGCCGTGCCTCGGTCAGGTCCACCTCGGTGACCAGGTCCGCGAAGCGGCGGGCGAAGTGGGCCAGTCCCTCCTCCGGAGCGCCCGCCTGCCAGGATCCGACCACCCGCTCGCCCTCGGCGGTCTTGACGTACACGGTGCCGTCCGCGTCCACCCGTCCGAAGGCCGTCCAGTCGCTCATGTGCCCATCCTCGTTCTCCCGGCGTCGACGGGCCAGGGCCCGCGAGCGCCGCCACGGCGCAGCAAAGTTACTCCCGGCATTGTCACAGGTCCGCCCCCGTCCGCGTCGAGCGCCTGTCGTCGACCGTGACCATACGGTGTCCTAGCCCTGCGATGACCGGATCGGCGCGGGGACGCACCGGTGGGTCCCGCTACGGTGAACGGGTGCCCCTGGTCGCCGCCGCCGTCTGCCCCCACCCGCCCCTGATCGTGCCCGAGCTGGCCGGCGCCGCCGCCGCTGAGCTGGCCGAACTCCGCCGCGCCGCCGACGCCGCCGTGGCCCGGCTGCTGGCCTGCGCCCCCGACGGGCTGGTGCTGGTGGGCACCGGGCCGGCGACCGGATGGATCGCGCCGTCGGCCGTCGGGTCCTTCCGGCCCTGGGGGGTGGACCTGTCCGTCCCGCTGCCGCCCGGGCCGGGCGAAGACCGGTTGCCGCCGGGGCCGGGCGACGACCGGTTGCCGGCCGGGCCGGGGGACGCCGCCCCGTTCCCGCCGCCCGCCGCCCCGGCCGCCGGCGGCTCCCCGGCGACGACGGATGCGCCCACCCTCCCGCTGAGCCTGGCCGTGGGCGCGTGGCTGCTCGCCCGGCACCGGGTCGGGGCGCCGGTCGACGCCGTCCAGGTGGCCGCCGGGGCGAGCCCCGCCGAGCTGGCCGAGCTGGCCGGGCAGGTGCACCGGCGTCGCCCCCGGGTGGCGCTGCTGGTGCTCGGCGACGGCTCCGCGTGCCACGGCACGAAGGCCCCCGGCTACGCCGACCCGCTCGCGGGAGCGTACGACGACGGGGTCGCCCGGGCCCTGGCCGACGCGGACGCCGAGGCGCTGCTCGGCCTCGACCCGGCCCTGTCGGCGCGGCTGAAGGTCGCCGGGCGCGGGCCCTGGCAGGTGCTGGCCGGCGCGGCCCGGGCGGCGGGCGGCGACTGGCGCGGCGACCTGACCTACCATGACGCGCCCTACGGCGTCGCCTACTTCGTGGCCACCTGGGAGCCGGCGTGACCGCGACCGGGCCCGGCGCCGACGGGCCCGCCGGGTGCGACGCCGGCGCCGGCAGCGCCGGGCCCGCCGGGCGCGGCGCCGTCGTCGCCGTCGTCGGGCCCACCGCCGCCGGCAAGTCCGCGCTGAGCATCGCCCTCGCCCACGCCCTCGGCGGCGAGGTGGTCAACGCCGACTCGATGCAGCTCTACCGGGGCATGGACGTCGGCACGGCGAAGCTCACCCCCGTCGAGCGGGACGGGGTGCCGCACCACCTGCTCGACATCTGGCCGGTGACCGAGCCGGCCAGCGTCGCGGAATACCAGCGGCTGGCCCGCGCGGCGATCGACGACATCCTGGCCCGGGGCCGGGTGCCGCTGCTGGTCGGCGGCTCCGGGCTGTACGTGCGGGCGGTGCTGGAACGGTTCGAGTTCCCCGGCACCGACCCGCAGCTGCGCGCCCGGCTGGAGGCGGAGCTGGCGGCCGTCGGCCCCGCCCCCCTGCACGCCCGGCTGCGCGCGGCCGACCCGGCGGCGGCCGAGGGCATCCTGCCCGGCAACGGCCGGCGGATCGTCCGCGCCCTGGAGGTCATCGAGCTGACCGGGGCCCCGTTCACGGCGGCGCTGCCCGAACCCACCCCGTACTACCCGTCGGTGCAGCTCGGCGTCGACCTGGACACCGCGGCGCTCGACGAGCGGATCGCGCTACGGGTGGACCGGATGTGGGCCGACGGCCTGGTCGACGAGGTCCGGGGCCTGCTCGACCGGGGCCTGCCGGAGGGCCGCACGGCCAGCCGGGCGCTCGGCTACCAGCAGGTGCTGCGCTTCCTCGCCGGCGAGCTGACCGAGGCCGAGGCGCACGACGAGACGATCCGGGCCACCCGGCGGTTCGTCCGCCGGCAGCGCTCCTGGTTCCGCCGCGACCCACGGATCCACTGGCTGGACTCCGCCGACCCGGGGCTGGCCGAGGCGGCGCTGGGTCTCGTCGGCGCGGCTGCGCGATGATGGGGGCGTGGAGTTCACCAAGGGACACGGCACCGGCAACGACTTCGTCATCCTCCCCGACCCGGACGGCGCGCTCGACCTGACCCCGGGCCTGGTCGCCGCGCTGTGCGACCGGCGGCGGGGCCTCGGCGCGGACGGCGTCCTGCGGGTGGTGCGGGCCGCCAAGCACCCTGAGGGGGCGGGCCGGGCCGGCGAGGCCGAGTGGTTCATGGACTACTGGAACGCCGACGGGTCCTTCGCCGAGATGTGCGGCAACGGCGCGCGGGTCTTCGTCCGCTACCTGCTGGCGCAGGAGCTGGCCGAGCCCGTCGACGGCGCCGTGCCGGTGGTCACCCGTGCCGGCCTGGTGCGGGCCCGCGTCGAGGGCGACGGCATCGCCGTGGAGATGCGCCGCCCCCGGCTGTACGACACGTCGACCGCCGCCCTGGGCGGGCTGACCCTCGCCGGCACCGCCGTGGACGTCGGCAACCCGCACCTCGTCTGCGCCCTGCCGGCTGGGCTGGACCTGGGCGCGCTCGACCTCACCCGGGCCCCCGCCGTCGACCCGGCGCTCTTCCCGGCCGGGGTGAACGTCGAGTTCACCGTCCCCGGCGACCCGGTCGACGGCGTCGACGGCCACGTGCTGATGCGGGTCCACGAGCGGGGCTCCGCCGAGACGCTGTCCTGCGGCACGGGCGCGTGCGCGGTCGCCGCGGTCGCCCTGCGCGACGCCGGCCGGGACGCCGGCACGGTGACGGTCGACGTCCCCGGCGGCCGCCTCACGGTCACGGTGACCGACGACGCCTGCTGGCTGGCGGGCCCGGCCCTCCTGATCGCCACCGGCGCCGTTGACCCCGCCGCGCTCCGCCGCTGATCAGGGGGTGGCGCTGGCGGTGGCGGCGATCTCCGGGAGGTCCGCCGGGCCCGGGTCGGCGGCCGGCGGGGGAACCGCGGCGGCGGGGGTCTGCGCGGCGGCGCGGACGGCCGCGGCGACCGCCGGCGCCACCCGGGCGTCGAACACGCTGGGCACGATGACCGTCGGGTTGATCTTGTCCTCGCCGACGACGTCCGCGATGGCCCGGGCGGCGGCGATCGCCATCTCCTCGGTGAACTCCTCGGCGTGCGCGTCGAGCATGCCCCGGAACACGCCCGGGAAGGCGAGCACGTTGTTGATCTGGTTGGGCTGGTCGGAACGGCCCGTGGCGACCACGGCGGCGTGCTTGCGCGCCTCCCGGGGGTCGACCTCCGGGTCCGGGTTGGCCAGCGCGAAGACGATCGCGTCCTTGGCCATGGTGGCGATGTCGTCGCCGGTGAGCAGGTTGGGCGCGCTCACCCCGATGAACACGTCCGCGCCGCGCACCGCCCCGGCCAGGTCGCCGGAGTAGTTCTCCTTGTTGGTGTTCTCGGCCAGCCACTGCCAGGCCGGGTTGAGCCCGGTCAGGCCGCGGTGCAGGGCGCCCTGCCGGTCGTACGCGATGATGTCGCCGACGCCCTGGCGCAGCAGCAGCTTCATGATCGCGGTGCCGGCCGCGCCCGCGCCCGAGACGACCACCCGCACGTCCGCGAGCTGCTTGCCCACGACGCGCAGGGCGTTGGTCAGCGCGGCCAGCACGCAGATCGCGGTGCCGTGCTGGTCGTCGTGGAACACCGGGATGTCCAGCGCGTCGCGCAGCCGGGCCTCGATCTCGAAGCAGCGCGGCGCGGCGATGTCCTCCAGGTTGATCCCGCCGTACGCGGGCGCGATCGCCTTGACGATCGCCACGATCTCGTCGGTGTCCTGGGTGTCGAGCACCACCGGCCAGGCGTCCACCCCGCCGAAGCGCTTGAACAGCGCCGCCTTGCCCTCCATCACCGGCAGCGACGCCGCCGGCCCGAGGTTGCCCAGGCCGAGCACCGCCGAGCCGTCGCTGACCACCGCGACCGTGTTGCGCTTGATGGTGAGCCGCCGGGCGTCGGCCGGGTTCTCCGCGATCGCCATGCAGACCCGGGCCACGCCCGGCGTGTACGCCCGGGACAGCTCGTCGCGGTTGCGCAGCGCGACCTTCGAACTCACCTCGATCTTGCCGCCGAGGTGCAGCAGGAACGTGCGGTCGGACACCTTGCGCACGTCCACCCCGTCCAGGGCGGTGAGCGCGTCGACGACCTGGTCGGCGTGGCCGGCGTCGGCGGTGTCGCAGGTCAGGTCGACCAGCACGTGGGTGGGGTCGGAGTCGACCACGTCCAGCGCGGTGACGATCGCCCCGGCCTCGCCGACGGAGGTGGTCAGCCGGCCGATCGAGGAGGCGTCCGCCGGCACGGAGATCCGGATCGTGATCGAGAATCCCGCGCTCGGAAGTCGGGTGATGGCCACAGGATTCCCTCCGTCAACGCTGATCGGGGTCGGTCTTTCCTCGCCCCGCATTTCTACTCGCCCGCCCGGATCGCGGAGCACTCACCCCCACGTTCGGTGGTCCACGCGACGGGCATATAGCGGGTGCATCCGGCGTTGACACGTGTCAGGATTGGTCGTACGCGACAGAATCCGTCGCTACGGCACATAACGGACAGGAGGCGCGGTTTGCGCAACCAGGAGACCTACGTACCCCTCATGGACGACGAGCTCGAGGCGACCACCGGGGAGTTCGAGCTGTCGGAGCGGCAGGCGCTGCGGCGGGTCCCTGGCCTCTCCACCGAGCTCACCGACGTCACCGAGGTCGAATACCGCCAGCTCCGGCTGGAGCGGGTCGTGCTCGTCGGGGTCTGGACCGAGGGCACGCAGACCGACGCCGAGAACTCCCTCACCGAGCTGGCGCAGCTCGCCGAGACGGCCGGCTCGCAGGTCCTCGAAGGGCTGATCCAGCGCCGCAGCCGCCCCGACCCCGCCACCTACATCGGCCGGGGCAAGGTCGACGACCTCGGCGCGGCGGTGCTCGCCAGCGGCGCCGACACCGTGATCTGCGACGGTGAGCTGTCCCCGTCCCAGCTGCGCAACCTGGAGCAGCGCACCAAGGTCAAGGTGGTCGACCGCACCGCCCTGATCCTCGACATCTTCGCCCAGCACGCCAAGAGCAAGGAGGGCCGGGCGCAGGTCGAGCTGGCCCAGCTCGAATACCTGCTGCCCCGGCTGCGCGGCTGGGGCGAGACGCTGTCCCGCCAGACCGGTGGCTCCGGCCGCGGCGGCGGCGCGGGCGGCGGCGTCGGCGTCCGCGGCCCCGGTGAGACCAAGCTGGAGACCGACCGGCGGCGCATCCGGCACCGCATCGCCCGGCTGCGCCGCGAGATCAAGGCCATGCGCACCGTACGCCAGACCAAGCGCGCCCGCCGGTCCCGCAACGCGGTGCCCGCCGTGGCGATCGCCGGCTACACCAACGCCGGCAAGTCCAGCCTGCTCAACCGCCTGACCGGTGCCGGCGTGCTGGTGGAGGACGCCCTGTTCGCCACGCTGGACCCGACCACCCGCAAGGCCACCGCGCCCGACGGGCGCATCTACACCCTGTCCGACACCGTCGGCTTCGTCCGGCACCTGCCGCACCAGATCGTCGAGGCGTTCCGCTCGACGCTGGAGGAGGTCGCCGACGCCGACCTGGTGGTGCACGTCGTCGATGGCGCCCACCCGGACCCGGAGGAGCAGGTCCGGGCGGTCCGCGAGGTGCTCGCCGAGGTGGGCGCGGACCGGCTGCCCGAGCTGCTGGTGGTCAACAAGACCGACGCGGCCGACGAGGAGACGCTGCTGCGCCTCAAGCGGCTCTGGCCCGACGCCGTGTTCGCCTCGGCCCGCTCCGGGCGGGGGATCGACGAGGTGCGGGCCGCCATCGAGACGCGGCTGCCCAGCCCCGCCGTGGAGGTCCGGGCCGTGCTGCCGTACGACCGGGGGGCCCTGGTCGCCCGGGTGCACCGGCAGGGCGAGGTGCTCAGCTCCGCCCACCTGCCGGAGGGCACGATGCTGCACGTGCGGGTCGACGAGGCGCTCGCCGCCGAGCTGGCGCCGTACGCCGCCGACGAGGAGCGGGTCGCCGCCGCCCGGTGAACCCGGGCCGGCCCGGCCCGGCACGCGACAGCGAGGGACACGCCGGACCACCCGCGACGGGCGGTCCGGCGTGCCCCTCGCGTTTACACGGGCATGCGACACTGACCCCATGCGCCGCGCTGTTTCCTCGGTCACGGTTGCCCTCGGCCTGCTCGGGGCGACCGTGGCGCTCACCGGAGTCGCCCTGGCCGCGCCCGCCCCCGGGGCCGCCGCCGCCCCCGAGCCGACCCCCGGCAAGAAGCGCTGCGCCGTCACCGACGAGCGGCTGCGCGAGCTCTCCGGCCTGGTGGCGACCAGGAGCGGCTACGTCGTGATCAACGACGGCACCACCATCGAGGCGCGCAAGCGCGTCTTCTTCCTCGACACCAGGTGCCAGGTGTCGAAGGAGGTCCGGTACTCCGGCAACGGCCCGCTCGACACGGAGGACCTGGCGCTCTCGCCGGACGGCGGGAAGCTCTGGATCGGCGACATCGGCGACAACATCACCAGCACCGAGCGGCGGGAACGGGTCGCCGTGTGGAGCATGCCGGCCGACGGGTCGGCCCGGCCGGTGCTGCACCGGCTGTCGTACCCGGAGAAGAAGCCGCACGACGCCGAGGCGCTGCTGATCGGCGACGACGGCAAGCCGCTGATCATCACGAAGGTGGCCAGCGGTAAGGCCGAGATCTTCACCCCGGAGGGCAAGCTCAACAGCGGCGACACCGACCCCGTGCCGATGACCAGGGTCGGCGAGGTCTCCCTGCCGAAGACGAACACCCCCAACGTGCTCAACACCATCGGCCGCGTCGCCATCACCGGTGCCGCCCGCTCGCCCGACGGCAAGAAGGTGGTGCTGCGCACGTACGCCGACGCCTTCGAGTACGACGTCTCCGGCGGCGACATCGTCGGCGCGCTGACCGGCGGCAAACCCCGCGTGACCCCGCTGACGGACCCGTTCGGCGAGGCGATCTCCTACACCCCCGACGGCAAGTCGTTCGTCACCGTCTCCGACGGCGGCGAACTGGGGGAGGAGGAGGCCATCGAGATCCTCGCCTACACCCCCGCCACCACCGGTGCCGAGGCGCTGAACGGCGGCGACGCCGGCCCGCCGAAGCCGGCGGCGGAGAAGTCCTGGATCGAGGGGCTGAGCCTCGACGAGATCACGTACCTCATCGCGGCCGTCGGCGTGATCGGCGCGCTGATGGTCGGTGCCGGCATCTTCGGCATCCTGCGGGCCCGGCGGCGTCCCGTGCCGCCCGACGACCCGTCCGGCGACGCCGACCTGCCGGAACGCGACGAGTTCCCGCTCAACGCTGGTCCGGCCGGACCGGCCCGGGGGCGGCCGGTCGACGGCCCGCCGCCGGGCGGCGGCCGGGGCGGCGTCTACGGCGGAGTGCCGGCCGGCGGTGGCGGATACGCCGCCGCCCCGGCCCCCGCCGCCGGCCCCCGCCCGCCCTCCGGCGGCGTGTACGGCGGCGCGGCCCGCCCGGCGGGGGCCGCCCGCCCCCCGCAGGGCGGCGGCGTGTACGGGGGCGGCGGTGGCCGGCCCTCCGGTGGCGGCGGGCACGGCGGCGCGCAGCCCGGGGGTGCTCCCCCCGGCCGGGGCGGCGGCGGAGCCCCGCCGGACCGGGCGGCCCAGCCGGGCCGTGGCGGGGTCTACGGCGGGCGGGCCGAGCCGCCCCGGCGGGGGCGCGACCCCAGGGACCCGCGCGGAGGCCGGCACGGCGACGGCGGGCCCGGCGACGAGCGCGGCGGCTACGGCCAGCCGCCCGGCGGGGGCCGCGAATACCGGGGCGACCGGTACTGACCGCGGTCACGCCCCGGCGCGGCGGGCGTCCTCGCCCACCGGCCCGGGTGCGCGGGCACCCGGGCCGTCGGCGGTGGGCGCCACCGGCCCCGGGTGGCCCGTCAGGGGGCGCGACCCGTCAGATGCGGCGCAGGACCGCGACGACCCGACCCATGATGGTGGCGTCGTCGCCCGGGATCGGGTCGAAGGCCGGGTTCTGCGGCATCAGCCAGACGTGGCCGTCACGGCGGCGGTAGGTCTTCACGGTCGCCTCGCCGTCGAGCATCGCGGCGACGATGTCGCCGGCCTCGGCGGTCGGCTGCTGCCGCACCACCACCCAGTCGCCGTCGCAGATCGCCGCGTCGAGCATCGAGTCGCCCTTGACCTGGAGCATGAAGACCTCGCCCTCGCCCACCAGCTCGCGGGGGAGGGGGAAGACGTCCTCCACCGCCTGCTCGGCGAGGATGGGGCCACCGGCGGCGATCCGGCCGAGCATCGGCACGTACGCCGGTGCGGGGCGCTGCGAGCGGCTCGCCTCGTCGTCGAGGGTGTCGGCGGGAGCCCGGACGTCCACCGCGCGCGGCCGGTTCGGGTCGCGCCGCAGGAAGCCCTTCTTCTCCAGCTCCTTGAGCTGGTAGGCGACGCTGGACGGGGAGACCAGGCCGACGGCCTCGCCGATCTCCCGCACGCTCGGCGGGTAGCCGTGCCGCTCGACCCAGGTGCGGATGAACTCCAGGATGCGGCGCTGCCGGGCGGTCAGGTCGACCGTGGCCGGGTCGGGGAAGCTGCTGACCATCGGGGTGACCGGGCGCACGGCCGGCTGGGCGGCCCGGCTGCGCGCGGCGCGGGGGCGTCGGGTGGCCGGCGGACCCGCCTCGGTGCTCTGCTGCGGGTTCTTCGGCCGGCTGGCCCGGTCCTCGGTCACGTCCGTCCTCCCTGGTCGGCGCTGGTTGCCCGGCGGCTCGGGGCTTGGGGGTGAGCCGCGCGTTGCCTCGGCCGGCCCGTGTGTTCTCCGGCCCGGTTGTTCTTGACCGTATAGGTGGGATCGGTCATTTTCAAACATCTGTACGACCTTCGTCGGCGTGTCGGACTCGAAAAGCGGGAAATCCGAACGCCTGTTCTGATAAATGGTACGCGCGCTCGAACGTCAGTTCGATGCGCGCCTGCCCGATCCCCGTTCGAGGCGCGGGTCGGCCGCAGGGCGTGACCGGGGGGACGCGTGCCGCGTTGGGGCTTTCGGCGGCCCTGCGGAGGGGGTGCCGACGTGATTCTGGCGACGCGCCGGACACGCCCCGGCGAACTTGACCACGGTCCGCCGGACGCATACGGTCAACCCCTAGATGTAGTAGTCACACGGGCGTAAGTCGCCTACAGGTTGGGTTCGACTACCGACCGCACTTCCCGCTACCGCACCCGGTGGCGGTCCCCGAGTGGGGCCGGCGCCGCGGTTTCGCGTGCCCGGGGATGCCTGTCGGCCCGCCGTCGATGAAGGAGGTCAGGCGATGCGGTGCCCATATTGCCGGCACGCCGACTCCCGGGTCGTCGACTCGCGGGAGGCCGACGACGGCCAGCTGATCCGCCGGCGGCGGTCGTGCCCCGAGTGCGGCAAGCGGTTCACCACCGTCGAGGAGGCGGTGCTCGCCGTGGTCAAGCGGAGCGGGGTGACCGAGCCGTTCAGCCGCATCAAGATCGTCGGTGGGGTGCGCAAGGCGTGCCAGGGGCGACCGGTCGACGAGGACTCGATCGCCCTGCTCGCGCAGAAGGTCGAGGAGACCATCCGGGCCAAGGGGGCCGCCGAGATCCCCAGCCACGACGTCGGCCTGGCGATCCTGGGCCCGCTGCGGGACCTGGACGAGGTGGCCTACCTGCGCTTCGCCAGCGTCTACCGCTCGTTCGACTCCCTGGCGGACTTCGAGCGCGAGATCGAGACGCTGCGGGCCGCCGCCCGCGCCCGGGAGGGCGCCGTGGCCGGCGACGGGACGGCGGCGGCGGGGGCCGCCGGCCGTACCGAGTGATTTTTCTGGTTTCTGACAGTTTGGACGCGCGGTGGGTGACCGCGCAGACGAGGGGGCGGATGAGATGGCGGGGGACGGCGTGACAGCCAGCCGGACGCGGACGAAGGCCAGCACCGGCCTGAAGATCGAGCGGGTGTGGACGACCGAGGGGGTCCACCCCTACGACGAGGTGACGTGGGAGCGTCGCGACGTCGTGATGACGAACTGGCGGGACGGCTCGATCAACTTCGAGCAGCGCGGGGTGGAGTTCCCCGAGTCCTGGAGCGTCAACGCGGCCAACATCGTCACCACCAAGTACTTCCGGGGCGCCGTGGGCACCCCCGAGCGGGAGTGGTCGCTGCGGCAGCTCATCGACCGGGTGGTCAGCACCTACCGGGCCGCCGGTGAGGAGCACGGCTACTTCGCGACCCCGGCGGACGCCGAGGTGTTCGGCCACGAGCTGACCTGGATGCTGCTGCACCAGGTGTTCAGCTTCAACTCGCCGGTCTGGTTCAACGTCGGCACGCCCTCGCCCCAGCAGGTCAGCGCGTGCCTGCCCTACGACTCGCTGGTCAGCACCCCCGGCGGCCTGGTGCCGATCGGCACGCTGGTCGAGGGGAACGCCGTCGGGGCCAAGGTGTACGACGGCAACGGCCTGACCAGGATCGTCGCCGTCAAGGCCAACGGGGTGCGCGAGGTCGTCCGCCTGCACACCAAGGCGGGTTACCAGCTCGACGTCACGCCGGACCACGTGGTGTGGAAGAGCACGGGCGACGGCACGGGCCAGTGGGTCGAGGCCGGCACGCTCGCGCCCGGCGACAAGCTGGAGTGGCACCGCACCTACGCCTATGGCGAGAGCGAGATCGACCTGCGGGAGATCCGCGAGGCCGCGCTCGCCGGCTGGCTGCAGTCCGACGGGTTCGTGGGGCAGTACGACGAGGGCACGAACCGGTCGTTGACGATCGAGGCGATGACCGTCAACGACGACGAGCTGGACTGGGTCACCGGCACCCTCGACGAGGTCTTCGGCGGCGCACACCGGCACGAGCGCACGGTGACGACGCAGAGCGACGAGTTGGACTGCCGGCGCACCCGCCTCTACGGCGAGCACCTGCGCCCGTTCGTGCAGAAGTGGAACCTGCTCACCCGCGGCGTCGAGATGGAGGTGCCGCGGCAACTCTTCACCGCGCCGCTGCCGGTCGTCGCGGCGTACCTGCGCAGCATCTTCCAGGCCGAGGGCTACGTCTCCGCGCGCGAGCACTCGACGCTCGTCGCGGTGGACATGGTCTCGGAGAAGCTGATCCGGGGCGTGCAGAGCCTGCTGCTGCGCTTCGGGATCTTCTCCCGCGTCGCGCACAAGCCCGACCCGCGCCCGAACCGCAAGGGCTGCTGGTCGGTCCGGATCCAGAACGACGGCGACCGTGACCTCTTCGCCACCCACATCGGCTTCGTCGGCGCGGAGAAGATGGCCAAGCTCGAGCAGAGCTTCGCCAAGGCGGGCCGGTCGGCCGGCGGCGTCAAGCGGCTGGAGATCGACCGCATCGAGCCGCTCGGCGCGATGGAGGTCTACGACATCCAGACGGAGAGCGGCGAGTTCCTCGCCGGCAACCTCCGGGTGCACAACTGCTTCATCCTCTCCGTCGACGACTCGATGGATTCGATCCTCGACTGGTACAAGGAGGAGGGGCTGATCTTCAAGGGCGGCTCCGGCTCCGGGGTCAACCTCTCCCGGATCCGCTCCTCCCGGGAGCTGCTCTCCTCCGGCGGCACCGCCTCCGGCCCGGTCAGCTTCATGCGCGGCGCGGACGCCTCCGCCGGCACGATCAAGTCGGGCGGCGCCACCCGGCGCGCGGCGAAGATGGTCATCCTCGACGTAGACCACCCGGACATCGAGGAGTTCGTGATCACCAAGGCGCGCGAGGAGGACAAGATCCGCGCGCTGCGGGACGCCGGCTTCGACATGGACCTCGGCGGCAACGACATCGTCAGCGTGCAGTACCAGAACGCCAACAACTCGGTGCGCGTCTCCGACGAGTTCATGTCGGCCGTGGAGAACGGCGGCGGCTTCGACCTGCGCGGCCGGCTCGACGGGCAGACCATCGAGACCATCGACGCCAAGAAGCTGTTCCGCACCATCGCCCAGGCCGCCTGGGAGTGCGCCGACCCCGGCCTCCAGTACGACGACACGATCAACGACTGGCACACCTGCCCGGAGACCGGGCGGATCACCGCCTCCAACCCGTGCAGCGAATACCTGCACCTGGACAACTCGTCCTGCAACCTCGCCTCGCTGAACCTGATGAAGTTCCTGCGGGCCGACGGCGGGTTCGAGGTGGAGAAGTTCGTCCGCTCGGTCGAGTTCGTCATCACCGCGATGGACATCTCGATCTGCTTCGCCGACTTCCCGACCGAGCGGATCGGCGAGACCACCCGCGCCTACCGGCAGCTCGGCATCGGGTACGCCAACCTCGGCGCGCTGCTGATGGCCTCGGGCCTGCCGTACGACTCGGAGCAGGGGCGCTCCGTCGCCGCCGCGATCACCTCGCTGATGACCGGCACGGCGTACCGCCGCTCGGCCGAGCTGGCCGGTATCGTCGGCGCGTACGACGGCTACGCCCGCAACGCCGAGCCGCACAAGCGGGTCATGCGCAAGCACGCCGCCGCCAACGACGAGATCAAGCCCACGGGCACGGTCGCCACCGCGATCGTCCGGGAGGCCACGAAGCAGTGGACCCAGGGCAACAAGATCGGCGACAAGCACGGCTGGCGCAACTCCCAGGCCGCGGTGCTCGCGCCGACCGGAACTATCGGCTTGATGATGGACTGCGACACCACCGGCGTTGAGCCCGATCTGGCGCTGGTCAAGTTCAAGAAGCTGGTCGGTGGCGGCTCCATGCAGATCGTCAACCAGACCGTCCCGCGCGCCCTGCGCAGCCTCGGCTACCCCGAGGAGCAGGTCGAGGCGATCGTCGAGCACATCGCCGACCACGGTCACGTGGTCGACGCCCCCGGCCTCAAGCCGGAGCACTACCCGGTCTTCGACTGCGCGATGGGCGAGCGGTCCATCGCGCCGATGGGGCACGTGCGGATGATGGCGGCCGTCCAGCCGTTCATCTCGGGCGCCATCTCCAAGACGGTCAACATGCCGGAGCAGGCGACCGTCGAGGACGTCGAGAAGATCTACTTCGAGGGCTGGAAGCTCGGCCTGAAGGCGCTGGCGATCTACCGGGACAACTGCAAGGTCGGCCAGCCGCTGTCGGTGGCCAAGCCCAACAAGGCGACCGCGCCGGCCGAGGCGGGGCAGGTCGTCGAGAAGGTCGTGGAGAAGGTCGTCGAGTACCGCCCGGTGCGCAAGCGGCTGCCGAAGAAGCGTCCCTCGGAGACGGTCAGCTTCTCCGTCGGCGGCGCGGAGGGATACCTCACCGCCTCGTCGTACCCGGACGACGGCCTCGGCGAGGTCTTCCTGAAGATGTCGAAGCAGGGCTCGACCCTGGCCGGCGTGATGGACGCCTTCTCGGTGGCCATCTCCATCGGCCTCCAGTACGGCGTCCCGCTGGAGACGTACGTCAGCAAGTTCACCAACATGCGCTTCGAGCCGGCCGGCATGACCGACGACCCGGACGTGCGGATGGCCGCCTCGGTGATGGACTACATCTTCCGTCGCCTGGCCCTGGACTTCCTGCCGTACGAGCGCCGCGCCGAGCTGGGCATCTTCACCGCCAAGGAGCGGGCCGCGCAGCTGCGGGCCGAGGCCGAGGCGGAGAGCGCGACGGTCAGCGGTGCTGACCTCACCGCGATGGCGGCCTCCGCGCCGGTCGAGTCGCCGGAGACCAAGGCCGCGCCGGGCCCGCAGGGCGCGGTCGCCCGGCCGGCCCAGGAGCTGGCCGACGTCGCCGCCGCCAAGCCGGCCCCGTCGGTGGGCTCCAGCACGGAGCTGCTGGAGGCCGTGATCGGCAAGGCCGCCGACGCGCCGCTGTGCTTCACCTGCGGCACGAAGATGCGCCCGGCCGGAAGCTGCTACGTCTGCGAGGGCTGCGGGTCTACCAGCGGCTGTAGCTGAGCGCGGCGACAGGTCGGGCCCGGGCGCGCCAGCGCCCGGGCCCGACCTGTAGGTGCAAGGAAGGGCCCCTTGTTAACGCCTACGGTAGAGAGGGGCACCCCTCTCACACCGCAGAGCGGCTAGCCTTCGTCGGTGACGACAGGTGTGGATGCGGCGGTCGCCGCCGGTTACGTCGAGTTCGCCGACCGCGAGGCGCGCGGCGTGTCGCCCGCGTACGAGCGGCTGGCCCACGCCGTCGCCCGCGACGGTCGACTGCTCGCGCTGCTCGGCACGGTGCCGGCGGCCAAACGGCAGCCCAACCTGCTGTTCGCCGTCGTCCGGCTGCTCGGCGGGCCGGTCGAGGACCCGGCCGCGTTCGGCGAGTTCGTGGCGGCCCACTGGCCGGCGGTCGCGGCGCAGCTGCGTACCCGCGCGACCCAGACCAACGAGGCCGGCCGGTGCGCGGCGCTCCTGCCGGTGCTGGCCACGCTGCCGCAGCCCCTCGCGCTGCTGGAGGTCGGCGCGTCGGCGGGGCTGTGCCTCTACCCCGACCGGTACTCCTATCGCTACGGCGACCACCGGATCGGCGACGGCGAGCCCGTCCTCGACTGCGTGCTCACCGGCGTCGCGCCGCCGGCCCGCCGGCCCGAGGTGGTGTGGCGGGCCGGGCTGGACCTGAACCCCCTCGACGTGACCGACCCCGCCGACGCCGCCTGGCTCGACGCCCTCGTCTGGCCCGAGCACACCCACCGCCGCGCCCGGCTGCGGGCCGCGTCGGCCGTCGCGGCGGCCGACCCGCCGCTGCTCGTCCGCGGCGATCTCGTCGACGACCTGCCGGCGCTGGCCGCGCGGGCGCCCGCCGACGCGACCCTGGTCGTGTTCCACACCAGCGTGCTCTACCTGGTGCCGGCTCCGCGCCGGGCGGCCTTCGCCGATCTGGTACGCACACTGCCCGGCCACTGGCTCGCCAACGAGACCCCGGAGGTGCTGGGGCACGGCGCGCTGCCTGAGCCACCGGACGGGACGCTGCACAACGTGCTCGCGCTGGACGGCACGCCGCTGGCCTGGACGAGGCCGCACGGTCAGGCGGTCACCTGGTTCGCGTGACGCCCCGCGCGGGGTCACGCAGAGCAATGCTCCCCACTACGCTGGGGCCTCCTGGCGTGCCTGACGGGGGAGGTCGTCGTGGTGAGGCCTGCCGTTCGTGTGCTCTTCGCGGTGCCACCTCCCGTGCTCTGGGGGCTGGTCGCGGGGTGGTGGACCCCGCGGGGCCCCGGAGCCGTGGGCCCGGCGCTGGCTTCGATCGGCGTCAGTCTCGCCGTGGGGCTGGCCGCGGGTTGGCTGAGCCGGTCTCGGTGGGCGACGGTCGCCGCGCCGGTTGCGTACGCGGTGGCGGTCGAGCTGGCCCGGATCCGGCTGCGCGGGCCGAGCGTCGACCGGCCGCACCTGAGCGGTTTCGGCGTCGTCGTGCTCCTCACCGGGCGCGGGGTCCACGGCACGCTCTCCCTGCTGCCGCTGCTCGTCGGTGCCGCGTACGGTGCCGGGATCGCCCGCCGGTCGGTCGGTGGCGACGGCCGGGGGAAGGTGCTGCGCTGGGCCGGTCGCGGCGCGGTGGGGGTGCTTGCCGCGGTGCTCGCGCTGGTCACGGTCGGCGTGGCGGTGCCGGCCCGCACCGACCGGATCCCCGGCGGGATCGCCGAGCTCGCCACCGTGACCACCGCCGGCCGCGACCTCGGTCTGTTGATCCGGGGCGTGGAGCCGGCCGCGCCGGTGCTGCTCGTGGTGCCCGGCCCGCCCGGTGGTTCGGAGATCGGCTCGGTGCGCCGTCACCTGGCCGACCTGGAACGGCACTTCGTGGTCGCCACCTGGGACCGGGCCGGCGCGCCGAAGTCCTGGTCGGCCTTCCCGCCCGCGCCGACCCTGGACGGCGAGGTGGCCGATCTCGTCGCCGTCGCCGAGCACCTGCGGCGGCGCTTCGGCCGCGACCGGGTGCACCTGCTCGCCCACTCGGGCGGCACCATCCCCGGGCTGCTCGCCGTGCAGCGTCGCCCGGAGCTGTTCGCCTCCTACGTGGGCGTCGGCCAGGTGGTCAGCCTGCGCGAGGCCGACATCAGCCAGCACGCCGACACCGTGGCCTGGGCCCGGCGCACGGGCCGGGCCGACCTCGCCGACCGGATGAGCGCGCAAGGTCCGCCGCCCTACCAGGACATCTGGGCGTACGAGCCGCTGCTGACCAACGAACCGGCGGCCTTCGACTTCGACCGCTCCGGCAACAGCGAGGGGGTCGGCGGGGTGGTGGAGAACCTCGGTGTGCCGGAATACACGCTTCTGGAGAAGGCGCACCTGCTCCCCGGCTTCATCGACGGTTGGGACACGCTCTACCCGCGCCTGCAGGGGCTGGACTTTCGCGCCGAGGTGCGGCGGCTCGACGTCCCGACGTACCTCGTGGACGGTGAGCACGAGGTGCCGGGGCGGCTGCGCCTGCTCGACCAGTGGTATGCCCAGCTCCAGGCCCCCCGCAAGGAACACGTCGTCATCCCCGGCGCCGGGCACCGGTCGCTGTTCCAGCGGCCCGGCCCGTTCGTCGAGCTGATGACCCGGGTACGCGCGGAGACGGAGGGCGTTCCCCGCTGAGGCGCCGCGCGCGACGCCGCCTCCTGACCCGCCCCGCCTCGGCGCGCGGCACTCGGGCAGCACGTCGTGTCCGGCGGCGGCTAGGGTCGCCCGTCATGGGGGAACCGAACTGGCTGCGGGAGACCCGCGCCGCGTACGACGAGGTGGCCGTCGACTACGCCCGGCTGGTCCACGGTGAGCTGAGGCACAAGCCGTTGGAGCGGGCCCTGCTGGCCACCTTCGCCGAGCTGGTCGGCGGTGGTGGGACCACCCGGGCGGCCACGTCCGGGCCGGTCGTGGAGGTCGGCTGTGGCACCGGCCGGATCACCGCCCACCTGCGTGGCCTCGGGCTGGCCGTCGCCGGCCTCGACCTCTCCCCGGGGATGGTCGCCGTGGCCCGCCAATCCTGGCCGGGGGTGCGCTTCGCCGTCGCCTCGATGACCGACCTGCCGCTGGCCGACGCCGGCCTCGCCGGGCTCGTCGCCTGGTACTCGATCATCCATCTGCCGCCGGAGGCGCTGCCGGCCGTCTTCGCGGAGTTCCACCGGGTGCTCGCCCCGGGCGGCGAGCTGCTGCTCGCGTTCAAGGCCGGCGACAAGCGGATCCGCCTGGAGCAGGCGTACGGCCACACCGTCTCCTACGACGTGCACTGGCTGCCGCCGGACCGGATCGCCGCGCAGCTCGCCGCCGCCGGGTTCGCCGTGCACGCCCGCCTGGTCCGGGAGCCCGAGGACTACGAGCGCGGCCCTCAGGCGTACCTGCTGGCCCGCCGGACCCGTCACGCCGACCCGACGTAGCCGGCGGCGGGCCGCACGGCGGGTGCGCCGGGTGGGCGCGCCGACGGGCGTTAGGAAGGGGCCCTTCCTATGCAGAATGCGTTAACAAGGTGCCCTTCCTTACACTGCGGCGGTGGGGGGAGAGCGGGTGCCGTTGGCGGATCGGCCGCTGACCGAGCCGCACCCGTCGCGGCTGCCGCCGCAGCACCCGCACCGGGAGCGGGTCCTCGCCGCGCATGCCGCCGCCCTCGCGGCGGGGCAGGCCGGCTATCCCGATCCGGAGACCGGCCTGTTCGTGCTCACCGCCGGTTTCCTGGCCCGCCGGGGCACCTGCTGCGGGCGGGGCTGCCGGCACTGCCCGTACGTGGCCGACTGATCCTGCGCCGGTGCCGCCGTCGACGGGCTTCCGCCCGCGCGGGTCGCCGCGGACCGTGGGCTTTCGCCCGAGGCGGACAACCCGTACGGTGTCGGGCGGACATCGGCGGGAACCGCCGGGAGGCGCGGAGGTTGGCGTGCGCGGTTGGATCTGCCTGGCGGGCGTGTCGACGCTGCTGGTGGCGGGGTGCGGGGCGGAGGCGGCGGAGCCGGTGGCGGTGCCCCGGGGTGCGCCGGTCGTGGTCGACGTGCCGGCGGCGTCCTCCGGCGGCGCGTGCCGGCTGCTCGACTTCGCCGTGGTCGAGGAGCACACCGGGGAGCGGTTCGACGTGGCGGCGGCCAGCGCGCGCGACGACACCCGCACCTGCGTGCTGCGCGCGAAGCGGGCGCTGCTGCCGGAGCTGACCCTCGCCGTCACCGACACGTCGATCGGCGTGGACGACTTCACGGCCGACGTGCGGCCCGCGGGGGCCCGGAAGGTCAGCCGGCTGGGTCAGGTCGCCTACCGGCGGACCGGGGCGGCGACGAAGGGGCAGGGGCCGGTCGCCGAGGTGGGCTGGCTGGCCACCGAGGACCGGCTGGCCGTGCTGCGCTGGACGCTGCCGAAGGGCGCCGGGCGCGACGCGGCCGAGGAGGTCGCCGGGAAGCTGGTCACGCTGGCGGGGACGGTCGACACCCGGGCCCTGTGAACTGGCGCGCCGGCGCCGGGGCACCGGACGGCGCCTTCCCGCCGGGCCCGGGGAAGCGGCGTCAGGTCAGCGGGCGGCGACGAAGACCCGGGAGGCGACCTCGCGGGGCAGCCGGACCCGGTCGCCGGAGCGGTCGATGGAGACGCCGTCGCGCTCCTGGGCCACGGTCACGGTCGCGCCCGGGTCGACCCCGGCGGCGTGCAGCTGCCGCAGCACGTCGGCGTCGGTCTGCACGCTCTCGCAGATCCGCCGCACGACCACCGTGCCGGTGAGCCCCGGGAACGCCAGGTTGCGCTCGCCGTCGCTGCGGTCGGTCGGCTGCTCGGGGGTGCCCAGCTCCTCCAGACCCGGGATCGGGTTGCCGTACG